>NZ_CP070491.1:0-305625 GCF_016925495.1 Methylococcus sp. EFPC2 | reverse complement strand
ACGATGAACGCGATTACCGAGTAGAGCAGCACGTCGAACGGCACTTCCAGCCCCGACGCGCCGGAAACCAGAAATTTCACGATGGGCGCGAACACCGCCAGCATGATGAGGTCGTTCACCGCCACCTGTACCAGGGTATAGGCGGGATCGCCGTCGGTGAGATAGCTCCACACGAATACCATGGCGGTGCAGGGCGCAGCGGCCAGGATGATGACGCCGGCCGTGTATTGATCGGCATCGGCCGTGCCTATCCAGGGCGCGAAGATATGTTTGAAAAAAAGCCAGCCCAGCAGCGCCATACCAAAAGGCTTAACCAGCCAGTTGACGAACAGGGTAATCAGCAATCCCTTGGGATTGCGGCCCACATTGAGAACTGAGCCGAAGTCGACCTTCAGCATCATGGGATAGATCATCAGCCAGATCAGCACGGCAATGGGCAGGTTGATGTGCGAGACCTCCATCGCCCTCAACGCGGCGACCGGTTCGGGCAAGGCCTTGCCCACAGCCACGCCGACCACCATGCACAGAGCCACCCAGACGGTGAGGTAGCGGTCGAACACGCTCAAGCGCTTGGGCTCGCAGACGGCCGGCCAGGATTTAGGCGTGCTATCGCGCAATGCCTGTTTGTTCATGATCTTGTTCCCCGTTCCTCTTAGGATTCGGCGCCAATACGATCCAATGCTTCGGCCAGTTCGGCCTTGGATAGACTTTCCAGCGGCAATGCCAACAACGCCCGGATGCGTTTTTCCAGCGCCACGTAAGTCGCCTCGAAAGCGGCTTCGACGACTTCGCGGCTCCCCGTCACATGGGCCGGATCGGGCAGGCCCCAATGGCCGCGCACCGCCGCTCCCAGATAGACCGGGCAAGCCTCCCCCGCCGCCGCATCGCAGACGGTGACGAGGATGTCGAAGAGCGTGCCTTCGAATTCGTCCCAGGACTGGCTGGCATAGCCCTCGGTCGACAACCCGTGACGAGCCAGAGTCGCCAAGGCGTTTTCGTTGACCTTGCCGACGGGATGACTGCCGGCGCTGGACGCCCGCAATCGGCCGGCACCGAGATGGTTGATGAGCGCTTCGCCCAGGATGCTGCGACAGGAGTTGCCGGTGCAGAGCACCAGGACGTTCAGGGGTGTGCGCGTCATGCCGGGGCCTTGGGACTGGATGGGGGACAACAGGCGGTAGCCGGATCGATCCGAATCACGTTGTCCGCGCCGAACATCGGAATGCGATCCAGCGTATGGAAGGCCTCCCAGGCGATGCCCTGAGGATCGACGGACCAATACTTGTCCGACTTGGCATAGCAGCAGGCGCTCTGTTTCTGTTCCTCGACAGGCAAGGCGGCAGCAGCCAGACCGCGTTGCACCGCTTCCAGCTCGTCGTCGGACTCGACCTGCAACCCCAGATGGTCCAGCCCGCGCTTGCGACCCCGCGTGGAGATAGCGAAATTGACGCGCGGATCGTCCAGCATCCATTTGGCGTAATCGGCTTCGCGCACCGCGGGTTCGGCCTGAAACATTGCGCTGTAGAAGCGGATGTTTTCAGCGAGATCGTCGACCGCGATGTGTACGTGGAATCTCTTCATGACGGGTACTCCGTTTCGAGTGAGGTGAATTGGGTAGTCGATCAGGTGACGGGCTCGTCGCACCGCGTGCAGTCAGCAAGCGCGCCGGGCGCGCAAGGAGCGCCGTTGCAGCAGTTCTCGGTGAGGAAACCGATCAGCTCATTCATGGCGTGAAAATTCGCAGTGTAAATGACGTAGCGGCTTTCCTGGCGGGAGGAAACGAGCCCAGCGTGAGTCAGTTCCTTCATATGGAATGACAAGGAAGACGGCGCGATACCCAGCGCTTCGCCGATTTTACCGGCGGACAAACCTTCCGGGCCGGCCTGCACCAGTAAACGGAAGACAGCCAGCCGGGATTCCTGGGCAAGTGCTGCGAGGGCGGTGACGGCGGATTTGTTTTCCATGTTTCAATGATTATCGAAATGTTTGAAGGATGCAAGCCGGAAGAATGGAGTCGCCGGCTTGCGGAACAGCCGAGGTGCTGAATCGGACGATCTGCGCTCACACCTGTGAGTTAAAGACGACCGTGTAGGCCCAGGCACTTAGGACTTCCTCAAATCGCCGCAGCCTGTTGGCAGGCCAACGCTGGCCCCAACGGTTTTCCCTGAGCGCAGTTCGGCGCCCGGCTCCGTCATGTGTTTTGGTATTCCGAACGACACTGTCGCCTGAGCCCGACGGAACTGGAGCGATATTGTCTTCTTGCGTCCGGTGTTCCTGCATGGGGAGGCTTGATGGCCCCACGTCACGCCCAGCTATTCCTCCTAGACCCCATAGATTTCCTTACGAAACTCGGCAGTGGCCTGGCAACGATAGAACACTTGGCACGCCATATGCTAATGTAATCAGGATTTTACGTACCCCAACGCGCGGCCCGCCTACGGAGTCAGTCCGGGCGAGGCGCACGGCAAGGCTATCTCTGACATCAAGAGAAATAATTGCTCAATACAATGACATCGCCGACAGAAGCCGGAGCAGGCATCGTGCGCCTTGAAAAGTTCGTCGCTTTGAGAGCCACGTCACAATGCCCGTTTCACAGCCCCATTAATCTTCCCCACCAAAGGAACCAGACATCCCCCCGCACCGGAATGGATAACCGGCGACCGAGGGGATTGATGACCTGAAAAAGGCAAAACCACCGAAAGGTGGCGACGCAAAGTTACCGGTCTACGGGAGAAATCCTACGACAGCGGGATTGCCAGCGATCCACCGCAAGCATTGCGGTCCCTCTGTGCGATACGCCGGATTTCCCAAAAATTCAACGCAGAGAGGATATGACCATGAACTCTAGAACCAACCAACCCATTTCCGTCTGCCTTGCCGCCGCGGTCTCCGCGATACTAGGGCTTGCGTTCGCCACCACGGCGGACGCGGCCCCGGACAAATGGGCGGAAGGCCGCATCCTGGTCCAGCCGCGTGCGGGTCTACCGGATGGCGAGTTCGACGCTATCTTGAGCAAACACGGCGCACGCTCACAAGGTCGCTTACCGCAACTCGACGTGCATGTCGTGGAAGTACCGGCCAAAGCGGAGGCGGCCATCGTCAAGGCCTTATCGAAGAACCCTCATGTAAAGTTCGCAGAGCTGGACGGATTAATTGGTCCTAACCAAACGACCCCAAACGACCCGAAGTTCCCGAACGCTTGGCACCTGGCCAAGATTCAAGCGCCCACGGCGTGGGATGCTAGCAGAGGGGCGAACGTCACCGTCGCTATTCTGGATAGCGGCGTGGAAGCGACGCACCCCGATCTGGCCGGCCAATTGCTTCCCGGCTGGAATGTGGTGAGCAACAACGGAGACACCTCGGACACCCGAGGGCACGGCACGGCCGTCGCCGGCACGGTTGGCGCGGCTAGCAACAACAGCACCGGTGTTACCTCTGTTGCATGGAACGTCAAGCTCCTGCCGATCCGAATCACTAACAGTGCCGACGGATTCGCCTACTACAGCGACATCGCCAAGGGCCTCACCTGGGCCGCTGACAACGGTGCCGACGTGGCCAATATCAGTTACGAAGTCAATCAGGTGTCTACAGTCACCTCGGCCGCCCAATACATGCGCGGCAAGGGGGGCCTCGTAGTCGTTTCTGCCGGAAACGGCAGCACCGATCCCGGCTATGCCGATAACCCTTATATCATCAGTGTTTCCGCGACCGATACCAACGACACCAAGGCCAGTTGGTCGAACTACGGTAGCTATATCGACGTGGCGGCCCCTGGCAATTACATTTGGACAACCAGTCCGGGCGGCGGCTACGGGCAATGGTACGGCACGTCCTTCTCCGCACCGACCGTCGCGGGCGTAGTCGCACTAATCAAGTCTGCCAATCCGGCCCTCACCCCCGATCAGGTCGAAAAGGTGTTGGAAGTTTCGGGGGACGATATCGCCGGTACGGATTTTTACCCCTACTTTGGCTGGGGCCGGGTCAATGCGGCGAAAGCCGTACAGTTGGCGTCGCAGACCCAGGCCACGGATACCCAGGCGCCCAGTGTCAGCGTCTTCTCGCCGACGGCCGGCACGACCGTAAAAGGCTTGGTGAGCGTAGACGTCAACGCCGCCGACAACGTGGGCGTCGCGCAAGTAGCGCTCTACGCCGGCAGCCAGCTGGTCGGAACCGATACTGTCGCGCCCTATCAGTTCACCTGGGATTCTAGCCTGGTTGCAGACGGTAATGCCACGCTCACCGCCAAGGCCTACGACGCCCAAAACAACCAAGGCGTTTCCAGCGGCGTGACTGTGACGGTGGACAACGTCGCCAATGTCGCCGATACCACGCCGCCTACCGTGACATTCGTCTCTCCCGCGAACAACAGCAATGTTGGGACCAAGGTCACGATCTCGGTCATAGGACAAGACAACGTCGTGGTAGCTTCGCTCAAGCTGTATATCGATGGCGCCCTGAAGAGCACTGTTACAAGCGGAAGCATGAGCTACACCTGGAATACCCGAAATGTGGCCAAGGGCAGCCACACGCTTAAGGCGGTGGCCACGGATCCGGCCGGCAATCAAGCCGCGGCGACCGAGACGATATTCAAGTAGCTGATATTAGAAGTTAAACCTAACCCCCGAAAAAAGCCGGCTCTGCCGGCTTTTTTCATGTACGCGGATCGCACGAACTTTTCTATCGACCATGCACATGGTCCTTAAGTCGGCTGGACCATCGCTAGCAAACACAGGCAGGCTGTCAGAATTTTTTACATTTCTGCCAAAAATCGCATGATGCCCATCAAATATTAATAACTATCAATGCCTTATATTCATGGCATGGACTATGTATATTTCTTACTGCGATCCGTCCGTGATGCTAACGAGGAAAAATTTATGAACGCAAAATATTTAAAAAGCGCATTCCTGGCATGCAGCCTACTTGCCGCCGGGACCGCGCAGGCTATCCCCGAACTCCAACTTTATCTTGAAGGCGCCACGTATGACGGTGGTAGTGAAACCTGGGTTCTCAACGGCGGCCCACTACGTCTTTGGGCGATTGGCAACGTGGCTGGTCCTGGTAACAAAGGATCGATTTTCGACGTAAAGCTTTCCATCGCTTACGCCGATGGCTTGGCTCCAACCTTTACGCTGACGCCGTCGACGACAGGCGGATTGGGCGGCTTCACCGATCCCTCGACCCCCGGTGCAGCCGTATTCAGTCAAACCGTCACCAACGGGTCCGCCCCATTGCTGGGCGACGGCTCGTCTCTCCCGACGCATGGCATTTATGGATCAGGGACCGACTGGACGGAGTTTAAGCTGGGTGACTTCACGCTCACCGACTCGCCGATAGGCGATTTCATTACCAGTTTCCCGACGCCTGGTGCGGGTGATGCCAATAAGGCCCAAATCAATGTATATGACATTGCCATCAGCGGCGTCGCAGCAAACACGCCGTTCCACTTCGATCTCTACGATCATTATTTCACCCAACAAAATGATGCCAAATACATAAATGCGCCATTCTCCCACGACGCTGGCGGTACTAGCGGAACGACCGGAACGACCGGAACGACCGGAACGACCGGGACAACCGGGACAACCGGCCAAACCGGAACTACCGGCCAAACCGGCCAGATTCCCGAGCCTGGTATCATCCTGCTGTTCGGGACGGGGCTATTGGGTCTCGCTTTCTCAAGCCGACGTGTAGCGAGCTGAACCTAAATGTCCTGTAAAAAAGCCCCGCCACTAGCGGGGCTTTTTTGTAAGGCTCCAATCGACAAAACCGCTTAGGGATCTCGCCCTGATCAGCGGCCTTTCCCGACTCACACTAGCCCCGGAATGAAGCGGTATTTGACCCGTTCGCAATAGCGGCGGTAATCCGGGTCCAGCCTCAAGTGTCTTTCCTCGGTGATGGCCCGCAGGTAATAGACCCCGTTCCAGACCAGCAGAAACAGATATTGCCGCGGGTCCGAAAAAGTCGTCAGGCCGGACGACCAGGTCGCTAGGACCTTCGCGGTGTAAGCCGGGTGGCGGACAAACGCATAGGGTCCACGGGTGATGATGCCTCGGTGGGTCAGGTTGCTGAACCTGAGGCCGAAGGCCAGAGTCGCCGAGACATAAATGCCCCATAACGCAATCGTCATGGCTTTGAGTCCCATGTCAATCCAATCCGCCTGCAAATAGGGATTGAGTGTTGTACTCATGCTCTTGAACGGTAGATAAATTCCGGAAACCTGATTGAAGGGCGGATAACAGGCGAGTGCGACGCCCCAACCCAACAAAGTCGGCTCCACGCTCTTCGACCGGTTACCCAGCCAGCGTGAACTGCAGGCATACCCGAGCATGCCTACCCCCACGTCGATGCAGAAAATCGTGTGAAACATCGCCCAATAAGCGTGATCGAAAACGGTTTTTTTCAGGATGGACTGGCCTTCGGCCAACTGAGACAGCACTGTCGACAGGTGCTGACTCAGCCCGGAAGATTCCTCAAAAATGAAATTCACCATCAGGGGAAGGAAGAACAGTTTGACAAGCAAATCGCGAAACGACACCTTAACGCGCCGATTCGCGAGGGTCCGTCTCAACGACCGTGATCGCCAACGAAGCACGGCGAGAGATAAACCACGGGCCAGCAATAGGATGTTGAACAAGGGATCGCTACGGTCCTCGAACCGGTGCCCCCGAAACAGATTGGTCAAAAGAATGTAAGGCGGTCCAAGAACCAGAAAAGCGGAAAACACATAGGCACTCAGTGTTCGCCAAGGCTCGAAAAACTTGGATTGATAATAAGGATGTCCGAATGAGAGAATCAGTATCGTACCGAAGAAGACTATACCGGCCAGCCATCGCCAGCAGGCGGTCCTTATCGCCCAGCCCAAGGGCGAAACCACCGGCCGCCGACCAGCCTTGAGGGCGCGGGCCATCGGAACCAGCCAAACCGACAGCAAAGCCAAGGCCGTTAGGGCCCAGAGCGCCTCCATCTGCGTCCAAAGCCATGCGGTGCCCGAATAAACGTCATCGGAGAAGAACAGATAGCGGCCCTTCCTCGCCAGGAGATAGGCGGCGAACAGACTCGCAGCAAGGACCAGGGTTGTCATGCATCTCGCCAGCCAGTGTTTCGCCAACTCCCAGGTGACCATCACCTGAAAACACAGCAGTAGCGCAAACAGGATGTCATAGTAACTTCGTGGCACTGACGGGAGCGAGAACGTCGCTGGCAGCCACCATAGGGCATGGATGATATCGGGGCCTCCGTTATTTAAGATATCAGCCCTGAACAGAGCGTAAAACGCCATCATTCCAGCGAAAAACAAACCGCCGACCACTCCCGTGGACATACTCTGGCAGCCCCGCCTCACGTCAAAATTGACCGTTGACGGTATTTTGTCTCTGCTCAAATCAATCATTTGGGCTTCCTTAACTAGCAGTCTAAAGGCTTGAAATTATAGGCTGCGTGCTCGAATCCTATAACCTCATCGGCTGGACACGGCGCGCCCGCTGGTAACCTGGCGGGAAACGGGGAGGCATAAAAAGATTACACATCCTTATTTATTTGACCTCGCACCGCGCTGTCGCCCTGATCGGCCATGAGGTAGTAACGTTCAGTCCTATCGACCGGGATGGTCGGCTAACCCAGCACCTCCTTAAGAAAAACCTGTATTAGCCCACATCCAGCATGAGAGATAAAATCACAAGCTATTGATTTTTTATAATTACTCATCCATCTCCCGGCGGGAGAGGGATGTTGCAGATAACTATTTTTTCACTCTTAATAACAATAACGTGGCCCGGTGGCAGGGGCGACCGGCCGAGTTCCAAAGCCGAGTGGTCTCAGCCCTTCAGGCTGTAAAATTTTCTGACAGCGATTTACCTATAATAGATGAGACTGTGAATTCTAGCCGTAAACAACGATCGATGATGCCGGAGCAAGGTGACCGATTTAGGCTGATTTCCAGCATCGGCGGTCAGGCAATTTCAAAGTCCGCAGGATGCGCTAGTCGGGAGGCCGACTGCGCAAGGCTTTGAGTTGCCCGTGCTTGCTCTTGCTGCCCAGCCGCCTTTTCTGCGAACTGCGGGTGGGCTTGGTGGCTTTGCGGGCCTTGCGCGTCGCACCCACGCTTTTGACCAAAGAATGCAGGCGTTCCAGGGCATCGGCTCGATTCACCTCCTGGCTGCGATGCTGCTGCGCCTTGATGACCACGCAACCGTCGCCCGAGATGCGTTGATCGCTCAGTTGCAGCAATTTTTCCTTGTAGAACTCCGGCAGCGAGGATGCGCGGATGTCGAAGCGCAGGTGAACCGCGGAAGAAACCTTGTTGACATTCTGTCCGCCAGCACCCTGCGCGCGTATCGCCGTCAACTCGATCTCGGCAAGAGGAATGGCGACCTGATTGGAGATGCTGAGCATGCTTGCTTGGACCCAGGGGGCTGGTATGGAAGCGGGCTTCAGTTCGCGACGGGGCGCTCGATCGTGGGCTGAGCCCGCTCCCACCGATAATCGCTCCGCCGGAGAGTCGCGAACCGCGATTATTTGCCGCCTTTGAGCAGGTCGCCCAGACCGGCGAACGCCTTGAAGGTGGTATTGCCGTCCTGCCGCGCGCCGGCCTTGTCCTTGGCCGTAAGGTCGGCCGTGAGATAGCGCTGATGCTCATTGTCATGGCAGTAGAGACACAGCAACTCCCAGTTGCTGCCGTCGGCCGGGTTATTGTCGTGGTTGTGATCGCGGTGGTGCACGGTGAGCTCGCGCACATTCGCGAGGGTGAACTCGCGGGCGCAACGGCCACACACCCAGGGATACATCTTGAGCGCGCGTTCGCGATAGCCTCGCTCACGCTCTTCCCGGTCGCGGCGGGCTTCGGCGACGACGCGGTCGAGCTTGTTCAGATCGGGACTGGTTTTCTTGGTCGGCATGTCGTTACCTCTCGTTGTTACGGCCGGTTGGGGGTTACACCGTGTGGCGGTAGCCCAAGGCTTGTCCCATGCGCACCTTGTCACCCTCCCCCAAGTCTTTTCCCCAGTCCACAGCATCCTTGCCGAACAGGACGACGATGGTGGAGCCCATGTTGAAGCGGCCCATTTCGGCGCCCTTTTCCAGGCGGGGCGCGTCTTCGCTGTATACCCAGGTGCGGATTTGTGACGCTGTGGGGGGCGTGACCACACCGTGCCAGACGGTCTCGATGCTGGCCACGAATATGGCGCCGACCAGCACCAGGGCCATGGGACCGACCTCGGTGTCGAACACGGCGACGACGCGTTCGTTGCGGGCGAACAGATTGGGCACGAAACGCGTAGTCGCCGCATTGACGCTGAACAAGCGCCCGGGCACGTGGACCATCTCCCGCAGGGTGCCGGTCAGCGGCATGTGCAGGCGGTGATAATCGCGCGGAGACAGATAAATGGTGGCGAAATGGCCGTCGCGAAATAGCTCGCCGCGCGCCGGATCGCCGCCCAGCAATTCGGTGGCGCTGAAGCTCTTGCCCTTGGCCTGGATCAGGCTATCGTCGGCGATCCGGCCGATCTGGCTGATCGCGCCGTCGGCAGGGCATAGCAAGGCACCGGGCTCCGCCGACAGCGGCCGTGCGTCCGGCTTGAGCGGCCGGGTGAAGAAGGCATTGAAGCTGGGGTAGGCGTCTGGATCAGGCTCCAGGGCCTCGCTCATGTCCACTCCGTATATCCGGATGATGTTGCGGATGAAAGCATCTTTCCACAGCCGGTTTTCGCAGCGGGTGAGATGGTGCATCACGCGGGATAGCGGATGATGCGGCAGGATGTATTGCGGCAGGGAAACGAGAGCGTCGCGTAGACTCAAGACTGTGACTCGCTGGTTTGGTTATATGGGGCGGCTTGGAACGAGCCGTAGGCCGGAAAGCGCTCCCTCGCGCGCAGAGCTGATTTGTGAGAGCGGGCTTAAAGCCCGCTCCACCCACGCCTCATCCATGAGGTGCAAGAGGCCACCGGCCATCCCGCACCCCGTCCGAACGAAGATCAATAACCCTTTTCGATCAGGACTTTCTGCGCCGCCGCGACGGCCACGCCGCGTTCGATCGGCGCATTGAGCTCGGTCAGCGTGGCTTCCAGCGCGCTCAACGCGAAGATCACGTTCTTCGCCGTGGCGCTGTGGCCCATCAGGCCGAAGCGCCAGATCTTGCCGGCCAGATCGCCCAGGCCCGCGCCGATTTCCAGGTTGTAACGGTTCAGCAGAGTGCTGCGCACTTGCGCATCGTCCACGCCGGCCGGAATGGTCACGGCATTGAGCTGCGGCAAACGGGAGCCTTCCGGCACCACGTAGCTCAGTCCCAGCGCCTCGAAGCCGGCGCGCAAGGCCAAATGCAGGTCGTTATGGCGCTTCCAGGAGTTCTCCAGACCTTCCTCCTGCAGGATGACCAGGGCTTCGTGCAAGCCGTACAAGGCGTTGATCGGCGCGGTGTGGTGATAAGCGCGCTTGGTGCCGCCGCCCCAGTAGCTCATCACCAGGCTGAGGTCGAGGAACCAGCTCTGCACCTTGGTCTTGCGGTTCTTGATGACTTCGACGGCACGCTCGCTGAAGCTGACCGGCGAGAGCCCCGGCGTGCAGGACAAACATTTCTGCGAGCCGGAATAAACGGCGTCGATCTCCCATTCGTCGACCTTGAGCGGCGAACCGCCCAGCGAGGTGACCGCGTCGACGATGACCAGCGCGCCGTGCGCATGCGCCAGGCGGGCAATGGTTTCCGCGTCGGAATTGGCGCCGGTGGAAGTTTCGGCCTGCACGAAGGCGACCGCCTTAACGCCGGGATTAGCCTTCAGCGCATCTTCGATCTTTTGCGGATCGACCGGCTGGCCCCAGGCGTCCTGCACGATCACCGGCGTGGCGCCGACGCGCTCGACATTCTCCTTCATACGTCCGCCGAACACGCCGTTGATGGCGACGATGACGGTGTCGCCGGGCGAGATCAGGTTGACGAAAGCGGTTTCCATGCCGGCGGAACCGGGTGCGGAAACCGGCAGGGTCAGTTCGTTCTTGGTCTGGAAAGCGTATTGGAGCAGCGCTTTCATCTCGTCCATCATGCCCACGAACAGCGGGTCCAGGTGGCCTATGGTCGGGCGGGCCAGGGCTTCGAGGATGCGCGGGGGTACGTCGGAAGGACCCGGTCCCATCAAGGTTCTCACGGGCGGGTGAAATGAAGTTATGGTCATAGCGTGATTATGAGTTGATGTGTATGGCGGTGAATTGATGATGTTCGTCCAGGAACAGGGTCAGGTCGGCACGTTCGGGCATTTCGGCTAGCATGTGCCGGGTCAGGCGTTCGTAGTGCATGATGAAACGCTTGAGACCCGATGAGTCCATGATACGGTGTCGGCCGGACGGCACTATAGTCGCGGCCAGTTTTTCTTCCTGCAGGCTGCGCCATTCGTAGACGCTTTCCATGTTCGGAACCTTGAGCATGATCAGCCTGTCCAGGCGGGCGAACAGCTCGGCGTATTCGCCTTTCAGTTCCTCGTTGACAAAACGGCGCCAGACGCCGTCGACGTCTTCCCGCGCTTCGAGTTCATTGAGCGCGGACTGCAATTCCGCATCGTCCTGCGGTTTCGCTCCCACGCACCAGCCCTCGAAAATCACCACGTCGACCGGACCGGCCAGCACGGACCATTCGCTCGACGGAAGGCGGTCGTCATGTGCCTTGTCGAAAGCTGGTATCGCGACGGATGAGCCCGCCGGATCGACCAGCGCGGCCAGCGTATCCAAGCCGAGTTGGACATCGTGGGTGCCCGGCACCCCGCGGGTGACCAGCAAGGGGTGTACTTCGCGGCCCAGTTTTTCGCGCTCGGCGCGGGTCTTGTAAATGTCGTCGATGGAAAAGCCGGCGACCTTGTAGCCATAACCTTCCGTCAGAATGAGCGACAGCAATGCGCTCAGCGTCGACTTGCCCGAACCCTGAGCGCCGTTGACGCCTAGAACGAAAGCCCTGCCTTCTTGCTTTTGCCGATGGACCCAGGCGGCCAATGGGATGTAGACGCGCTTGAGCGGCTCGGCCAAACCCGCATCGAGTTGCAGCTCCCGCATCCGGGCGAGCAGCGCCGGGCGCAGGCGGTTGGCCAGGGCGGCGTAGTCGTCCGCACTCAGAACCGACTGCTCGGTCGGCCAGAGCGAGGCTTGCATGCCGAGTTGCATGGTCAAGGCTTATACCACCTTGTCGCGCGGCACTTGGCCGGCGAAGTATGCGCTGAGGTTTTCGACCACCCTCAGCCCCATCGCAGCGCGTGTTTCTTCCGTGGAACTCCCCATGTGGGGTAACAGCACGACGTTTTCCAGCTCCAGGAAGCCCGGATTCACATGGGGTTCGCCTTCGTAGACATCCAAACCGGCGCCGGCAATGGTTTTGTTTTTCAAGGCCCGAACCAGCGCGTCGTTGTCCACCACGTCGCCGCGTGCCGTGTTGATCAGGAAAGCGCCAGGCTTCATCAAGGCCAGGCGCTCGGCATCGATGAGGTGCCGGTTTTCCTTGCTGCCGGGGCAATGCAGGGAAACGAAATCGGCCTGCTTCAGCACCTCTTCGATGCTGGCGCAGGGCTTGGCGCCCAGATCGCGGCAGACCTCGTCCTCCGGCGGATGGGGGGTGTAGAAGATGACCGGCATGTCGAAGCCGTAATGGGCCTTCTTCGCCAATGCGCGGGCGATGCGGCCGAAGCCGATCAAGCCCAGCGTCTTGCCGGTCACCTTGGTGCCGATCAGATGGGTCGGACGCCAGCCGGCCCAGTGGCCGGAGCGCACTTCGCGTTCGCCCTCTCCCGCCCGGCGCGCGACCATAAGCATCAGGGTCACGGCGATGTCCGCCGTGCAGTCGGTGAGCACGTCTGGCGTGTTGGTCACGGTGATCCCGCGCGCCATGGCCGCTTCGATATCGATATGGTTGTAACCCACGCCGAAGTTGCCGAGCATGCGCGCGCGCAAGGGCTCCGCGCCCAGCACCTCCGCAGTCAAGGCATCGGTCACCGTCGGCAGCACCGCGTCGTGATGGCGCAGCGCGTCTTTCAACTGATCCGCGCTCAACGGCACATCGGCTTCATTAAGCGTGACATCGAACAATTCCCGCAAGCGTGCCTCAACGGCGGCCGGCCAACGGCGCGTGACGATTACTTTGGGTTTACTCATGCGGTGCTGGGCGAAACTCGTACGGGTTGCGAATTCTATCGGTTCGGCGGATGCGGACTAGCTTCGTCAAGTCCGCCCGTTCCTGCTGGGCCAGGAACGAAAAATTGGGGCGGCACCTATTTTCGGACGGCACATCCATGGGCGCTGGGCACGGATTCCGGGAAAATCGCAGAACCGGGAACGAAAAGAAGATTGCGGCCGGGCATGCTCATCACCTCGGATTCTTAAAGGCGTCAGATGAATATCGCGGAACAGCGGCCCGCATGACACCCGGAATCAGGGTGCAAATCGGCGTAAATCATGCCATAGCGGAAGTACGCCCTTCAAGCAAGCACCCTCGGACGCACGCGTAATCCGACAAGGCTAGCGTCGCAAATAAAATGCCGTTAGAATACGCGGACTCTGCCGAGGTGGCGAAACTGGTAGACGCATCAGACTCAAAATCTGACGGGGGTGACTCCGTGCCGGTTCGATTCCGGCCCTCGGTACCAAATAGCAATATCAAGCTACACCAAGCAACACCAAAACCCGCAAGTCATAGGGCTTAGCGGGTTTTTTATTGTCTCATTCAGCACCATGGACTAGCATCCAATACCATCATTCGTGATGGTACTTATGCTGGTATCTGCCTTGATGGTATGGCCGATACCATCAAATCAAGGGGAACGCCCATGCTGCAAGACATTGAAGCCCGCAAGGCCAAGCCGGCCGAAAAGCCCTACAAGCTAACCGACGAGCGAGGCCTTTACCTCTTAGTGAATCCCAACGGCGGCAAGCTGTGGCGCATGAACTACCGCCACTGGGGGAAACAGAAAACCCTATCGTTTGGCATCTATCCCGATGTAAGCCTTGCCGTTGCTCGCACGAGGCGCGATGAAGCCCGGCAACTTCTCGCCCAAGATATTGACCCCGGCGTTCAGAAGAAAGCCGCCAAAACGGCCGGCGCCGAACGGGCCGCAAATAGCTTTGAAACCATCGCTCGCGAATGGCTGGCGATTAACCGGGGCAAATGGGTAGAAACTACGCACCGCCACATTAGGGAACGGCTGGAAACTGGGCTTTTCCCTTGGATCGGTGCCAGGCCTGTTGGCGAAATCACAGCACGCGAGTTGCTGGCCGCTTTAAATAAAACGGTCGAGCGGGGCCGTCTGGATACGGCGCAACGGATACGCAGCGATGCCGGACGGGTATTTCGCTATGCCGTCGCGACCGGCCGGGCCGAACGGGACCCTACCGCCGACCTAATCGGTGCCCTGCCGCCCGCCAAGACCAAGCACCGGTCCACCATCGTGGATCCCAAGGCCGTGGGAGAACTGCTGCGGGCCGTTGACGGCTATTCAGGATCGCCGATCGTGCATGCGGCGCTGAGACTGGCTCCGCTGGTCTTCCTCAGGCCTGGGGAGCTGGCGGCTGCGGAGTGGAACGAATTCGACCTGGATGCTGGAGAGTGGCGCATCCCGGGCGAGCGCATGAAGATGAAAGGCCGCCATATCGTCCCCCTGTCGGCTCAAGCGGTCGTCATCTTGCGAGACCTGCACCCGCTCACAGGAAGCCGCCGCTATGTGTTCCCCGGCGTGCGCAATCGCGACCAGCACATGAGCCGGGAAAGCGTGCGGGCCGCCCTAGTGCGTATGGGCTATGGGCCGGACAGCGATACGCCCATGACTGCCCACGGCTTCCGGGGTATGGCGTCAACCTTGCTGCATGAGCAGGGCTGGCCGTCCGACATGATCGAGCGCCAGCTTGCCCACGCGGAGCGAAACAAGATCAAGGCCGCGTATAACCACGCCGAACACCTGCCCGAGCGCCGCAAGATGATGCAGGCCTGGGCGGATTATCTGGACGGCTTGAAGATCGGCGCTTCGATCATCCTGTTCCGGCGCCCCGGTTGATTGTGGCCTACTTCGGCCGGCCAAAGTCAATGAAGTACAACAGCACGATGACCAGTACCAGCGCGCCGGAGAGGAGCCAGAGCAGGCCCACGGAAAGCATGGCGATCTTGGCAACGGTATCAGGAAAAGCGTAATAGGCGGCAACCAGTAAGGCCCATATGGCAAGGTCGCGGCGTGTTGATCGTGGTTGGTGCTTGCGCATGGTCATAAGTCTATCGGTCAAGGCCATATGAGCAGCAAGAAAGCTATGCCGACCAAGCCCGCCAGCGCAAAGAGCCCGGAGAACACCCGCCTACCTTACTGTCGGCGATCAGCCACGCGCACGCAATTTGAACGGAAGAAAGTTTTCTCATCGTTCAAGGCCTAAACATCGAACACGGCCGCCTGACTGCAAGGCCCGCCCCGCCCGAACCTGATACCATCGAATCACCACGCCTAGTCCGGCCAGACGAAAACGGGACCCCTTCACCCGCTGGCGTGGTGCCTACCATGAAGGGCCGACTCTTGAAGGAAAGTTATGGCTGAAGAGGATAACCTGATTGAACCCATGGGAAAGCCACTTGATGCGGCTCGGCAGATACTCGAAACCCTTTCAGCTCTCCACTACGCATGGTTTCCCGGTAATAACGGGCAAAAATTCATGTCCGAGCTACCGGAGGTGACGGTAAGTGGGGAAGCAACCAGCGTTTATGCATCGCCTGAGGCGCTCTTTGAATCACTTTCCGCCAAGGGCTCTGTTGGGGTGCGGGCAGAGTCGTTCATGATGGCTTCTATTGCCCGCTTATATTGCAAATCGGCAGTATTTGCGGATCTGCAAGGCGACTCAAACAAAGCGTGGGCGCATGTTGGAGTGGCCTATTACTGGCTGGGTATGGCAACTGGCTCAAGCTATCCGGAGGATACTATTATCCAAGATGCAATGTCACGGTTGGCGAAAAAGGCCGCTACGGTCCGACATGCTGAAAACCGATTCATCAAGGAGCAGGCGTTAGCACACTATGAGAAGAATATGGGGATGTACAAGAGCCTGGATGCTGCTGCGGAGGATATAGCGGGCAAAGTGGTCCCCGCTAAATTTAGGACTGTTAGAAAGTGGCTCACCCAGTTCAATAAGCTTCAGTCTGCGCGGAGAGGGTAGCCTCAGCGTGCAGGGTGTAACTCCTGCCGGCACAATGGATGCCGTCCGCGTACAGTGGACGATTACCCCGTTAACGGGCTTATAAACGCAACTGTACGCCGCGAAACTACATCGCACCTTAACTGGCCACATGGAGGCCAAAGCGATGCAAAAGCACAAATCCAAACACCCCGCTCCACAACTCCCCACACGGGTCACGGCTGATCTCCGGCCTGCGAAATCACCCGCCAAACGCTCACCCAAGACCCGCGATCCCTTAGTGGATTTCGACGCCTTACCGGATTCGGGCTATGTTCGCGTGGACACCCTGGCGGCTTTGTTCGCCTGTTCAAAAAACACGGTTTGGCGGCGATCCAAGGACGGCACACTCCCTGCTCCGGTAAAGCTGGGTCCGTCTAGTACCGCCTGGCGTGTCGGCGATATCCGGGCCGTGCTGGCCAAGCTGGCCGGGGCCGCTGACGGTAGCGAAGGGGGCAAGCCATGAGCCGCCCGCGCGATACATACTTTCAGCGAAAGCTAAGGCGTGAAATCGACGGGATGTGGCGCCTGGTCGCTGCCGGCTGCCGTCCTGGCCCTCTTAGCTATTATCCGTGCCTGTCGACGGTTCTACGGGCCGCCGTGCGGCATGCGAAGCAGGAGCGGCACCCCGCCATGCGCACGCCCTTTCAGTATCGCGGCCAGTCTGGCCGAAGCAGTCGATCTGATCGGCCGTGCGGACCAGCACGCCCGCGCTCTGTTTAACGCGGCGACCGATGCCGGCCAGCAGGGAGGGCCGCAGTCATGAGCAGCCCGCAACCCAAAAAGCCCGTCAATATGGACCCCGTCGTTCGGGAGATACTCGACGAGATCGCGGCTTCCGACGGAACGGGGCAAACGCGGCTAGTGATGTTCAGAAAGGCACGTGGTTTCGCGGCCGAGCTGATTGGACACCACTCCATTCCATGCGTAATGGAGCGGATGGCATGACGCTGGACCGGGGCGACCTTACCGACATGCTCGTGGAGGCTTTCCTGGCCGGGGCGGATGAGGAGGCTAGCAATGGCTAGACCTAAGCCGCTGTACTTCGAGGCTATCAAGGCAGCGGCGATCGCCAGTCTTGAGCCGATCTGCCGACATTGGCTGCCCAATGGCAAGTGCAGCGGGCGGGAATGGCCCATCGGCGACCGATCCGGCGCCGATGGGCAAAGCCTTAAGGTCTGCCTGGAAGGCAACAAGGCCGGGGTCTGGTCGGACTTTGCCAGCGGCGACAAGGGCGGCGATGCAATCAGCCTTGTCGCCTTTGTCGATGGTGGCAGCCAGGGCGAAGCGGCCGCCTATCCAGCCAGACTGACAGCCAAAGCCGCGAACCACTGCGGATCGACGCCGGCTGAAGCCGTTGAGGACGAGAGGAGTTGCCATGTCCGGTTTTGAACGCAGGAAAAAGCACGCGCCCTACAGCCGGCAACTGAACGATGCCCGCGGCAGTATTGCTATCTTGACGGGGCGCGAAGCTTGGCGGCGGGCGGCTTCCCGTAGCTGGTTCGTCGGGCGCAAGCTGGTCCTGCCTTTCGGAGAAGACCCGGAAGCCTTCGTGTGGCCAGTGGCGGACACCAATTGCATCGTGTTCGGTTTCGGCGATCCTGAGCCATGGGAGACGCTGGACAGGCTCAGCGTGGAGCTAATCCAGTCCGGGGCGCTGTTCGTCATCTGGAACCTCGCCGAAGACGACGGGCCGGCCACCCTGTACCGTCCAGCCAGCGGAGAGGGGACGTCATGACCGGCGACACCCGAAAACCACCCGATGACAAGATTGTAATAGTCCCGCTTGACCCCCGTCGGCGCAAAGCTAAGGACAACAAGCGTTCCAGTGAGCATTGGGGCACGCGCTATAAGATCCACGAAGGGCGCATTTGCCGGGTGCAAAAGCAGGAACCGAACGACCTTCTGTTTCCCTTGTGTAATTTCGCGGCGCGCATCGCGGCGCAAGTAGAATATGACGATGGCGAGGAGACCCCAGAGCTTCGCTTCGCCATCGAAGCACAGTTAGCGGGCCGGACCTTCCCCGTGTTCGACGTCACGGCGGCAGACTTTGCCGGCCTGGGCTGGGTCACCGCACGCTTGGGGGCTGCGGCGATCGTCTACGCGGGTCAGGGCACCAAGGATCACCTGCGCTGTGCGATCCAGGAACTATCACCCGAGTTTGGGCGACGCACGATCTACAGTCACACCGGCTGGCGGCGCATCGACGAGCAGTGGCGCTATCTGCACGCCGGCGGCGCGATCGGCGCGGAGGACGTGCGCGAGGATGTGGAGGTTGAGCCAGGGCGCGGCCACATGGCCCTATACCGTTTGCCAGCACCGCCAGACGGCGAAGCGCTCAGCGAGGCCGTAAGGGCTAGCCTGGCCCTGTTCGACCTATGTCCGCAGCGGCCGGAAGTGGGCGCCTTATTGCTGGCGCTGATCTATCGGGCGGCGACAGCGCACATCGTGGCGGTGGACCACGGCGGCTGGCTGGAAGGGACCACCGGCTGTTTCAAGTCCGAGCTAGCGGCCCTTGCGATGGCGCATTTCGGCGCGTTTTCAGCGCGCGCGCTGCCGGGCGCCTGGGTCGACACGGAAACCGATCTGGAGCAGAAGGCACACGCCGCCAAGGACGCGCTGTTCGTGGTCGACGACTTCAAACCAATCGGCACGGCGACCGACATCAGCCGCTTGCACACCAAAGCCGACCATTTGCACAGGTCCGCCGGCAACCAGTCCGGACGGGGACGAAGGACAACCGATCTCAAACAGCGCCCCGCCTATCACCCGCGCGGCGTGATCCTCAGTACCGGCGAGGACTTGCCGGCCGGCGAGTCGTTACGCGCACGGCTGGCCATCGTCAGGCTGCGCAAAGGAGACGTCGACCGCGCCGCGCTCAGCCAAATGCAGCGGCACGCGGCAAACGGGTTGCTTGCCAAGTCCATGGCGGGGTTTATTCGCTGGTTGGCCAAGCGCTTCGAGGCCTTAAGGGACGAGCTACCGGCCGGGATTCAGAAAACCCGGGAAGCCATTCTCCAGGAACATGCCTACAGCCACGCGCGCACGGCCAGCGACACGGCATCGCTGGTACATGGACTCCATCTGCTGGAACAGTACGCCATCGCCACGGGCGCCATTACGGCGGCCGAGGGCTTCTTTGACCGCAGCACGGCGGCGCTGATGGAGCTGATGCAGCGGCAAGGCGAGACGCAAACCGAGGAGAACGAAGTCACGCGGTTTTTCGATCTGCTGCGATCAGCGCTCACGTCTGGCCTGTGCTATGTCGCCGACCGCATCACCCAAGGCCCGCCAGTGGATCATCCGCACGCCTGGGGCTGGTCTACCGTGGTCGACGACGAGGGTAACAAGACACCGCATCCCAAAGGCCGCGTCTGCATCGGGTGGACCAATGGCGTGGACCTTTGGTTGGACGGTAATGCCGCCTTTAAGGTTGTGCAGGAATTTGCACGTGGCCAAGGAACGTTGATTCCGGTTGGCAAAGGGACCCTCTGGAAGCGCATTTATGAGCAAGACTTGCTGATCTCGACGACGGTCGACGCGAAGCAACCCCGGCTTGCAATCAAGCAGTGGATAGGCGGCGTCGGGATCTGGGTGTATCACCTAAACGTCAACGCCCTGGAGGGATAGGGCTTATATATCTTGTATATTGTGGGAAGAGTGGGAAGAAATAAATATATATAATTATTTATCAAAAACTTATGCCTTCCCACTCAGCCTAAAAAAGTGGGAAGGTCTTCCCACAAAAGTGGGATGAAAAACGGGGAGCAGATACCCTACTCCTTCCCACTTTTCCCACTTGATTTTCGCCAATCAAAAAATGGGAAGCGCTGGAGGCCTTGCCAGCCCTGGGCTGTAGCGGTCCCTTCCCATTCTTCCCACTAAAATCACATACATACACGCACTTTATACGCAAAACGTCATAGCTATTAGTTGTAAGCCCCACCACTCACGGCTTGCGACCATTAGGGTGAGCATGTTCCGGCTCCTCCTCTTCGTCCCAAGCTGCAGGCACAAGGCGAGCGATTTGCCGTTAGCGTGTTTCGGCTATCGAGGTGACAGGCTACCTCACCGGTGCGGCGAACACCCAGCCAAGGCCGTGCCTGACGGACCCGAGCAAAGCGCGGGTCCTTCCAGGGGGGTCCCTTTTGAGGGCAGAAAGCTCGCGGAAAAGGACCAGTCACGAAATTGTTATAAGGGGGTTAGTTTGCTGATTAACTTATAAAAGCCGGCAACTTCGCTGCCGTGAGCGGCTGGTTTTGCCAAGCCCCCTGTTTTGCTACCGGGAAAACCGGGACCGCGTTCAAGTCGAATCGTATTGCTTTCGCCTGGCTCATGGGGCCTTGGACGTGCTCGGCCAGCCCGGCCCGAAGGCGCCACGCCTGGCCATAGAATCTCGGCCTGCCATCCCGGCCGGCGCTGAAACGGGGGGTATGTCTTTGCGTCTGACCGATTGAGATACCCCGGCGCGCGTCGAGCCAATCCCGCCAAGCAACGCCGTCCCGCGCGGCGACCGTGGAGATTAACACCTCTGTGAGCCGCTGAGGGACCTCAGACTCGTCATTTGCGGCGCCTCTGAGCCCACAGCAATCTGTTCTCTGTCCACGCGCGGCAACAGTACGAGAAGACCGCGGAGTTGGAGGCCTTGCGGCGTGAACTGCTGGCCGAAGGCAAAGACCCGGCGGAGGGCGATAATGGCGCGCCGGCGGCCGAGCAAGGCCCGCAGTTTTCCAAGTTTTCTACCCACTTCGGGGATCAGGCCCCACGAGGCATAAGCCATGAACAAGCCCAGCAAGCCATCGACGAATTCAGAGCCGGATTATCTGCAAGTACCGGATTGGATTTCCAAATATCCGACACCCTCGACGACGCTCTTGGACCAAATCACGGCATCAAGGGAACGGTCAAGGCTTACCTATTGCCCAGGACAGGAACCGTTGTACTTATCTGACGGTCCCTGGATTCTGTGTACGACGCGATCCAGACGCTCCGCCATGAAGTCCTTGCGCACTATGGCCTCAACCTGTTTGAGCCTGATATCAAGGCCGATATTCTGCGTCGTATCCTTCATTCGAGGGGACTGCCGGCGTTTCGGGGGCTTTTCCGGGAAGTAGAGCGGGAATATCCCAATCTCAAAAATGACGAATTCAGGATAGCCGAAGAGGTTTTCGCCAAAATCGCCACGGCGGCAGGAGCCAGTTAATTCTCCATATCGGAACCCGACCCATGAATCCAATGAATGACATCCCCAAAACAGGCTATTGCAGGCTGAGCCAGATCATCGGTGACAAAAACGCGAGGCCCACGCCGATACCCGCCCTCGTGCCGGTGTCGAAAACAACCTGGTACAAAGGCATCCAAGCAGGAATTTACCCCAAGCCCACCCATGCCGGACGCTGCGCATTGTGGCGATGGGCCGATATTAGAAGCTTGCTCGTAGCCATGGAAAAGGGCGAATCCGATCAATGATTCCCAACCATTGACGTTGGCGGAATTTGCGAAAAAATGTCGATATACGAGGGGGGGATGCCTTTGAGTCTTGGCGTGTCTATATACCCCGGATCGCGTCGGGCCAATCCAGCCCTGCAACGCCGTCCCGCGGGGAGACCGCAGAGATTAACGCCTCTGTGAGCCTCTGAAGGGATCCCAAACTTGTCGGTTGCGGCGCGAACTATTGAGCGAGAGCAAGGACCCGACGACCGGGGATACTGTTGCGCCGCCGGCCGGCGAAACGCCGCAGTTTTCCAAGTTTTCTACCCACCGGGGCCAGGCCCCAGGAGGCATAAGCCGTGAACAAGCCCAGCAAGCCATCGACGAATTCAGAGCCGGATTATCTGCCGGTACCGGACTGGATTTCCAAATATCCGACACCCTCGAAGACGCTCTCGGAGCAAATCACGGCATCGAGGGAACGGTCAAGGCTTACCTATTGCCCAGGTCGGGAACCGTTGTACTTATCCGACGGTCCCTGGATTCTGTGCACGACGCGATCCAGACGCTCCGTCATGAAGTCCTTGCGCACTATGGCCTCAACCTGTTTGAGCCGGATGTTAAGGCCGATATTCTGCGCCGCATCGTTAATTCGCGGGGGCTGGCGGGGTTTCGTGGGCTTTTCCGGGAAGTAGAACGGGAATATCCCGCTCTCAGAAATGACGAATTCAGGATAGCCGAAGAAGTCTTCGCCAAAATCGCCGAGGATACGCCGGGGCCGCTCCGGCAGTGGTTCGACCGGCTGCTGGCGAAGATCGCCCAAGGCCTGCGCGCGATCGGCCTGCTGAAGGGCCGGGTGACGAAGGCGGAAATGCGCGCCCTGGTGGCTTCCATCGCCGAAGGCATCCGCCGCGGTGCGCCGCAAAGGACTTTCCCGGCTTCCAATCAGGCGCAGTTTGCACGGGAGTTGGGTGAGCTGCCGGAACCTTTGCAGGAGGAGTTCGCGGCGCTGCGGAACCGTTACGCCGGTACGCCGGGGTGGCTGAAGGCGCCGAACGGGGCGCCTTCGAAGCTGAACGAAAACCAGTGGCTGATGGTGCGGACGCCGCGCTTCAAGGCGTGGTTTGGGGATTGGGAGGGTTTGCAAAATCAGCGGTTTTTGGAAAGCAAACCGATTGCGGTCATGAGCGGCAACGAGGTTCCGCAATTCGCCAAGCTGAACCAGTTAGCGCACTGGGTAGGCGAACACTGGAAGGCCAAGGGTGGGGTTGCTGAAAGCCCGGCCCTGGGAAAGGTGGCGCTGGATTATCACGCGGCCAGTTCATCCATTGCGCATGGCATGAGCGCGGTCAAGGGGCAGGCGTTTTATTTGGTGCCGGAGGCAATCGAGAAAGGGCGGGTCTTGGGGCTGCTGGAAAAGAGCGAACCCACCGATCCGGATGCCTTCTTGATTGGGGCGCCCGTCAAGATCGGTGAACGTGACTACAAGCTTTATGTGGAAGTGCGGCGCGACGTGAACATGCAGCGGATGTATGTCCATGAAGCCGTTTTGAGAAGACCCCTGGAGACGTTCAATTATGCTGCCGCATCTTCTGAAAAGAAGGCAGAGCCACGCATCGTCTTGCCAGGGGCAATCAGAACACTAGCCCAATCCGTTGCCGACGTCAATCCGGACGCCGTGTCCAAGCTCGTGGACGAGAACGGCGAGCCGTTGGCCGCCGGCGTCGATGCTTTCGCCTCGAATAATCCGGATATCCGCTTCCTCACGTGGCCGGACGAGTCTTTGCAGCAGGAGTTCGCGGCGCTGCGGAGCCGTTACGCCGGTACGCCGCAGTGGCTGAAGGCGCCGAACGGGGCGCCTTCGAAGCTGAGCGAACAACAGTGGCTGATCGCCAGGACGCCGCGCTTCAAGGCGTGGTTTGGAGATTGGGAAAAGGCGGCGGCGATAGACGAGTTAGTGAAGGGCGCTCCGGTTGTCATAAACGGCAACGAGATTGCGGACTTCACTGAACCGCTTGATATGAAGACGTTAAGGATCAAGGCCCGCGAATATGGCGATGAGCATGTGGCCGGCAATTATCAGAACGAATCTAGCGGATTGCGAATCGAAGTCCGCCATCACGGAATCAAGGAAGCTGTGAGCCATGGAGGTGGACCGGACAAACTTAAAGCGATTGCGGCGATCCCCGATGTTTTGAGACGTGGGCAAGTAGTTTACAACGGCGTCAATCCAAAAAATCCGCAAGGCCGTTTGGTTGTGATTTCGGCGCGGGTAAAGATTGCCAGGGAGCTTTATGTGGTTTCGGCGGGAGCGCGGGAAGATGCGAATGGTCGCTTGTTCTACGACCATGAGTTATTGGATGTAAGGCGCGCCGAAGGGCTTTCATCACAACCGGGGGAAAGGCCGAAACCAATTCATCCCGCACCTACATCGACGCACCTTAACGACTATTATAGACAGTTCATCGCACAAGAAGTGCCCGCCTCGAAGGGAATCGTTGAGCTAAAGGAGGTCAGCGAAGCGGCCGGTGAATCGGGCACGGACAGCTTACAAGAAGCTCTCGGCCACCCGCCTGCTACCGCCTCGCTTAATGCTATTAGACATCGCGGAGAGCAGGAGTTCAAGGGTGTTGAGATCAGCGAGGCGGCCGGTGAACAGAGGGCCATGGATCGGTTGCCCGAAACAGTGGGCGCCTCTCCTGCTACCGCCTCGCTTGATTTCATTAGACATCATGGGTGGCGGGCGTTCAAGGGCAAGGCGTCCAGGGTGCTGGACGAGAACGGCGAGCCGTTGGCCGCCGGCGTGGATGCTTTCGCCTCGAACAGTCCGGATATCCGTTTCCGCATAGTCCCGGCAGAGGCCAGGGCGCAGTTGGGGGAATTCGGCACGGCGCTGCTGAAGGGGTCGACCGCGGGCCGGGCGGTGTTGCGCGGGGCGCGCCAGTTTTCGGAAACCGTCAAGGATGTGTCGCTGGGGGCGCTGACGGTGCGCCAGGTGGCCGAGTTGGCGCGCGGGGTGCTGCCGGTGCTGCAGCGGCGTTTCGTGCCGGCGATGCAGTTGCGCGAGGCGGAGGCCTCGAACCTGCGGGCGCGGGCGGCCAATGACGTGTTGATGCCGTTCGATGCGCTGACCCGCAAGGACAAGCCGGTGGCCGACCGGCTGGCCGAGTTGCTGGTGGATGTGCGCCTGGCCGGGGTGGACCCGTCCGTTCCGTTCGCTCATTTGCGCGAGCCCAAAGAAATGCGCAAGCGCATTCATGCCTTGAGCAAGCTGCTGCTGGGCGCGCCTAACGCCTCGCAGCAAGCGAAATGGTTGCGCGAGCGGGAAGACCTGAGCCGGGCCATTCCCTTCGAGTATAAGCGCAAGAAAGCCTATCAAGGCCTGAAAGACCGCTACGAGGCCTTGCCGGAGCCGGCGCGGACGGTCTTCCAGGCCGATTTGAAGCTGATGCAGGATTTCGGCGTGTGGCATCACGAGGCGCTCAAGGATATGGGACGCATCGAGGACCAGCCGCTCCGCGATGCGCTGAATCAGGCGCGGCTGATGGGGTCCGACGCTGCCCTGGTGGACCAGGCGATACGCCGGAAAGGCCGGGTAATTACGCAGGCCAAGGCGATCATGCGCCACGGCGCGCGGGATTTTGCCGCGCGGGCGATCAACGAAGCGAACATCGCCTATGTGTTCGTACCTGGGTGAAACCGGATGGAAACGCGGGTCGGAATGCCGAGCAGGCAAAGCAAACAGCGGAATTGAGTGACGAAACATTGCGTGCCGGCCTGGAAGCCGATGCAGCACCGTTTCGTGAACTGCCTAATAGCGAGGAAGGATGGAAAGCGGAGTTCGGCGCTGACGGCATCGTGGAAACGCTGGACGGCCCGGTCAAGACCGGCGAGAACCAGCATCACAAATTTCAGAACAATGGCCGACATCTGGAATTTGGCCAGATACGCCCGACTCTGGAACAGCCCTCTCTGATTGTGGAAACACCGAGGCCGAAGGAAGGCGCCGATAGGCAAACCGCCAAGGTTTACATCAAGGCCTTCACGGCGCCGGACAAGACGCGATATTTCGTGTCGGTCACGGTATTGCAGGGAAACGTGGAAGTCTCGATCAGCAGCCACCTGAAGCGGCTTGGGCGGATTGGGGAAACGGTAAGAAGCGGGAAGCTCGGATATGCGGCCACTGCCTTCACAAACGCCGTCACGCCTGAGCAGTCGAGCTATCCCGCCGCGGTAAAGCAGCCTGACGGGGCTTCTTCCGCTTCGAGTATAGCAGGACAGAAACCCGCCCAGGCGCCGACGGCCACCGAATTCCTGAAAGGTCATCCGGTCGTTGGCGTGGTCGGCGAGCGCAAGCCGATGGCGGAATTGAAAACAAAGGGTTCACTTAACGCTGGCTAGTCCATTCAGCCGATCTCCATCTGCTCGGCCATAATGGGACGAAGTCCTGCCTGCCAACCACCGCACTCGGCGCGGAATTTGGGGGCGTATTCCTAGGCGGAGAACATAGGTGCTTTCCATTTACCTGATCGGAGCCGCGGCGGTCGGTGTCCGCCTCGGATGGCATATGGCCTTCCGGTTGGACGTGTTCGACTGGCATTACGCGAAGGGCGATATCTGGACATCGCTGATCTTCAAGACGTTGCTGTGGCCATTGCTTTTGCTCAGGCCTGCCTGCTTGTTGGCCCCCCATCCTCTGTTCATCGAGGACAGCTTCTGCTTAAAAATTGCGGCCTCGCAACGCGAGTTGGCGAACCTGCGAACGAACCCGCCCGAGTGCGGCGCATGGGTCCGCTATCGTCAGGGGCAACACGGTTATGAGGAAAGCCACGGCGAACTCATCTTTCACGCCGCGGACCTCGAGGCTTTTCTGCGAGCACAAATCTGCATCGACCCGAGGCGTGATGGAGAGGACGAAGGCGCCATCTTGAATTGGCTACAACGGCGCGACGACAAACGTCTTGAGCCCACCAACGTGCCGACGGCATGGCCGCGATTCCGGTTCGTGGCGGATCACTACGTCCGCCAGGGCAAGGCCGAGGTGAAATGCCTGAAATGCGATGAGATCGTTCCGCACAGCCAGTTGGTTTTCCGGGACGATGTTGGAAAGGCCGGTTGGAACCTCAACCGCGTAGTATGCCCACGCGGCCATTCACTTCTAGTCGTAGAGCGTATCCATCTGTTGATGTGTTCCGAACCGAAGATCAATCATTCAGCAAAGCGGTAGGACAGATAATTCAAGGTCGAAAATCGGCCATCCCGTTCCTGCGCCCCTCAAGCCATCAGACGAGCGCTCTTCCCGTCATCTTCCGACTGGCCTCTACCAGCGGGCACTGCCATATGGGCTGCGTTGTCTTACACTTACACCCCTCTTGAAGTGACCAGACCACGCAAACTTCCTAGCCCCTCGGCTTTTAGCCGGGCTGAACCCCTGAACGATGGACAAGAAGCAACTCACCGAAACGGATATCCGCACCAAGTTCATCACCCCGGCGCTGGTTGAGAAATGGGACCTGATGTCCCAGATTCGGGAGGAGTTCTATTTCACCAAGGGCCGCGTCATCGTTCGCGGGAAGACGGTCAAGCGCGGTGAAGCCAAGAAGGCCGACTACGTCCTCTACTACAAACCCAACATTCCTATCGCGGTCATCGAGGCCAAGGATAACCACTATTCGAACGGCGCGGGAATGTCCCAAGCCTTGGAATACGCCGAAATCCTCGACGTGCCGTTTGCCTACAGTTCCAACGGCGATGGCTTTCTTGAACACGACCGCACCGGCAACAGCGCCACCGTAGAGCGGGAGTTTCCCCTCGATCAATTCCCCTCCCCCGGCGAACTCTGGGCGCGTTACTGCGCCGCCCAGGGCTACACCGAGACCGAGCAAACGGTCGCCACCCAGAATTACTACGACGACGGCTCCGGCAAATCGCCGCGCTACTACCAGCTCATCGCCATCAATCGCACCGTCGACGCCATTGCTCGCGGCGAGAATCGCATCCTGCTGGTGATGGCCACCGGCACCGGCAAGACCTACACCGCGTTTCAGATCATCTGGCGGCTTTGGAAATCCGGCGCGAAGAACCGGATTTTGTTCCTGGTCGACCGCAACATCCTGGCCGACCAGACCAAGACCAACGACTTCAAGCCGTTTGGCCAGGCGATGACCAAGATCACGAATCGCACGGTCGACAAGGCTTACGAAATCTATCTGTCGCTCTACCAGGCGGTTACCGGCACCGAAGAAGAGCAGAACATCTACAAGCAGTTCTCGCCGGATTTCTTCGACCTGGTCATCGTCGACGAATGCCACCGCGGCAGCGCGGCGGACGATGCCGCCTGGCGCAAGGTGCTGGAGTATTTCGGCTCCGCCACCCAGATCGGCCTGACCGCCACGCCGAAGGAAAACGAAGAGGTGTCCAACATCGAATACTTCGGCGATCCGATCTACACCTATTCGCTCCGCCAGGGCATCGCCGATGGTTTTCTCGCTCCTTATAAGGTCATCCGCATCGGTCTGGACAAAGACCTTGATGGCTGGCGGCCGGAAGCCGGGCAGACCGACAAATACGGGCAGCTCATCGAGGATCGCGAATACAACGACCTCGACTTCGACCGCAACCTGATCCTGGAAAAGCGCACCGAGCGGGTCGCCGACAAGATCACCGAATTCCTCAAAGCCCACAACCGTTACGCCAAGACGATCGTTTTTTGCGAGAACATCGATCATGCCGAACGCATGCGGCAGGCCCTGGTCAATGCCAACCCGGACTTGGCCGCCGCCAACAGTCGTTACGTCATGCGCATCACCGGCGACAACGACGAAGGCAAGGCGCAGCTCGACAACTTCATCGATCCGGAATCGACCTACCCGGTTATCGCCGCCACCTCGCGGTTGATGGCCACCGGCGTCGATGCCCAGACCTGCGAACTCATCGTGCTGGATCGCCGCATCAACTCCATGACCGAGTTCAAGCAAATCATCGGCCGCGGCACCCGCATCAACGAGGATTACGGCAAGCTCTACTTCACCATCATGGATTTCAAGCGGGCCACCGCGCTATTCGCGGACCCGGATTTCGACGGCGATCCGGTGCAGATCTACGAACCCGGCCCCGACGAGCCGCTTGATCTGCCAGACGATGGCGACGACTATCCCTCCGGCAATGGACCAAACGAACCCGGGGGAACGGGCGAGCCCTCACCCGGCGAGCCCGGTGGTCCCACCAAATACTACGTGAACGATGTGGAAGTCACCGTCGCCACCGAGCGCGTGCAATATCTAGACGCCGACGGCCGACTCATCACCGAATCGCTCAAGGACTACACCCGCAAGACCGTGCGCAAGGCCTACAGTTCGCTCGACGCTTTCCTCAACGCCTGGAACGATGCCGAGCGCAAGCAGGCCATCGTCGACGAGTTGGCAGGACAGGGCGTGTTCCTGGATGAACTGGCCGAACAAGTCGGCCGGGATTACGACCCGTTCGATCTGGTCTGCCATGTGGTTTTCGACCGGCCGCCCCTGACCCGCCGCGAGCGGGCCGAGCAGGTGCGCAAGCGCGATGTGTTCGGAACATACGGAGACACCAGCCGTGCCGTGCTCGACGCCCTGCTCGACAAATACGCCGACAGCGGCATCCGCAGCGTGGAATCCATGGACATCCTCAAGGTCGACCCGCTCAGCCGATTCGGCACCCCCGTCGAAATCGTCAAACTCTTCGGCGGCAAGCAGAACTATCTGGCCGCCATCCGCGAGTTGGAGGTCGCCCTGTATCGGGAGGCGGCATAGGAAAGGACGGATAATGAAGGTAGAAGGATGAGCGAGATGGCTGGATGTTCCTTTTCGACTCAAGCCGAAACATGCGTCGTCACCCCGGCATGGATTGCCGGGGTCCAGTGCCCAGGGAGGGACTGGCCAAATCGGGCCACAAATCTCGCCACTCTGGATTACCTTGCTCTATGAGCCGCAGTTTCGCTCGCCGGTCCCATTTCTTGAGCTGCTTTTCCCGCAAAATGGCCGATTCCATTCGCTCGTGAACTTCATACCAAACCAGGTCATGCACGGCATAACGCTTAGTAAATCCATCGGCAAGCTCCTGTCGATGCTCGGCAACGCGCCTCATCAGATCGGAGGTCACGCCAACATAAATGGTACCGTTGCGCCCACTGGCAAGGATGTAGACACATGGAAGCTTGCTCATAACCGGCAGGCTATCACATCCCTGTGTCCTGGATTCCGGCACTCCATGCCGGAATGACGTCATACCCTGGACAGGCTTCTATTTTCGACTTTCATATTTAACCCATGCCCAACGTTTCCAACCTCGTCAAATCCATCCAGGACATCATGCGCAAGGACGCCGGCACCTACGGCGATGCCCAGCGCCTGGAACAGCTCGGCTGGATGTTCTTCCTGAAGATCTTCGACGACCGTGAGAAGGAACTGGAACTCCTGCGCGACGACTACCGCTCGCCTCTCCCTGAGCATCTGCGCTGGTCCGCCTGGGCCGCCGATGAAGAAGGCATCACCGGCGATGCCTTGTTGGACTTCGTCAACAACACCCTGCTCCCGCGTTTGAAATATCTCAGCGGCGGTGCGGGGGACCGGCTGACGACCCTGATCCGCACCAGCTTCGAGGATGCCAACAACTACATGAAGAACGGCACCCTCATGCGGCAGGTCATCAACCGGATCAACGGCATCGACTTCAATGCCACCGACGACCGCCACATGTTCGGCGACATCTACGAAAAGCTGCTCAAGGACCTGCAATCCGCCGGCAACGCGGGCGAGTTCTACACCCCGCGCGCCGTCACCCAGTTCCTCGTTGAGCAGGTTGACCCGCGCCTGGGCGAAACCGTGCTGGATCCGGCCTGCGGTACCGGCGGCTTTCTGGTCTGCGCCATCGAGCATTTGCGGAAACAGGCCAGGACCGAGGCCGACGAGCAAGCCATCCAGGACTGCTTCGCCGGCATCGAAAAGAAGCATCTGCCCCATGTGCTGTGCATGACGAATCTTCTCTTACACGGCATCGACGTGCCCTCCAACGTGCCCTCCAACGTGCGCCACGACAACACCCTATCCCGCCCGCTGCGCGACTGGTCGCCCAAGGAACGGGTGGACGTCATCGTCACCAATCCGCCCTTCGGCGGCATGGAGGAAGACGGCATCGAGGCCAATTTCCCCGCCGAGTTCCGCACGCGCGAAACCGCCGACCTGTTCCTGGTGCTGCTGATGAAGATCCTCAAGCCCGGTGGCCGGGCCGGGCTGGTGTTGCCCGACGGCACCCTGTTCGGCGAAGGCGTGAAGACCCGCATCAAGGAAGCCCTGCTTACCGACTGCAACCTGCACACCATCGTTCGCCTGCCCAACGGCGTGTTCAACCCCTACACCGGTATCCGCACCAATTTGCTGTTCTTCACCAAGGGCCAGCCCACCACCGAGGTCTGGTACTACGAGCACCCCTATCCGCCCGGCGCCAAGAGCTACAACAAGACCAAGCCCATCCGCATCGAGGAATTCGAGCCGGAACGGGCCTGGTGGGGCTCGCCAACAGACGGCTACGCCTCGCGGGTGGAAAACGAACAGGCCTGGCGCGTCTCCATCGACCAGATCAAGGCCGGCAATTACAACCTGGACCTGAAGAACCCGCACAATCCCGACGAGGGGCCGGGGGACGTGGACCATCTGCTGCCGGAATACGAAAAGCTGCTGGTGCAGATCGCCGAAACCCGCGCCGCCTTGAAGCGGGAACTCCATCACGCCCTGACTGCCGCCGCCGGAACCGACGCATGAGGCTGGAGACAATCTGCGGAGCATTCCTGCCGTCAGCCGGTGCGACGAATTCCTCCGACCGTCACCCCGGCAGGGATTGCCGGGGTCCAGACGTCATGGATGACATCAGCCTCTCACTTCCCTGTGATCTGGATACCGGCATTCCCTGCCGGGATGACGATCTACCGACCTCGATTCGTCCATGAATCTGGAAACCTTTTTCGAAAAGTTCGATCTGTTCGCGGATGCGGCGGATGCTCCCGGCCGTCACCCCGGCAGGGATTGCGGGGGTCCAGAAGTCACGGATGACATCAGCCTCTCACCTCTTTGTGATCTGGATACCGGCATTCCCTGCCGGTATGACGACCTACCGGCCTCGCTTCGTCCATGAACCTGGAAACCTTCTTCGAAAAATTCGAGTTGTTCGCGGATGCTCCCGCCCGTCACCCCGGCACGGATTGCCGGGGTCCAGACGTCACGGATGACATCAGCCTCTCACCTCTTTGTGATCTGGATACCGGCATTCCCTGCCGGTATGACGACCTACCGGCCTCGCTTCGTCCATGAACCTGGAAACCTTCTTCGAAAAATTCGAGTTGTTCGCGGATGCTCCCGCCCGTCACCCCGGCACGGATTGCCGGGGTCCAGACGTCATGGATGACCTCAGCCTCTCACTTCCCTGTGAACTGGATACCGGCATTCCCTGCCGGTATGACGACCTACCGGCCTCGATTCGTCCATGAACCTGGAAACATTTTTCGAAAAATTCGAGTTGTTCGCGGACACGGTGGATGCTCCCGACCGTCACCCCAGCAGGGATTGCCGGGGTCCAGAAGTCATGGATGACATCAGCCTCTCACCTTCTTGCGATCTGGATACCGGCATTCCCTGCCGGTATGACGATCTACCGACCGCGATTCGTCCGTGAACCTGGAAACATTTTTCGAAAAGTTCGAGCTGTTCGCGGATGCGGCGGATGCTCCCGACCGTCACCCCGGCAGGGATTGCGGGGGTCCAGAAGTCACGGATGACATCAGCCTCTCACTTCCTTGTGATCTAGATACCGGCATTCCCTGCCGGTATGACGACCTACCGACCTCGATTCGCCCATGAACCTGGAAACCTTCTTCGAAAAATTCGAGCTGTTCGCGGATGCGCCGAGTGCTGTGGCGAAGATTCGGGAGTTGGTGCTTAGCATGGCTATTGAGGGCAAGCTTACTCAGTGTCCGACCGCCATCAAGGATTGGGTATGGGTAAAGATGCGCGACGTTTGTGCGCAAATTACGGATGGCGAGCATGCGACCCCTCACCGAACCGAGGAAGGAGTACCGCTCGCAACCGCCAAAAACGTCCGCGATGGCTTTCTTGACCTTACGTACACAGATTTCGTCGCCCCCGCGACGGCTGAAAAATGCTGGAAGCGTTGTAAACCTTGTCACGAAGACATTTTGATGGTCTGCGTCGGCGCGACAACTGGGCGAGTTTGCTTGGTCAAAAATCCCCCGGATATCGTGCTTGTTCGTAGCGTCGCACTTATTCGTCCGAATACCGAAAAGATAGCCCCGCAATATCTGAGTTTGTTCCTTCGCAGCCCCATGGGCCAATCGCAAATATGGAGAAACGTGAAACAAAGCGCTCAGCCATGCCTGTATCTTGGCCGGATGAGCGAATTTACATTGCTACTCCCGTCCCTTGCCGAACAAAAGCGGATCGTGGCGAAAGTGGACGAGTTGATGGCCTTGTGCGATCGACTGGAGGCACAGCAGAAGGAGCGGCAGGAAAAGCACGCCGCGCTCGCCCGCGCCTCCCTTGCCCGCTTCGCCGAAGCCCCCACCCCGGCCAACCTCGATTTCCTGTTCCACAAGTCCTACGACATCACCCCCGCCGACCTCCGCAAGACCATCCTCACCCTCGCGGTGCAAGGCAAACTTATCCCGCAGGTCCCGAATGACGAACCAGCGGCTGCCACGTTTGCGAGACTGGCAACCAGCGCCAGTGAAACCGGCGACGACGACCTACCCGAATGCTGGCTATCGGTTCCCCTTGGCAAACTTGGCGAGTGGAGAGGAGGTGGAACGCCAAGCAAATCACGACCCGATTTCTGGTCGGGAGAGCTGCCATGGGTTAGCCCGAAGGATATGAAGGTGCAGCGAATCGAGGACGCACAAGACCATATCTCACATACTGCCGTTGAAAGTTCTGCAGTTCGCATCATTCCGCCTGGAAGTCTTCTCATGGTTGTTCGAGGCATGATCTTAGCGCGTTCGTTCCCTGTCGCTCTAACAATGCGGGACGTTGCAATCAACCAAGATATGAAGGCTTTGTTGCCATTCGAATCTGACACAACGGAGTTCTTATTGCTGGTACTTCGAGCCCTTGAGCCAAAGGTTTTAGCTGTGATTGAGCGATCAACCCACGGAACCTGCAAACTGGAAACCAAGGTTCTCCACAATTTAGGTATACCGCTCCCACCCCTCGCCGAACAACGCAGAATAGTCGCCACAGTCGACCAACTCATGGCCCTAGTCGACCAGTTGGAAACCCAGCTCGCCGCCTCCCGCGCCAACGCCGCGAAACTCATGGAAGCCCTCGTCGCCGAATTGACTGGCAGCGGGCAATCAAGCCAGACCCATTCCGCAACTCGTAAACCAATGAGGCTCGAGGAAGCCGCCCATGCCTGTTAAGCACGCCATCTGGCGAGTTGGCGACGAACCCTGTTTGGAGATATTGAAGCATGCCGCCCACTATCGGCAGTTCGCCGATGATCCGGACAAAGCCGAATATTTCGTGCGTATTCAATGGCTCGATGCGGTCCCGGAGGCTAAGGCTGTCAATGAGGTTGGACTGTTTGGCAACCAGAACAGCGTCTGCCAGCCGACTACGCCCAAGTGGCGGCATACAGTGGAAAGGCTAAAGGCCTATTTTCCGAAATGGGATCAATCGTAAAGATATTCGGCGGTTGGAATAACAGCCACGAACCACTTGGTGCCACAGTGAATTCCATATGGGCCGTTGCGATGGGCAGCCGGATATGAGCACAAACCCCGAAATTCTTCGCGGTCTTCGCCACGTCGTTGTCTACGCGTGGCCCGGCGGAGCATTTCCGCCTGCGGCGGATTCTCCAGCCGACATCACCTTGCTGCGGGCTGCCAATACGGCAATGAAACGGAAAGCGGAAGGCGTAACCGACGCTTTCCTCTTCCTTCTTTGGGTTACCGGAGATGGCAGCAAGGAAGCGGAAGCTATCAAGGCGTATGGATTTCCCGAAGCCACCGTAGAGGCTCTTGGCGCGTCATGCGACGACATCGAAGGCGGCCCCGACCCTCGTGAATTAGAGGAGCATACCTCCGCCCGCATCGCCAAATGGCTCGCCAGGGAGCATCCCGGCGCGCTTGCCTATTTCGGAGACGAATACAATGCGATGGATTTTTGGTGGACAGGCGTGGAGTATGACGAAAACCTTTTCGACTGGCCTTTTGAGCCGGAGGAGTTGGCACTCCAGTTACCCGACACGCATTACTGCACGGCGCATACCTGGCTCGCGATAGTCGGACACGCGATGAAAGTCGGTGCAATGCAGGAGACAAATCCTCATAACCTGGGACAGCAGCGGGCCGCCGCCATAGCCGCCACGCTTTGCGAGTGGTTGCACGGGTTCGAGGGAGCGAGTGGAAATTCGTGTAACACCTTCGATCCGAATTCCACGGCACGGGCGCTGGGGATTTCCGAATTCTTTCTTGGGTTCGAGGCGGCCCGAATATCGGACGCCGACCTCGAAGATTTTTGCGATACCCACGAGGAAGACGTTGACGGACTAAATGGGCGCGCATTGGCCCTGATTACCTCCGAACTTCGGGGAGAGCTACGAGCGGGATTATCCGAATATTTCGGTGGCGATAGTGCTCTATTCTGGGCTCTGCATTCGGCGATCTGGCCTCACTTCGATCACCCGATGATCGATGCTGTGGATGCTCTGCTTAACGTGCAAGCCTTTAATGATATGGCCGAGCTCGAAGCCCCTTGGATGTTTGTGAGCTTCGGGTGGTGTGACTCGGCCGATTTGTGAAAGTCCGCGTAACTCTGAATGGCGCAGCGTATTCGGAGGAATGTAAGGCCCCGAGCGGCCGGCTTGGGTCGGCAGTTCTTGAGTACCGCGAAAGGATCGGCCGGCGGTTCCGCGAAAAATCCAGACGGCGGCAATGCCTAGGGTACGGCTGATGGGACAACTGGTTCCGTCCCCATCCTTGAGTCGGAACATTCAAGCAAGCGACTTTCCACGTCGCACAAAGTTGTTCGCGTCGATCAAGGCGAACATGCGACGAGCCGGCTTCGCGGAGACTATGGACAACGTTGGTCACGACACCCCAGATCACCAGTTGGCTTTCCTCGTTGATAGGGATCGGCTGATAGTCGGGGTTTTCCGCCAGGAGCGCGATTTCGTTATCGAGATGATATAGCCGCTTCACGGTCAACTCGCCGTGAATCTCGGCGATGACGATGCTGTTGTGCTGGGCGGTGAGCGATTTGTCGACCACCAGCAAATCGCCGTCGTGGATGCCGACGCCGATCATCGAATCGCCCTGCACCCGCAGGAAGAACGTGGCTTCCGGGCGCTTCACCAGATGCTCATCCAGCGACAAGGTACGTTCGATGTAGTCATCGGCCGGCGAAGGAAACCCGGCGGAAATCCGCGACAAAAACAGCGGCTGATAGGTCGGCTGGCGCAATTGATCGAAGGAGCCGAGTACCACCGCGTTACCGCGGTGCGGTTTCGGATCAGGGGTCTGGAGATAGGTGATGGACGGAGGCATGGCGGGCAACCATTGAATCGTCGGGAAGGCGAGTGTATACAAAATCCCCTGCTCCCGTCTTTCGCAAAATCAGCAGCGCGGTCCCGTCCATGTGTAGCAACTACATTCCGGCACCCCGGTCGATCTTCTTGACCGCCTTCCGTTGGGAAGAGCCGACTTTCGATTACCCGCAGGAAAGCTATGTCAGCTACCGGGCGCCGATCCGGGTGATCGCACCAGATTCCCAGGCAGCCGAGTTACGGGAGGCCATGTTCGGACTGGTCCCGTTCTGGTCGAAAGACACCAAGATTGCCCGTCATACCTACAACGCCCGCTCGGAGACCGTGGCCGTAAAGCCCAGTTATCGCGATCCTTGGAAAAGTCGGCGATATGCCCTAGTGCCGATGGCAGGCTTTTACGAGCCCGATTACGCAACCGGCAAGCCGATCCGTTGGCGCATCGAGCGGCAGGATCAGGAGGTTTTCACCGTCGCAGCCATCTGGGATTATTGGCGACAGCCTGATGGTACCGGTCTGACCAGCTTTTCCATGTTGACCATCAATGCCGACCGGCATCCAGTCATGGGGCGATTTCATGCACCGGGCGACGAAAAACGCTCCCTGGTCATCGTGCCACCGGAACACCGGGAATGCTGGTTAAACGCCACGACCAAGGAAGCCGGAGAATTTCTGCGAGCCATGCCAGCCGATGAATTCACCGCCAGGCCGGATCCACGACCGCCCAGGAGTTGAGCGGCGGGGTGAAGTGAATTGAACCGCTAAGGGCGCTGGTATCCCTTGACCGGTGTTCCGGTCGCGACTTACCGGCTGTGCTGCTGTTGGTCTGCGACTCGGCGAGTGTACGCTTATGTGGTTGCGAGCAAATGGTGGAGCGACCCAACGCTGGCGATGGCGTCATGTGATCTGGAATGGCGGCTCATTGGGGCACTGCCGCCGCACATATCAAGTGGCCCTCCGACTCCTGCTCGGCCTCAACGGCCATTCATGTTTGCCGATGCCTGACGTTCGGGAACGTCAGCTTTCCTACGGTTCGGCCGAGCAGTACGTACCCAAAAGAGACGACAGGGGCTTGTTGGTCAATGCCAGGTTACAGCAGGTAAGCGGGCAGCCTATTTCCCACAAGTAACGGGACTGTAAATTGAACTGTGTAACTGCTCTTTGACAGACTGGCGGCACGCCGCCTCTAGGAGCAGAAAAATGGCCCTCAATCCCGAAACACTGGACGAATTGCTGAAGGACTGCAAGACCCCACAAGACGTGGATGCGCTTTACTCGCAGTTGCTGCAACGGCTGATCAACCGCAGTCTCGATGCTGAGATGGAGGTGCACCTGGGGTACGAACGGCACGCGAAAAACGCGGCGGGGCAGCCTCGCGGCAACACCCGCAATGGCAAGGCCAGCAAAACGGTCAAAGGGACGTTTGGCGAGTTGGAAATCGAAACGCCTCGTGACCGTCAGGGTAGCTTTGAGCCGCAGTTAGTGCAGAAGCGCCAGGTGCGTCTGGCGGGCCTGGAGGACAAGATCCTGACGCTCTATGCCAAGGGCATGACCACACGGGATACTGAGCAGGCGCTGGGGGATTTATACGGGGTCCGTGTGTCGCATACGGTGATCTCGCAGATTACCGATGCGGTGCTGGAGGAAGTCCGGAGCTGGCAGAATCGGCCGTTGGAGGCGGTGTATCCGATCGTCTGGCTAGATGGGCTCGTGGTGAAGACCCATCACGGCAAGCAGGTCGCGAACAAATCGGCGCATGTCGTATTGGGCGTCAATCTGAAGGGCGAGAAGGAAGTGCTGGGCGTGTGGTTGGCCGAGAACGAAGGGGCGAAGTTCTGGCTGAGCGTGCTGACGGAGTTGAAGAACCGAGGGGTTCAGGACATTTTCATTGCCTGTATGGATGGGCTGAAGGGGCTGCCGGAAGCAGTGAACGCGGTGTATCCACGCACCCTAACCCAACTCTGCATCGTGCATCTGGTGCGCGCCAGTCTGCGCTATGTGACGGCCGCTGACAGCCAGGCGGTGGTGGCGGCGCTCAAGCGGATCTACCAGTCGGTCAGTGCGGAGGAAGCGGCGCAGGAACTGGACGCCCTGGAAGCGGAATGGGGCGACAAGTACCGGGCGGTGATTCGAATCTGGCGCGGTCACTGGGATAACATCATTCCGTTCTTCCAGTTCCCGGCGGAAATTCGCAAGGTGATCTACACCACCAATGCCGTGGAATCGCTGAACATGAGCTTGCGCAAGCTCACCCGGAATCGGCGGATATTCCCCAACGACGAGGCGGCCTTAAAAGCCTTGTACCTGGCGATCAGCCAGGCGGCACGGAACTGGAAGCAGATCCACCACTGGAAACCGGCCTTGCAGACGTTCCAAATCCTCTTCGGAGAGGACCGCGTGCCCGTAGCGGCACTGCCGTGATAATCACGCAGTTACACAGTTTGGTTTACAGACTCCAAGTAACCAGCACTAAAGGTCGATATCGGCGTCTGATCCGCCGAACGCGAGGAATATGGAATTTGATAACCCAATGGATCCCAGAATAATCACGAAGACATACAGCGCACCGCTCCCAATACCAAACGGAACGTTGAGGTCGAATAAAAAAATCACCGCAATGAGCAGCGAACAAATCGCGAGGTTGCTGAGCTTTGATTTCATGTGCAGTGCTGCGACTGTCACCCAACGCGCGAGATCACTTGACCGGTGATTGATCGAACCGGTGGCGGCCGATGGCCGACCACAGGCTGCGCAGCGACGCCAGAGCCAGGGGCGAGTAGTCCTTGGGAACGGATGCGAACAGGGCGATGACCAACTTGCGGTCGAAATCGATCAGCAAGCTGTTGCCGAAGGGGCCGAGGATCGCCGCTTGGTGGAGTTGTCCCTGGGTGGCGAAACGATATTTCCACCCGAATTCCGCGCCCAACTCGTGCAGCACCTCCGGCGCCGGCTCGCGCTTAGTCTCCGCTGAGGCGAGGGACTCGGCGAACCAGTTCGGCACCACCTTGCTCGGGCCCTTTTTGGCGCGGGCCTGAATCATCGCCATCCCGAAACGAGCGAAGTCGCGTAGCGACAAGGCCAGTCCGTCGGCCAAAGCGGTTCCGGCCGGATCCGATGCCCAGAAGGCCTCGTGCTCCGCTCCGATCCCCGCTAGCACGGACTCGCAGAATTTGTGCGAGACCGGTTGTTTGCTGACCTTTTCCAGCACCCGGACCAGCAGTTCCCCTTCGGGACCACCGATTTCCAGCGCCGGCGGTTCGGTAGTTCGCGGCCAATCCGCGCGGCTTCTCAACCAGCTGCCGACGTCGTGGGCAACCGGCACATCCGCGGCGGTCTTCCACCCGGAGGCGGCAAGCCAAAGTCGGCGATCCTCGCTGGACCAAACCAGTCCGGTGCGATTATCCAGCAGCCGTTGTACCGAGATCTTGCGCAAATTCGCCTGCTTGGCCAATTCCGGCAGCGCGCGGGCCAGCGACTGTTCTCGCGACAATTGGCCGGCCTCAGCCGCATCGGCCAGCATGGTGGTCAGGATCGGCCGGCTGGCCTGCAGCAACAGCCGTGGCGAACTCGGCGAAAACCCCGGTCGATAGTGTTCGAGCAGGACCTCATCGCCCTGGAGCACCAGGATGCCGTCGGCGTACAGCCGGACATCGAGCAAGACCCTTAGCGGCTTTTCGGCGCCGTCATCGGGATCGACGGCCGTCGCCCGATCGAGGTCGATGGGTGTGGACGAGACGACCAGGTCGCTGGGCTTCGCCAGGTTGCGCATGACCGTGCCCGGCATGAAGCGGCGCGGAGACTCCAAACCGACGCGCAGATGCTCGACGGCGAGCCAGTCGCCGCGAGTCACCATGGCGTTGGCGGACTGTACCGGGGTTGTCGAGCGGTAGTCGCAGGTCTCCTCTGCCACGGCCGTCGTCGTAGACCAGATCAGGATGGTAGTGCTCGCTATCGACCGATAGAGCATGGCGTTACCTCAGGGGCTGGTTGGTGACGAGGGTCGGGCGAACAGCGCGACTGCCGAATGGACTACATCGTTGTAGCCGCCAAGCTTCCGGAATTCCTCCCGTAGCCAGTGCGCGCCGTTGAGGCTGTGCCGAACCGCTTCTTTTAGTGCAGCGATTTCGCTGCGACAACCGAGATGATCGGCGTCCTCGTCAATCGCGGTCAGCGTCAACATCAAGTCATCACGCAGCGATACACGGGTACGCAAGTAAGGGTCCGCGAGTACGCCGTCGAAACCGTAGCGACAAGCCTGGAACTTGTTGAAGCGGGCCACGAGCTCCTGCAGTTGCGGATCGATCGTCGGTTCGACGCGCAATAAATGACTCGCCAGGCATTGGGCGAATGCCGCTAGCCCGGCAGCCCGCTCGATCGTCAACGGGGTGTCGCAGACTCGAATTTCCACGGTCCCGTACTCCGGTTTGGGACGAATGTCCCAATACAGGTCCTTGATGCTCTCCGCCACCCCGCAATCCTTCAGCATCTCGAAATAAGCCAGGAACAAGTCCCAGCTGGTTACGGCGGCCGGTGCCTGTCCGCTGAGCGGAAACGCGGATACGGCCGACAGCCGGGACGATGCAAAGGCGGTATCGGTGCCGTTCTGGAACGGCGAGGAGGCGCTCAGGGCGATGAAATGGGGAACATAGCGCTGCAACGCATGGGTTAGCCAGATCGCCTGGTCGCCGGATTGACAGCCGATATGAATGTGCTGGCCGAACACGGTGAACTGCTTGGCGAGGTAGCCATAACGGGCATGGATCTGCTCGAAGCGCTCACCGGGACAAATGCGCCGTTCCGGCCAATGGTGGAACGGGTGGCTGCCGCCACCGCAGACCGCCACGTTCTGTTTCGCGCATTGGTAAACCAGAAGCTCACGCAAGACCGCCAAATCCTCGCGGATACCGGCGATATCGGAACGCGGCCGGGTGTTTATCTCGATCATGCTCTCGGTGATCTCCAGCTTCACCTCTCCATGCTCGGCGTCGTTGCGGAGCCCGGCCAACAGATCGCTGGCCGCCCGCGTCAGATCGAAGTCCCGGTTGGAGATCAGTTGCAGTTCCAGTTCAACGCCTAGGGTGAGGACACCACTCGGCGCAAACGTTTCGATGGCTCCGCTCATCCGATCCCCCCATTGCGCGAGCGCTCTTCGTCGGTTTCTCCGGCCTTGACGAAGGCCAGCTTGCACAGGACGGGACCGACGAATTCCATCAAGGCCGCAGCGAACAGGGGCAACGCCAGCGCCGGCCTCCCGAATTCGGGATAAAGCGCGGCGAGTTCCATGGTCATGAACACCGCGGTCGAGGACAGCGGCAGTATCCCTAAGGCCACCAGCAAGCGCTTGGATCGTTCCAGATCGGCCCCGCCCCCGTAGAACACACCCGCCAGCTTTGCGGCGGCGCGCACGAGTAACAAACCAAGGGCCTGCAGGCCGGCGAGCAGCGTAAAGTCCCGCCAGGGCAGCGAAGCGCCGGTGATCACGAACAGCACGATGGCGAGCAGCCAATGGCCTTGCGGCAATTCGGTGTAAGCCAGGATCTTGCCGCGGTCGAGGAAAGCAATGGCGGCCCCCATGAGGAACAGGCAAAGAAATACGGGGACGGCGATCATGCGGGCGATGCCCACCGCCAAGAGCGCCACGGCAACCAGCACGAACACCTGGGCCAGGGATTTTTTGGGCAGCAAGCCCCCGATCAGCAGACAAAGCCCAGCGGTCAGGATGGCGACCACCAACGAACCCAAGGACACCCACAAAGGATGGACCCAGGCGTTCAACCAATCGTCACTGTGCTCAGCATGGATCAAGCCCAGCACGACGGTGAAAACGACGAAGGACAAAGCGCAGTTGAGGGACGTGTAGAGTATCGTGCGGGAGGCTACCTGGCCCTGGGCGCGGGTTTCCTCGGCGGTCAGCAGCACCACCGCCGGCGCCGATGCCATGGTAATGGCCGCCGCCGCGCCACCCCAAGCCGGGCTCAACCCGACTAACAGGCACGAATAGGCATAGACGGCAATAAACGACAGCGAAGCCTCGATGGCGGCGGTGCGCAGCAAGCCAGGATTGCGGTGCAACCAGCGCAGATCAAGGCGGCGGCCGATTTCCAGCAATAACAGACCCAAGGAGGTATCTGCCAGCGGCCGCGTGACCGCTAGGGATTCCACCGTGATCCAGCCAAAAAAAGAAGGCCCGAACAGGGTTCCGGACAGGACATAGCCGACGATGCGTGGCAGGCGCAACGAGCGGTGCAGCACCTCGCCGATGATCAGACCGCTCACCAGCAGCAGGCTGAACAGCGCCAAGGGGTCGGCCTGATCCGGGAAGGGCGGCAGGAAGATCAGCCGCTCCTGTTGTTCCTCCCAGACTGAGCGCAGCCAGTTCAGCATCGGGCGACTCCTCTCGGGATGGAATAATCAGACTTCACAAGAGAATTCCGGCCAGCCCTAATTCCTGGGATGCCCATCTAACCAATCACCTGGAATTTTCTTGACAGGAATTCCTTCAATTTGGTCCGGGTGGGAGGTTTTCCCGGTATTGCCGACGTTGGCATCACCATTGTGGTCCGTCGGCAAGTTTTCGGCGGCAAACGTTGGCGACGACTCGGCTGTCGCGTTCCGTCGTCCAGTGCCAAACCCCACAGCATCGGTCAAGGGCAGTTGCGGCTCGACTCGTGCCAGAGGGTGGTTTTCGTTGGCAGGCATACGAGATTGCTTCCTGTTCGAGCCGTCGCCACCGTGATGGAATGACGTCGACGCCGTGCTGGGCTGAGCCCCAGTTCCGGCCCATTGCAAGGCCGACAAAAAATAGAGAGCGATGATCGGGTTCGTCATGTTGTAAGCTCCAACGTGTACTCATTCGTGCTGAATTGCCCTGGCCAGGGGCCGAAACTGCAGGTGATAGAACATATCCAGATAGCGCCGGGTTTCCTGCCGCTCCAGGTCGCTGACGTATTTCCAGAAGCCGAAGATGCGCGCCAGCGTCATCAGGCGCTCGGCATAGATTTTCCAGGTGTAACGCTGCTCGATGCGGGCCAGTGCGCCGGTGGAAATGCGGTCCCATTCCCGCGGGTTGGCGGCGCAGTGTTCCAGGAAATCAGCGATGACATCGGCCGTGGCAACCCCGTCGTTGGGATCGATATGAAAGCCGGAGCGCTTGTGCTGGATGATTTCGGAGGGACCGCCGTGGCAGGTGGCGAAGGTCGGCAGTCCTGAGGCCATGGCTTCTATGACGGTGAGGCCGAAGGCCTCGAATAGGGCCGGCTGCACGAAGATGCCGCGGCCATCGGCGACGTAGCGGTAAAGCTCCCCGCTCATGTTCTTGTCGAGGCGGACGCCGAGCCAGCGGACTTCCTCGTCCAGCCGGTGATGATCCATCAGCTCGTGCATCCGCTGGATCTGGGCGCGCTCCTCGTAATCGTCCGACCCCTCTTGGGAAATACTGCCGCCGATCACCAGCAGATTGGCGTATCGGCGCAGTCTCGGTGACGCTCCGAAGCAGTCGATCAGTCCCGTGAGGTTCTTGATGCAGTCCAGGCGTGCGAGACTGAAGATCAGGGGTTTGGCTTTGTCCGTCAGACTGCCGCGCGCCAAGCCGGGCGGCTGCTCCCCGTATATCAGCGCCTCGATCTCGGGCCATAGGCCCCTGAGCCGGCGATCTGTTTCCGAATAGGGAAAGTACACCTCGGCATCGGCGCCCGGCGAGACGATGTTGAACTTGGGATCATAAAGCTCGATGCCGTTGAGCACCCGGTAAAGCCCAGGCATGGTGTAGCGGCAGTAGCTTTCGTATTGACCGATGGTGTTCGCAGTGCCGGCGATTTCCTGATGGGTGCTGGTGATGATGAAGTCGGCCGAATTCATCGCGATGAGATCGGCGGTGTACTGGCAGGCGAAGTGGTAGCGCTCCTCGTTGTGCCGCCAGTATAGGGCGGAGTACAGATACTTGGTCTTTTCCAGCGCATGGGCGATGTTGCACTGAGTCACCCCCAATCGGCGGCCCAGCAGCGAGGCCACCAGATTGCCGTCGGAATAGTTGCCGATGATCATGTCGGGACGGCCGCCCAACTCGCCCAGTACCTCGTGCTCGACGTCGCGAGAAAAGCGTTCCAGGTAGGGCCAGACGGCGAATCGGGAAATCCACTGGGGCACGATCTCGCCGTTCGTCTTACGAAAGGGCACGCGCAGGATCCAGGTGTTCCGGCAGCCTGCGACCTTTTCCAGCCGCTGATAGCAGGTGGTGCCCTGAGCATCCGGAATCAGCCGGGTGGCAATCAGGATCTTCGGCTCCACCTCGACGCCTTGCCGGACCAGACGCTCCCGCATCTCTCGTTCCAGGGCACGCGCCTGGTCGAGGATGTAGACCACCTGGCCACCGGTGTCCGGCCGTCCCAACACATTGGCCTGTCCGAAATAGCCGTGCGGAGACAGGATCAACAGGCGGGAGATCATGGGGATGCGCGCCAGAAAGGCTTCCAGAGCTGCGGCGGCGGGCGCTTCCAGGATGTCCTGGAGCAGGCTCATGGTTTCGTCGATGCGGCCGGCCGTGTCGCCCCAACCAGCGGCAAATCCCAGCTTGCGCAGCGTCTCGCTGCATTCGGCCCAGGGTTTGGAGGGATCCTGCCATTCCAGCCAGGCCAGACCCTGCCGGAGGGCGCCGCGCAGATCCTTGCCGCTGTCGAATCGGGTTTGGAGCATCAGCGACTGACCATCGATGGCGTGCAGGCTGAGGAAACGCAGCAATTCGCCTTCCGCTTCCGCCGGAGTGCTGAACAGACGGCTGGCCAGCTGGCGGTTGAGGAAGGTCATGCCCTGACCGATGCTGCGCGCGTCCTTGAGCTTGGGGAATTCTCGGTTGAAGGGCCCGAAGTCGATCTCCAGGGTCTCTTCGGGAGGCAAATCCACATCGGCGCACGCTTCCTTGAAGCGGAGGTAGTCGGCGACTTCGATGGGCTCCAGGGCTAGTTGTTCGAAGTGTATGCGCAAGTAATGCCAGGTCGCGACGCTCTCGCGGATCGTGAAATAGGCCCAAGGTTCGACGAGAATCGCCTCTTCCATGCGGCATACGACGGAGCGGAGCGCCGCGTCTGCCAAATCAGCGCGCTCGGTTTCCCGGCACAGCGAGTCGTGAATCCGGACCAGATCGGATTGCAATAAATAGGTCCGGCTTTCTGCGAACAACCGGCGCAGCAGCAGGTAGGTCGCTTCGCGATGGGACTGGGCGAACTGGATGAGGCTTTCGATCATGCGTTATTCCCCTCAATCATGGTCGCCGCGGCATCCGCAAAACGGTAATGATGGATTCCTGCCAGGATGCCAAGCGCATAGGGGAATGGTGCGAAATAGACCCGATGCTGCTCGCGCAAATGTTCGAGCTCCCCGCTGTAGTTGCTGACAATCACCCCGAGGGTGTCGCCGACCATCATCTCCACGTCGTTGCCGGAATCGCCGGCAACCAGGAAGCGTTCCAGTGGCAGGCCGAATTTATAGGCCAGATAGCGCACGGCATGGCCCTTGGACGCCCGCAGCGGCAACACGTCGAGAAACTGGTTGTGGGAGTAAATCAGACTGGCGTGCAGGCGTCTTTCCCGCAGCCGGTTTTCGATGTCCGCCAGTGCCGGCATGCGCTGGGGGTCGACCCGATAGCTCAGCTTGAACTCCCGCTGCTCGCTACGCTTCTGCAACCTGAGGCCTGGCATGTTCTGCAGCGCTCCGGCGAGATCGTTCCGCCGCCAGAGGTGGCGGATGTAGTGAGACCAACCCTCGTCGCGGCTCAGGTCCGGGCCGTAATAGATTTCGCTGCCGACCGCAGTGATCAGGACATCCGGGGTACGCACACCCCATTGCCGGAGTACCTTGGCGGCACTGTCCACGGTGCGGCCAGTGGCTATGCCGAAGCCGACCTCCGGCTTGCCGGTCAGCCATTCCAGTAGCTCGGACAATCCCTGGCGGTCACCCAGCAAGGTATTGTCGATGTCGGAGATCAGCGCCCATTGCGCGAGGGGGAGAGGTGGGCGTTCCAGTCCCGAAGCGAGGGCGAGGCTGCGCCTTCGCGTCTTGCGGGTTCGGTGGAGCAGCCGCCCGACGTTCTTCAGGTAGGCATCCACATGGGCGGGCCAACTGTAGTGTCGCACCACGCGACGCTTTCCCGCCTTTGACCACGTCTTCCATCGGCGCGAATCGCTCAGGGCCTCGCGCAGGGTCGCGGCCATCGCTTTCTTGTCCAGCGGATCGATCAGCAAGCCATTGCCGCAATTGGCCAGGATATCTCTGGGGCCGCCGTCCTGTGTGGCGACGATGGGGAGGCCCGACGCAGCCGCTTCCAGCAGGGTTAGGCCAAAGGGTTCGGTCAGTGCCGGATTGACGAACACCCCTCCGTGGCGTGCGGCAAAGCGATAGAGCTGCGGCACGTCCTCTTGGGCATGCCGCTTGGGCAAGGCCACCTTGCCGTATAAATCGTATCGGTCGATGGCCAGCAACAATTCGGTGACCACCGCCGCCTGGGTTTCCTCGAGGTCACGCAGATCGCCACGGTGTCCGGCGAGAATTACCAGATTGGCCAGCTCTTGCAGGGCTTCGTCTTCCCCGTAGGCCTCGATCAGGGCCAGCAAATTCTTGCGCGGTGCCGGTCGGCTGAGGGTCAGAATCATCGGCTTGCACGGTTCGTGCAAAAACCGGTCAATCATAAATTTCACCCGGGGATCAACAGTCTTTGCGCCGGCGGCGGAAAAACGCGTGAAATCAATACCGGGCGGCAAGACCAGGCAGCGTTTTGGGTTGAACCGCTGGTACATTCCGTACTGCTCGTCGCGCTCCTGCGTCGTGCTGGTGATGATCAGGGCCGCATGCTCGAGCACCTGCTCCTCGGCCGCGATGCGCCGGGCGAAATTGAACTGACGGTCGATGGCGGTGGCTTTGCGGCCACTGTCCAACAGGCGCTGACGCTTGCAGCGCCCCAGCGAATGGCCGGTATGAATCTGGGGCACCCCCAACAATTGCGAGAGCTGGTAGCCCACATAGCCGGCGTCGGCATAATGGCTGTGGATCACGTCCGGCAACTGGCCCTGCTCGCGTAGGAAGTGCAAGACGCGATCCACCAGTTGATCCAGGTGATTCCACAACAGCTCCTTGCGCAAATAGCGCTTGGGGCCGAACGGCAGTCGCAGAATGCGTGCGTTCGGGCCGAGGACTTCTTCGGGTTCGGCATAATCGGGGCCGACTGCCGGATCCTCGATCAGTCGGGTCAGCAGATCCACCTTTCTCACCTCGGGGTGAAAACCCAGCGCCCTAGCCAAATCCAGCACATAGGTAATCTGGCCGCCGGTATCGGCGTCCCGGCCCAATTCCGGATCGTGTCCGCGAATTAAGCCGTGGACACTGATCATGAAGATGTACAAGGGATGTTTTTGCATGGCGTTACAGTCGATGGAACTCAGCGTTCACTGTCCCCGAGGACCGCGCCACGGCCACCGGACCGGACAGCATGCACGCTGCATTAGAGGTCTTCCCGCAGCCACGCCCAAGCGACTTCGGCTTCGGACACATCAAAATAACCAACGGATGCCGAGGTGAAGGGTTTGCACACCCTGGCCATCCACTCTTCCCACTTCCGGTCGCCCACGATGGCGATGCGGTAAAAATCCGAATAATGACTCGCGGCAAATTTGACGTCGTCCCAGGCAGCGTGCAGGTCCCAGCCTTGAAAGTCTTCTTCAAACTGCACGAAAAGACGGATTTCGCCCTCGGTCGCCACAGCGGCGTCCACCGCGGGTACAAAGATCTTGTAATCCTCGTCGTGGAGTTTTCCACTCAATTTGAAAGCGAGGATTCTTGATGAACCGGTCTGAAGTTGCTCGATCATGGGTTGCTCCCCTTCGGCTGACTTTTAAAAACTCGCAAGCTGCTCTCACCACCAGGGCTGCTTCCTGACCCTGTCGGCCAGGATGGGAAACAAGAACACGGAAATCATCCCGGCGCTGACTAGGACCGCGGCTCGATCCGGCGCCATGAGCCCCGAGGACACACCGATTTCGGTGATGATCACGATCAAGGGCAGGCCGGTGGCTGAATAAAGGGCAAAGGGCAATCGATCGGCCGGCGGCAGGTCCTGTTGATAGAGGAAAACGGGCACTCCCCGAACCAGGATCAGCAGACCCAAGAGGGCGATAATCTGGACCGGAACCAAGGGGCTGGCCCACAGCGCCCCGACATCGAAGCGCATGCCGGCGACGATGAAGAAGAAGGGGATGAGAAATCCGTAGCCAATCGCGTCCAGCTTTTGGCGAAGCAGCATCCCCCTTTCGCCTTTGCTGGCGAGCCCGACCACCATCCCCGCCGCAAAAGCGCCCATCACCACATTGAGACCGAATTTGGCGGCCATGGCGACCAGCAGTGCTTGCAGCATGATACAGAGCCGGACCGGGAATTGACCGCTACTTTGCATGGTGTGCGCCAGCGCATCGATCAGTTTGGAGGATCGAACTCGAATGGCCCCATATGCCGCGAGAAAGGCAATCCCGAGAAAGATCACGATGAAAAAGGTGTGAATCACAGTGCTGTGGGTCGGAATCAACAACAACGAGATGATCACCAAAGGACCGAACTCACCCATCGCCGCGGCCGAGAGCACCTGTTTGCCAAATTCGGTGTTCAACACGCCTTCATCCCGGAGAATGGGCGCCAGGACTCCTAGCGCGGTGGTGGACAAGGCCACGGCAAACAATATCGGCGGCGCCTGGATGAGACCGATCGCATGCACGAAAAACATGCAGACCATAGCCACGGCGAATGAGAGTAACCAGCCTCCGATCGCCAAGGCCATCGGTCGGCCTTGCATTTCCCCGAGATCGATTTCCAGCCCCACCATGAACAGGAGAAAGGTCAGGCCGAGCTCTCCCAGCATGCCCACCAGGCCGTCGGGCGTGATCAGGTTGAAGAGATGTGGCCCGATGAGGATACCCAGTAGGATTTCCACTACGACCACGGGCATACGAAAGCGTGACGGTAGTTCGGCGAGCAAGGGCGCAAGGGCAGCGGCAAACGCGATGAAGAAAAGTTCTAAGCGGAAGGTTTCCATGGCGACCTCATCTCTTGTTCTTAACGTGACAGCGACTACGATCGAATGCGATCAATAACTCGTTTGAAGCGATCCTTCCTCCAGTCGTTCTCCAATAAGGCTTCGTAGAGCGGCAGGCTCCCGGCCCAATCCGCCACCAGCAGAGCGGAAAAACAGGCGATGAACAACGGAAGGATCAATGTGTAATTGCCGGTCATCTCGATGATCAGGACGATCGCGGTCAAGGGCGCGTGGACCACGCCGGTAAAGTACGCCGCCATGCCCACCACCGCGAACAACCTGGAATCCACGTTCAGTTCCGGAAGAAACAGTCGAATCGTCTCGCCGACACCCCAGCCCAGCAGGGCGCCGAGTACGAGAATCGGGATGAAGAGGCCGCCGGCGGCACCGGAACTGGAACTGCCGATGGTCAAGATGAAACGGATCAGGAAGAACAGGGCCACGGCTTCCGGGGGCAAGGCGCTCCCTTCCAGCATCCCGTCCACGAAGTCCTGCCCGCTTCCCAACAACGTCGGAAAACGCCAACCGACCACCGTCACCATCGATGCCAGAATCAGCCACCAGGCAAGTCGAGGCCAGGACCGCAGGCCGATGAGGCTCTGTGCCGTCAGCAGCGACCGGTTGAACAGAGCGCCGAGCAAGGCCGACAGTATGCCCACCGGCACGAACGCAGGCAGCAGAGTCAGCGGCGGGCTCCCGGCACTCGCAAGATGAAAGGTCGGATACTGTCCCAGTACGGCACGGCAAACCATGTCGGCCGCCAGGCAAGCGACCGCCGTGGTGAAGAATTCCAACGAGGCGAAGCGCCATTCCAATTCTTCGAGTACGAAAACCAATCCCGCCAAGGGAGAATTAAAGGCCGCAGACAATCCGGCGCCACCACCGGCAGCCAACAAGATCGGCCGGTCTTCAGAGTGTTTCCCCGGCCACAGATTCGCCACCCCCTGGCCGATTGCGCCCCCCATGTGGACGCTGGGACCGCCCCGTCCGAGCACCAAACCGCCGGTAACACCCACGACCGTGCTGACGAACTTGACGATCAGCACCCGCAACCAGCGAAACGGGCGGCGTCCTTGGAGCACGATCTTCAAATGCGGAATGCCGCTACCCGCGGCCTCCGGCGCAATACGGATAACCAGCGTTGCTGAAAGCATCACGCCGATCAAAGCCAGGCTCAACACGATCGACGGCCCCCATTCCGGGTACCGACGTGCGAAATCGAGGATGCGATTGCGGAGGAGTTCACCGTAATCCAGCGCCAGATGGAAACAGACCGCGACTGCGCCGGTGAGCAGACCGATCAAAATGGCTTGCGCCATGAGTCGGTGCCGATGTCGACTCAAGGGCGTCGAACGACCACGTGCCCATGCCGGCTTCTCCCGCCTGGAGGCGTTCAACCTGGAAATCCAGAGATGTCGGTCGGTCTTCCCGTAGTCCTGCAGCGGTGTCAAACCGTTTCCTTGATATTCGACCCTCGCAACGTCGACAACCGGCGCCATGCGTCATCCAGCCAATCGGTCAGAACTGATACGATCGATGAACTTCCAATCGCCGAACGCGGTGTTGTACAGGAAGTCCTCATAGGGTCGATTCTCTTGGTAGGAGAGCTTATCCAAGGGATGAATCCAATCATGGACGTAGCCAAGCCAGACACTGGCATGCTCGTTCAGTGAATACCCCAACTGCGCAAACAGCAGGTTTTCCGAAAAACCGGAACCCTTGTGAGCTGTCATCTCTCCACCGCCCTTGATTCATGATCTGCCAGCGAAAATCCCGCAAGGTTGGAGAAAGGTCGCCAAGACTGCCCGACAGGGTGACGGAGTCCCAGTTACCGGCCATGTTATTGGTAGTCGCTCCGCCGGGTTGTGCATAAGTGATAGCAATGAGCGGCAGCACTTTCAACGAGTGAGCAAATGGCGTATTCATTCAGTTCCTCAGGTCAAAAACTGTTGGCCATCCGCACTGCTGATGGCATTCTAAGCACCAATTCATATTGCCGCAAACAATGTTTGCGAAAACATATAAGCACGGAGAATGCCAGCTGCTTTTACTACAGTAATACAATAACTTATAGCTAGTTGTTCGATTTGGATAGTCTTAACTGGAGGTTGAAATGAACCAGCCATTGCGGAATTCGCCGGAGATCATCACCTCTTCAACTCTGAAAGCTGGTGCCTATGAAGCGTAATGTCGAGAAAGCCAGCCCCGCGGAAACGGTCGATGCTCCAGATTCAAGTGCCTGGGCGTATGAAGTGCTGAAACGCTTCCGACTGATCTTCAAGGCGGTCCAACAACATTCGCAATGGGTGGAAACCCGTTGTGGCGTGACCAGTGCCCAACTATGGGCCTTGTGGGAATTGTCGAGAAGTCCGGGACTACGAGTGACCGAACTGGCCAAGGCCATGTCGATCCATCATTCCACGGCCAGCAACCTGCTCGACAAGCTGGCCAAGAAAGGCCTGATAAGGAGGGAACGGGTCAGCGAGGATCAGCGAGTCGTCACGGTGACTTTGACTCCGGAGGGGCGGGAACTCATCGGGCAGGCACCGGCGCCAGCCCAGGGCATTCTGCAACATGCGCTGTTCTGCCTGCCCGATGCCGTACTCCACTCCCTAGCCAAAGATTTGGATGCGCTCGTTAAAGCGATGGAGCTCAATGATGACGAAGCCGCCATGGAACCGCTCAATCCGCTTCCCAAGACCACACGAAGGGGTGCAAAGCGGCAGGACTCTAATGAATGACCGCACAGCATCAATCCGGGGGACCGATCTGGCCGCCTCTTGATGAGGTGCAAATCATCCTTGCCCAAAGCGGCTGATTGCGGGCTCGCGGCTTATTGATTCAGGTCATTGCCGCTAACCATCGACAGTCAAGCCTTTTCTGCAAGTCCAAACAAAATTCCCTCCACCTTCGGTCGATGAGGTATGCCATGAACACCGGAATCAATGCGTTACTGACCGTCGTCTTAACCCTGGGAATGCTGGCGAGCTGTGCGCAACCTAATCCTCACCCCATGGTTATGAGTGTCGCCATTCACAACGCGCCATGACCCCGGCCGACCATCGGTCGCTGGCCGAGCATTACCAACAGGCCGCGAAGGCTGCCGTGGCCAAGGCCGAGGAGCACAAGCAACTTCTGGATCAATACAAGGCGAAAAGTTACCGGTATGGAAAGCGGGCCGAGTCGTTGGAGTCCCATTGCGAGGCCTTGATTCGCTTATACCAGCAGGTTGCAAAAGCCCATGGGGAGATGGCGCAGATGCACCGGCAGATGGCTATGGAAGCCCATTGATATCCGCCCCGCACTCGTCAGAAAGTATTTGTGGAACCCCAGGCCGTTCATCAATTCTTCTTGCAGCTGATGGTGATGCTGCTGACGGCCCGGCTCTTCGCCGAGCTGTTCGCGCGCCTGCAGAGCCCGCCGGTGGTGGGGGAACTGTTGGCCGGCGTCATTCTAGGTCCCAGCCTGCTGGGCTGGCTGGAGCCCAGCCAGGTCATCAGGCTGCTGGCGGAAATCGGCATCATCCTGCTGCTGTTCGAGGTGGGCCTGGAGACCGACATCCGCCAGTTGGCGAAAACCGGCTGGCAAGCTCTTCTGGTCGCCGTCAGCGGTCTGGTTTGGCCATTTTTCCTGGGATTCGGACTCAGCCACTGGCTGTTCCAACGCAGCCTGCTGGAGGCCCTGTTCGTCGGCGGCACGCTGACGGCCACCAGCATCGGCATCACCGTGCGGGTGCTCACTGACCTGAAACGCCATCACAGCCGGGAGGCCCAGGTGGTGCTCGGTGCAGCGGTCATCGACGACATCCTGGGCGTGGTACTGTTGGCGGTACTGTACGAATTCTCTCGCGCCGGCGCGGTAGACTGGGGCAATGCCGGCAAGGTGATGGGCTTCATCGCGGTGTTTTTCCTGCTGGCCCCGGTCCTGGCCAAGCTATTCTCCCTGGTGATCCGCCGCTTCGCCCTGATCAGCCAGACCGACGGCCTGATTCCCACCCTGATCGTCTCGCTGGTACTGTTCTTCGCCTGGCTGGCTCACGCCATGGGAGCGCCAGAACTACTGGGCGGATTCGCCGCCGGACTGGCGTTTTCCCGACGGTTTTTTCTGCCCTTCGGTTTGGCCTTACGCAGCGATCCGGCGTTTTCCGATCGCATCGATGCCCAGATGCGGCCGATCGTTCAGTTGTTTGTTCCCATTTTCTTCGTCATGGTTGGATTGTCTCTGAATCTGCGCGTCATCGATTGGGGTTCATCGTTTATCTGGTCTTTTTCCCTGGGCCTGTTTGCCGTTGCCGTGCTCGGTAAAATGCTGGGCGCATTACTCGTTCGAGGTGGTTGGGCTGAGCGCTGCGCCATCGGCATCGCCATGGTTCCCCGGGGCGAGGTTGGGCTGATCTTTGCGGAACTCGGACGGACATCGGGCATTCTGAACAACGAAATCTACGCCGCGCTGATCATCGTCATCGCGCTGACAACCTTGCTGTCTCCGATGTTGCTGAAATCTTTTTACCGTCGGTATATGCCGCACGTCCCCGTGCTCGGCGAGTTACCACAATAGGAGCATACATACATGCGTGTCTTGAAGACCCCTCGTTACCTGCTAGTGGTCGGTACGGGGCTCAGTTGTTGGCCATTGCGGTTACTGGCGTCCGAAACGCTTTCGAATCCCCTTGATTTGAGCATGCATCCCGTCGGCTATATGGCGTTAGCCTTGTTTGGAATCGCCTATGTGTTCGTGGTACTTGAAGAGGTGCTCGAACTGCGTAAATCCAAGCCTATGATGCTTGCGGCGGCGCTGATTTGGGTGGCCATTGCCCTGGTTTACAAATCACACGGTCTTTCCGACGTCGCCGAGGCCGCTATCCGGCACAACGTCATGGACTACGGCGAATTGCTGCTGTTCCTGATCGTTTCCATTGCTTACATCAACGCTATGGAAGAGCGGAGAGTCTTCGACAATCTGCGCGCCTGGCTCATCAATCGGGGCTTCGGTTACCGCCAATTGTTCTGGGTGACTGGTAGCCTCGCATTTTTCATTTCCTCCGTATCCAACAACATGACCACGGCCATGCTGATGTGTGCGGTGGTGATGGCGGTGGGCAAAGACAGTCCGAAGTTTGTCGGTATCGCCTGTGTCAACACAGTGGTTGCCGCCAACGCCGGCGGCGCGTTCTGCCCATTTGGCGACATCACCACGCTGATGGTCTGGCAGAAAGGGTTCATCGAGTTCTGGACATTTTTTAAACTATTCGTCCCTTCTGCGCTCAATTTTCTTATCCCCGCGGCACTCATGTATTTTGCCGTGCCCAAGGGTCGACCGGCCCCGGTCCTGGCCCGAATTAGCCTGCAGCGAGGTGCGAAAAGAATCGTACTGCTGTTCCTGCTGACGATACTCACCGCGGTCGGCTTTCAAAATGGCCTCCAGCTTCCGGCTGCCGTCGGCATGATGGCGGGATTGACCTATCTGCAATTGTTCGGCTATTACCTGCACGTTACCCATCGCGACGAACCCGAAGTTGGCGTCGATCCGATGATCGGTGAAGAGATCGCACAGTCCGATGCCGAGACTACCTTCCGTTTCGACGTGTTCCACCATCTGGCCCGTATGGAATGGGATACCCTGCTGTTCTTCTACGGCGTGGTCCTGTGCGTCGGCGGCATGAATTTCATCGGCTACCTCAACCATTTGTCGGACTTCCTGTATGGAGAACTCGGCGCCACGCCCGCCAACGTCCTGGTGGGTGTGATTTCAGCCCTGGTGGATAACATTCCGGTGATGTTTGCCATCCTGTCCATGCATCCCGAGATGTCCACCGGGCAATGGTTGCTGGTGACCCTGACCGCCGGCGTCGGCGGCAGCCTGCTCTCGGTGGGTTCCGCTGCCGGGGTGGCCCTAATGGGGCAGGCCAAGGGAGTTTATACCTTCATGACCCATCTGAAATGGGCGCCGGTCATCGCCTTGGGCTATCTCGGAAGCATTGGGGCACATTTTCTGATCAATTCCGAAATGTTCTGAGAAACTGTCGAGATCAGATTCCAGAATCCAACCTTTATCCAAACGACCAATAACAATGGGGTAGCAGCGTGAAAAATGTCGCTCGAAAATATTTGGATTATTTTCTCTTGGGCGTGCTGTCAGCCGTTCCGATCTTGGTCGTGGTGCAAATCGTCGTGGTTTTCGAACGGCTATTGCGGGATATATTTCTTAATGTTCATGGCTACTACGAAAATTACTGGATAACAGGGCTCTTGTTCGCCGTCACCATCCTGGGATTGAGCTATTTCGGTTACCGCATTCGCTCCGGAAAGACTTATGTGATCTTGCTGCTGGAATCGTACCTGGAGAAACTGCCGATACTCAGCACCGTGTATCGGGTCACCAAAAAACTGATCGGCATTTTTTCCGGCGATGGCCAAACCAAGCAACGCGAGGTCGTTTATGTGGAATACCCCAAGGACGGAGTCTGGGTGCCGGCTTATGTGACCAATCAAGTCGGGGAGCTTTTCGTCCTGTATGTCCCTACGTCGCCCAATCCCACATCGGGGTTCACGGTCATGGTGCACGAATCCAAGGTCGTTCGTTCCTCCATGACATTTGAGGAGGCTTCCAGCTTTGTCATCAGCGTCGGCGTCGATTTTCCGAAGGCCCAGGATGCGGCGGTAAAGCTGCTCTCGCTGGACGAGAAAAACCGACTGTTGAACACTGAGGAAAAGAGTTGAGCGAAAGGGGTAAATGGAGTCGTACGAATCAGCCCCCACTGAGCAATTCGGGCTCGCTCCCGGTCCAGTACCCAGCCAATGGCGCTCACCAATCGCGACGGACCCTGCTTGGGCGTTAGGGGCACGGACTGTTCCAACTTGCAGTGCCGTCTGGACCGAATCGCGGCGGTGATGACCGCCAAGACGAGCGATCCGAACTCCTTCAGCCGGAGAATCAGACATGCGAAAAGTGATTGCCTTATTGGTTATACCGCTGCTGTTCTCTCTCGTTGCCCCTGTCCAGGCACGAGGGCCATGGCGGGCCAGCGAGTCGAATACGCGGGGCTGGCAACTCATGACACCGGCAGAGCGCATCGATCACCAATCCAGAATTCGCAGCTTTACAACCTATGAGGAGTGCCTAGCCTATCAGGTGAGCCATCATCTACTCATGGAGGAAAGAGCCAGACAGCGGAACCTGGCACTGCCTGGCGGTGGACGGGACTTCTGCGAGCATCTTAAGCGCGGAAAAGACTCCCGGCAGAACGCCGATTGATCGAGAAGGCAACGCTGCATGCCCACGCTTCGCTGGTTTTCGATCCCGCTGCTGACCCTGGCCGGTATGGCAGGATTCGTCTATTGGGCGTTTCCGGAAGACCTATCAACTGGGCGTACCCTGGGTATTGCTTTGGGATGGGCAGGGTGCGGCCTTCTGCTTTCCAATCTGCTGCTGATGCTGAGGGAAGCCCGACTGGCCCGGTGGCTCGGGGGCCTGGAAAGAATGTATCAATGGCATCACTGGACCGGGATGGCCGCATACATCTTGCTATTAGTACATCCTCTTGCGCTCTCCGCTGATGCCTGGATGGAATCGCCTGCCCTGGCTTGGGAGACCTTGTCTCCATTCAACGAGAACTGGCCGGTGTGGATGGGATGGCTTTCGCTGGTGTTACTGATGCTGGGATTGGCAGCCACTTTCGAGAGACGCGTTCCCTATCGGACTTGGCGTGCGCTCCACGCCGGGTTGGGGTTAGCTGTTTTGCTCGGACTGGTTCACCTTGTCCTGCTGGGGATCGACGAACCGGTCCTGCCGATTCTGGGGTTTGCCGCCCTGTTGTTGGGCTGGCGCGTTATCCGGGGCGATTTTGGGGTCGGCGCTCGACCCTACGTCGTAAAATCGGCAGTTCCCGTTGCCGACGGCATGGTCGAAATTTCCTTGACGCCCCTGGCAGACGCGGTGAAAGTCACACCGGGGCAGTTTGTCCTGGTCGCTTTCTTCGAAGGAGCAAGTTTCCGGGGCTGTGGCGAATTTCATCCCTTCACCGTCACTTCGGCTGGCGTCGATCACCTAATTCGGCTCGGGGTCAAAGCCCTGGGGGATTGCACACGACACATACAGTCCATCGAGCCAGGGGTCATGGCTCGGGTGCAGGGCGCATACGGTGCATTTCTTGCCGGCCAGCCAACGACACCTCAGTTGTGGGTGGCTGGCGGGATCGGTGTAACTCCCTTCCTCGCACTGTTGCGGTCGGGGCCCGTCACGCAGCCGACGACGCTCCTCTATCTCTATCGTGCCGAGAGCGATGCCGCTTTCCGGGAAGAGTTGCGGGTCCTGGCCGAGGCAGACCCGCGACTTGACTTGCAGGCCGTGGCCACAGGCAACGAACTGCCGGACCTGAATTCTCTTCTGCCCGATGCGCAACGACTCGCCGGATACGAGTGTTATCTGTGCGGGCCGCCGGGAATGATGACCGGCTTGACGCGAGCCCTGCGCCATCGCGGAATTCCTGCACGCCACATCCATTTTGAAAACTTCGAGTTTCGATAGTGCTCCGACTTTATTTATCTGCCACCGTCGTATTCTGGCTGCTGGTGAGCGCCTTCTGGGCTGGTAGTCTGTGGCAACTCCCTTCCCAGGAAGGCACCGCCGTTTCTGCCGATAAAGCCATTTCTCCGACAGAACTCGTCAAGCATGCGCTTCCGGGAAACTGCTGGATGGCCATTCGTGGCAGCGTCTACGATCTGACGGCTTATCTGCCCGAGCATCCTTCGCTGCCGGACATGATCGAGCCTTGGTGTGGAAAAGTCGCGACCGAAGCCTACGAAACAAAGACCAAAGGGCGTCAGCACTCCAGCTATGCTGACGAACTACTGGCCAAGTATCGGATCGGATCCCTCGCGCAAACTAAACCATAGTAATAGCGCGGAGTATTTTTCCGGCATTTTGCCATCGAGGGTGACCAACGGTCTCAGAATGGCTCCTTTACGGCCGCAAGTCGAGTTCTTGCGTCCGGGCGCTGTTGTGCTGGCAGTGCGGTTGCCAGTAGATTTCTGCGATGGCTTTCAGTTGTAGCAGGCCGTCCTCTCCTTTAGTGCTGACGAACTGAGCGAATTGACCCCGTGCCCGGTCGCCGTCGATGATGACGTGGGCCACATGGATGCCCTGCGGCCCGAATTCACGTGCCATGCCTTGAGCCAGTGCCCGCAAGCCTGCCTTGGCCGCGGCGAAGCCCGTAAACGGGGGGCAGGCGCGCAAATAGGCCGGGGCACCGGTAAAAAACAGGCTTCCTTGCTGTCGGGGCAGCAGGTGTTTGACGGCCTCCTGCCCCACCAGGAAACCGGCCAGGCAATTCTGCCGCCAGAACTGCTCGAACAAGTTCTGATAGGTCTCCAGCAAGGGAGCGCTGGTGTTGCGGTCGACGTTGCAGGCGACGACTTCCAGGTCATGAAACTGAGTGGCCAAATCGAACAGCCGCACGACATTGCTTCCACGGTGGCGTCAGCTACGACGGCCGTGGCCAGTCCTCCAGCGGAACGGATTTCGCCGGCGATGCGTTCCAGGTTTTCCGCAGTACGTCCGGTTATGAAGACATGGAGACCTTCCCGGGCGAAGCGCCGTGCCAGGGTGGCGCCCAGTCCTCGACTGGGCGCGACACCCACGACGACGGCGGATCGATTGCCGTGACCAGTCACGAGCCACCTTCCGATTTTGGTGGTGCGAGTTCGAAGATGACGATTTCCGCATCGCCTCCGCCAACGCTCTCAACGGTCATGGCCGCACCGGTCTCCCAAAAGACATCGCCGGGTCCATAAACCCGGCTTTCACCGGCGTCTTCGACTCTCAGTTTTCCCTTGAGCACGTAACGCGGACCGGGCCCGTCATGGGTGTGCACCGGCGTTTTGTAGCCGGAGGGAAACTGGACACGAATGAGTTTGGTCGTAACCGAATTGGACGGGAGGGTCACGGCTTTCTCCAGTAGCAGTTCCCTGGACAGCGCTGGCTGAAATTCTTCGGCGTGGGCTGAACCGAATAAAGTACAGGCGGACCACAGGCCAAGGCCCCATTTCAGATAGATGTTGTTCATGGGATGGTCCTCCGAAAAAAATTGAAGTGTATCTGTACGAATCAAAAGTGCCCAAGCACACAGGGATGCCCCGCCAATTTCAACCGAGCCGGCTCTCGAATGATTATCCCATACCGAACCGCATCCAAGCTTGGCGCGAAGAAATCCCGCAGGGCAACAAGAATATCGCAGCCCCGCGGATCCGTGCGGAAGCGCCGGCTGATCTAGCCTGCCTTGCCAACCTGGGTGGCGGCAGGTACTTCGATCAACTTGCCGGACCTCACGTCGTAGATGTAGCCGTATACCGGAATGTCCGACTGCACGGGGGGATGATTCCGTATGCTCTTGACGTCCTCCAGTATGCTTTCCTCCTGGTTCTTGATGGTCAGCCAATTGATATATTTGCCATCGGTGCAGCCCGATCCTTCGCCGCAATCATGCCAGCCTGAGGCACTCGATGGAAGCAGTCTTCAGAAGGCTGCTGGACAACAGATCGCCCATGATTTCGTTGGTGAAAGCTTCCATGCCGCGGTCGGTACGGTCGATGACGAACCACTCGCGGGTCGCCAACAATTTGTAGGAAATGACGAGGGAAGCAATCGCATCGTCGCTGGCGCGGCCGCCGGCGTTGCGGATAAGTGAACTTCGCCCTCGCTGAGGCCCGCGTATTTGGCCGGATCGAGGCACGCATCGATGCAGGTCAAAATGGCAAACCGTCGGCCGGGCGGCATGGGCAGATCGCCTTTAGTAAAATCTCAAGGTCGATCCCGCCAGCGACAATCGCAACCGGACGGATTTTTTCGCTGGCTTCCATTTTTTCATTCTCAGTCTCCTATGCCGGTGGAATAGGGAATTGAAACTGCCTCCGCAACGAGCCGGTCATAATTTCTGAGTCAGCTCAGGGGCTGACAGTTGTCATTCACGGATGCGGATCCACAATCAGCTTTTGGCTGATTCCGCCAGTTCCCGTTTCACTCCCGTTACCTGCCATTCACGGAAATTTGAATCCAGGGCTGAGTGTCAGCAATGGCCGACGACGTGACCTAGGCCGTATATGGGGGAGGGTCGGCTACCTGGGTGCAGGCGACATTCAACTGACCGCCGCGAGGAACGGACGAACGGCTCAATTTGGCCGTAAGCCTCCGTTGAATTTGTTTGTTTGTTTGTTTGTTTGTGGTAAAGCTTAAATTGTGCGGCATGTCGCCTACGTCGATTGAACCGATGGGAATTCGGTTATCCCAACGGCTGATGGCGTGGGCAATGGTGACATGGATGATCGGTGTCTTCCCACCTGCGATGGTCGCCACCATCCGGTTTCAACTTTATTGCGTCTCGGTGTCCACAAAGGCAGAGGATCGGCCTGGAGGCGTCAAGCGGGCACACATTTCGACAGAGGGACCAAAAACGACGCAATCCAGGGTAAGCGGCGCGGCCGTGATGGTATATTTGATGGTATCCTGAAAATCGTGAAAACAGGAAACCTGAAAATACAGGGATTTCATGGCTTAATTCGATGACGGCCCTCGTACCAAATCGATAGATCGAAGAAGCCCTGAGGCTTCCGCGAAACCCGCAAGTTTAACGACTTGCGGGTTTTTTATTGCCCAGAAGAAATCCGCCCGCGCTAACTTCGCAAAATGGGCGCAAGTCTTGGTCGATGCCGAGATGACCACCGCACGGCTGGATCGCCCTCGGCCACATGGACCACGTCTAGCGATAGCAGTCTCCCGCTGAACCGTCCGATGAAGTCTCCGACGCCCATACCGTTGGTATCCGTCTCGAAATCCCCCTGAACCGATCCGGCCGGAACTCCCGCCCGCTTACCCCCGCCGGACGAAAAACCGCGACGACGGCCGATCTATCGTCACCAGAAAATATTTATTGCAAGGTACCTTGCATAGCAAGTTACCTTGCAATACACTCTTTTCCACCATGAGACATGCATCCACCCAACGACCATGAAGACTCAGCTCAAAAAAGGCGCGCTCGATATGTGCGTGCTGGCCATCCTGGCCGAGGGCGATCGCTATGCCTACGACATCGTGGCGCAGTTGGCCGGAGGGCTGGACATGAGCGAAGGCACCATTTACCCGCTGATGCGGCGTTTGCAGAACGAAGCCTGGGTGACCACCTATCTGGTGGAATCGGATTCGGGTCCACCGCGCAAGTATTACCGCCTGACCGAGGCGGGCAATCTGCGCTATCTGGACATGCGTCGGCAGTGGATCGAGTTCACCGGCGAGGTGGACAAAATTCTGGGAGTACGGAAATGACCCGATTGGAATATCTACAGGCACTCGAACGTGCCTTGGCCGGTCTGCCGCCCGCCGAGGTGGCGGAACTGCTGGCCGATTACGAACAGCATTTCGCCGACGGCCTGGCCTCAGGCCGCAACGAAGCCGATATCGCCCTAGGGCTGGGCGATCCGAAAAAAGCGGCAGCGGAGCTGCGCGCCGTCACCCGCATGGAAGCCTTTCAGCGCGAAAAAAGCCTGGCCAGCCTCGGACACCTGATCTTCGCGCTGGTGCTGCTGTTGGTCTTCAACCTTTTCCTGGCCTTTCCCATCGTCGTCTTCGCCTCGCTGCTGCTCGCGTTCTATGCGGTGGCCGTGGCGCTCTACGTCGGCGGCATCGTGGTCACGGCGGTCGGATTACTGGAGGCGACATTGAATGTTCCCGTTCCCTGGCTCGTCACTTCCGAACCCGCGGCGCTTACCGGCATCGAGTTCATCCTGGGCGGCATAGTGCTGTTGCTGCTTAGTCTGTCGGTCAGCCGGTACGCGCTGATAGGCGCAGTCCATTACGTGCGGATGAACGCGTCATTACTACAGAAAAGCCGGGAAGTCGAAACCGGCGACATCCATTCGACCAAATAGGGAGACTGCCATGCGAACCTTGATAAATGTGGGCCTGGCGTTGCTGGCATCGGCGGCCGTACTGGTGGCCATCACCTACGTCACGCTGAGGATCAACGGCCCCGCCCCGGGTGCCGCAGGAAATGGCTGGACTACCACCTTTTCGACGCGCTCCGAGGACCAGGGAAGCGAAGCCCGGACCATAACCCCGGAGGTCGTCAAGCTCGAACTGGACGGCCCTGTCGAGCTGACGCTCAAGCAGGGCCCGGTTCCGGCGCTGACGGTACGGACCGACAAGAGCTGGCTGCAACGCGTCGTCAGCGAGCAGGAGGGCGACCGTTTGCGCCTCGGCTATCGCGGCCGCGAGGGCTGGCATATCTACCTGGGCTCCACACCGACCGTACGGGCCGAGCTGGTATTGCCGGCGTTGGAAGAACTGGTGTCCAAAGGCTCCGGCGACTTCGACGTGAGCGGCTTTTCTGGCGAGCGTTTGAACCTGGTGCTGAAAGGCTCGGGAGACCTGAGTTTCAACGGCCAGTACCGGCAGATATTCGCAAAACTGGCGGGCTCCGGCGACATGAAGCTCGATGCGCGCGACGCCGAGAATCTGGACGTCGAATTACACGGCTCAGGCGACATTACCACGCGAGGCCATAGCCGGACATTGAAGGCCGAGCTGAAGGGCTCCGGCTCACTGCATGCCCAACACCTGGAGGCCGACGCCGTGGAACTCGCGCTGAGCGGCTCAGGCGACGTCACCGTGTACGCCCGTCTATCGGTGGACGTGAGACTCAACGGCTCGGGCTCTGTGGACATCTATGGCGACCCGGCCCAACGCAACAGCCGAGTAAACGGCTCGGGCAAAGTGAGCTGGAAATAGCAAGAGGACAAGGCCCGGTCGCCGGACGGTTCTCCCCCGGCGGCCACATCGAACGATAGCGGCAACCCGTTACATTCCATCGTTAGCAAGATACTTAGGAGGGACTCATGACTCACGGAAAGCTGATTTTATTGACTCGGCCACGCGCTCTTCCCGAGGGCGCCGAAGGCCGGAACGCGACAGGCACGACCCGTAAGGGCCTGGTGAAATTTTGGGCCGGATTAGTCATCGTCGCCGCCGCCCTGATTGTGGGTTTAGGCATCAAGGCGAGCCGCAGCACCGCCGCTCCGGCCGCGCCCGCAACCACGGTCACCGGCCGCCCGGCCCTGAGCGTGACGGCCGTACAACCTGAATTGCTCGATACTCCACGCGCCCTGTCCGCCAACGGGTCGGTCGCGGCCTGGCAGGAAGCCGTGATCGGCGCGGAAGTCAGCGGTTTGCGCCTGATCGATATTCGCGCTCAGGTGGGCGACAAGGTGAAGAAGGGGCAGGTCCTGGCGATCCTGGATGAGACGCGGGTTTCCGCCGACATCGCCCAAGCCCGCGCCATCCTGGCAGAAACGGAAGCCAACCTGGCGGACGCCCGCGCCAACGCCGAACGGGCCCAGCGGGTGATCAAGTCGGGGGCCATGAGCGCCCAACAGGTGGGGCAATACCTCACTGGCGAAAAGACCGCCGAAGCCAGGGTGCAATCGGCCAAGGCCCAGTTGGACCTGCAGTCCTTGCGCCTGCGTCACACGCGGGTCGTTGCCACCGACGACGGCGTGATCTCGGCGCGCAACGCTACACTGGGCGCGGTGCCCGCAGAGGGCCAGGAGTTGTTCCGGCTGATCCGCCAGAACCGCCTGGAATGGCGGGCGGAGGTCACGGCCGACGAGTTGCTCAAGATCAAACCCGGCCTCGACGTCACGGTCGCGGTGCCCGGCGCCGCCAGCGTGGGCGGCAAGGTGCGGGCGATCGGCCCCACGTTCGACGACCAGAACCGCAACGCCCTGATCTACGTGGATCTACCGCAGGGTGAACAGGCGGGATTGCGACCCGGCATGTTCGCCCGAGGCGAGTTCCATCTGGGCGCCAGCCCCGCGCTCACGGTGCCTCAGGACGCCCTGAGCCTGCGAGAAGGTTTCAGCTACGTGTTCCGCTTGGGCGAGACCCGCGGCGCTGTGGCCAAGGTCAGCCAGATCAAGGTGCAACTGGGCCGGAGGGCCGGCGAACGGGTGGAAATTCTGTCCGGGCTCGATCCGCAGGATCGCCTGGTTGCCAGCGGCGCTTCTTTCCTGGGTGACGGCGACAGCGTCAAGGTGGTGGTGAAATGAACGTCTCGGCCTGGTGCATACGCAACCCCATACCCTCCCTGATGCTGTTCGTGGCCCTCAGCTTCGGCGGGTTGGCGAGTTTCAAATCCCTGACGATACAGGGCAACCCGGACCTGGACCTGCCCATCATCTTCGTCAACTGCAGCCTGCCCGGCGCCTCGCCGCCGCAACTGGAAACGGAAGTGGCGCGCAAGATCGAAAACTCGCTCGCCAACCTGCAGGGACTCAAACACGTCACCACCAAGATACAGGACGGCAGAGTCAACCTGACCGCGGAGTTCCGCCTGGAGAAACCGGTGCAGGAAGCCCTGGACGACGTGCGCTCCGCCGTATCCAGGGTGCGCTCCGATCTGCCGGCGGAACTGCGTGACCCGGTGATCTCCAAGGCGGAAACCAGCGGCGAGGCCATCCTGGTCTACACCGTCGCTTCAGGCCAGTTCGACGACGAAGCCCTGTCCTGGTTCGTGGACGACACCCTCACCAAGCGCCTGCTGGCCGTGAAAGGGGTCGGCGCGGTGAAGCGGGTGGGCGGTGTCAGCCGGGAAGTCACCATCGCCCTGGATCCGGTCAAGTTGCAGGCGCTCGGCGCGACCGCCGCCGACATCTCCCGCCAATTGCGCGAGATACAGCGGGAAAGCGCCGGCGGCCGCACCGACCTGGGCAGCGGGGAACAGGCCGTACGCGCCCTGGCCACGGTCGCCTCGGTGGATGAATTGCGGACCGTGGAACTTGCGCTGCCCAACGGCCGGCATATCCGCCTCGACCAGGTGGCCACGGTCAGCGATACCGTGGCCGAGCCCCGCTCATTGGCCTTGCTCGACGGCAAGCCGGTGGTCGGCTTCGAGATCACCCGCAGCCGGGGCGCCGGCGAAGTCGAGGTCGGCGTTGGCGTGACCCAGGCGCTGGCCGAACTGAACGCCGCCCATCCCGATCTGCGGTTCACCGAGGCGCTCAATTTCGTGAAGTCGGCAGAGGAAAGCTACCAGGGCTCCATGAGTCTGCTGTACGAAGGGGCGCTGCTGGCCTTGCTGGTGGTCTGGCTGTTTCTCCGCGACTGGCGCGCCACCTTCATCTCCGCCCTGGCCTTGCCGCTGTCGGCCATCCCGGCTTTCCTGGGCATCGCCGCATTCGGCTTCTCGCTCAACTGGGTGACCCTGCTGGCGCTGTCCCTGGTGGTCGGCCTGCTGGTCGACGATGCCATCGTCGAGGTGGAAAACATCATCCGCCACCTGCGCATGGGCAAGACGCCCTATCAGGCCGCAATGGAAGCGGCGAACGAAATCGGGCTGGCGGTGATCGCCACCACGTTCACGCTGGTAGCGGTATTTTTGCCTACCGCCTTCATGAGCGGTTTGCCCGGACTGTTCTTCAGGCAGTTCGGCTGGACCGCGTCGCTGGCCGTGCTCGCCTCGCTGGCGGTCGCCCGCATGCTGACCCCCATGATGGCGGCTTATCTGCTGAAAAATCACTACCGTCCTCTCGCAGAAGAACCCCGCTCCATAGCCGCCTACGTGAAAATAGCGGCCTGGTGCCTGGACCACCGCAAGACCACCCTGGCCGGTGCGGCGGCGTTTTTCGTGGGCACCTTGTGCGTCGTTCCGATGTTGCCGAAAGCCTTCGTTCCACCGTCCGACGATGGCCAGATCAGGGTCCAACTGGAATTGGCGCCCGGCGTTTCCCTGGAGCAAACCCGGGAAGCGGCGGAGTCTGCACGCGCGCTGGTGGCCGGCGTGCCCTACGTGAAGAGCGTCTACAGCGCCATCGGCGGCGACGTGCGCAAAGCCACGCTATGGGTCACGCTGACTCCGAGGAACGAACGGCCGGTAGGCAAACCCGACATCATCCGGAACATTCGCCAACTCATGCCGGCCTTGCCCGGGGTGCGGAGCCGGGTCGGCGGGGGCGGGGAACGTTACGTGCTGGTGCTGAGCGGCGAGGATGCCCAGGTCTTGGACATGGCGGCCACTGCGGTGGAAAAAGACCTCAGGAGCATCCCCGGCCTCGGCAACATCGCCTCCAGCGCCGATCTGGTCCGCCCGGAAATCGCCGTGCGGCCCGATTTCGCCCGAGCCGCCGATCTGGGCGTGACCACCGCCGCCATCGGGGAAACCCTGCGCATCGCCACGGTCGGAGACTACGATGTCTCCCTGCCCAAGCTCAACCTCTCCCAGCGCCAGGTGCCGGTGGTGGTCAGGCTGGCCAGCGACGGCCGGCGGGATCTGTCGGTGCTGGAGCGTCTGGCCGTCCCCTCGGCGCAAGGCGGCTCGGTCCGGGTGGGCCAGGTGGCCAGGCTGGAACTTTCCAGCGGCCCGGCGGTCATCGATCGTTACGACCGCGCCCGCAACGTCAATTTCGAGATCGAGCTAGCCGGCCAGCCGTTGGGCAATGTCGTCCGCGCGGTGCAGAATCTGCCCAGCATCCTCAACCTGCCCGCAGGCGTCAAACAAATTACCCAGGGCGACGCGGAAGCGATGAACGAGTTGTTCGCCAGCTTCGGGCTCGCCATGGCAACCGGGGTTTTGTGCATCTTCCTGGTACTGATACTGCTGTTCAAGGATCTCACCCAGCCCTTCGCCATCCTGGCTGTGCTGCCCTTGTCCTTCGGCGGCGGCTTCGTGGCCCTGCTGCTGGCCGGCAAGGCATTTTCCCTGCCGTCCCTGATCGGTCTGGTCATGCTCATGGGCATCGCGACCAAGAACTCGATACTGCTGGTCGAATACGCCAGCGTTGCCCGCCGGGACCACGGCATGAGCCGCACCGATGCCTTGCTGGACGCCTGCCGCAAACGCGCCCGCCCCATCGTGATGACCACCCTCGCCATGGGCGCCGGCATGCTGCCCGTTGCCTTGGGGCTGGGCTCGGTGGACGGGGCATTCCGCAGTCCCATGGCCATCGCCGTCCTCGGCGGCCTGGTGACCTCCACGGTGCTGAGCCTCCTGGTGATACCGGTGGCCTACGCCTGCCTGGACGATTTCAAGACTTACGTCCAGGGGCTGGGCCGGCGCTCTGCGGCATCGCGTGGAGCCGTCGAATGCGACGCGCTATTGGCAGCCCCCCGGCCGCTAGGCGAATAAGACTTAAGCCATGGGCCGGAAACGGCACGAACAGGCTTTATCTACGGACGGCTGCAGGCTCAACTTAACGAAATCTAAGCTAATTGGAGACAACGATGTTTTACAATAGGAGCGCGCGGGGCTACTCGTCGCGAAAGGAATTTGGACTGAACACCCGCAGACCGCAGAACATGAAACTCCCACTCGCACTTTTGTCCGCGATGCTCGTTTTCGCGATGCCCGCAGCGAGCGCGCAGGATCTGTTGGCTATCTACGACCTGGCACTGCAGCAGGATCCCAAACTGCGTGAGGCCGAGGAGACGCGCAACGCCGCACTGGAGAACAAGCCGCAGAGTCTGGCCCGACTGCTGCCGACGCTGTCGGCCAGCGCCGGATTGAACCGAAACTCGGTGCTCTCCAAATTCGACACGGGCAGTGGGCAAGCCATCATCGCCGGCGGCCGCAACATCGGTTTTTGGAACAGCAACGCCACCCTCAACCTGACCCAGCCTATCTATCATCACGACATGTGGGTGCAACTCAGCCAGGCCGACAATCGGGTCGCCCAGGCCGAAGCGGATTACGCGGCGGAGCAGCAGAACCTGATCGTCAGGACGGCCAACGCCTATTTCGGCGTGCTGCTGGCCGAAGACAACCTGAGCTTCGCCCATGCCGAGCGCACCGCGATCGAGCGCCAGTTGGATCAGGCCAAGGCGCGGTTCGAGGTCGGCTTGATCGCCATCACCGACGTCAACGAAGCGCAGGCCGGATTCGATCAGGCCCGCGCGGACGAGATCAAGGCGGAAAACGAACTGGACAACGCCCGCGAAGCCCTGCGTGAGATCATCGGCCCCTACGAGGGCAATCTGGCCGGACTGGTGCAGGAAATTCCCCTGCAAACACCGGAACCGCAGAAGCTGGAGGATTGGGACGCGCGCGCCCAGGAGGGCAATCTCACTCTGATCGCCGCGCAAAACCGGGCCGAGGTGGCGCAAAAAGGCATAGACCTGCAATTCGCCGGGCACCTGCCCACCCTCGACCTGGTGGGGTCCGCCGGATTCACCGATACTAACCGACTGCGCGGCATTGGCCAGGAATCCCAAATCATAGGCATGCAGTTCAAAATGCCCCTGTTCGAGGGCGGCGCGGTCAACTCGAAGGTCAGGCAGGCCCGCCACGAATTCGCATCGGCGCAGGAAGCCGTGGACCGCCAGCGCCGGGCGGTGACCCGGCAAGTGAAGGATGCCTTCCGCGGCATCGTATCCTCCATCGGCCAGGTGAAGGCACTCAAGGCCGCAGTGGTGTCCGCGCAAAGCGCCCTGGAAGCCAGCGAGGCGGGCCTCCAAGTCGGTACGCGTACCATGGTCGACGTGCTGGCCACGCAGCGCAATCTATACCGCACCGAACGCGACTATGCCAAAACCCGCTACGACTATATCCTAGCCAACCTGAATCTCAAGCAGGCAGCCAGCATGTTGCGCCACGAAGACGTGGAACTGATCAACCGCTGGCTCAGTCGAGGCTGACCCCTACCCGTCATGAAACCTATCGCCCTTACCTTGCTGATTGCCCTGCCGCTGCTGCTTGGCCCGCTGCCCGCCGCTCACGCCGCCTTATTCGGCGCGGATACCTACCACGAATGCTTGCTCGACGAGCTGGATGAGGTGGAGACCGACGAAGCGGCGGTGCTGATCGCCAACGAGTGCCTGATGGCCTTCCCGGACATGAAACTGCCGGAAAAATCGTCGTCGCTGCTGCTCGGGCCGGACGACAGCGAGGAATGCATAGAAAAGTACGCGGCGGAACACCCCAGCAGCGTGGCGGCCGCCATGATCCGCGAAGCCTGTTACCTGCTGTACCCGACCCTATCGCCGGAAGAAAAAGAAGCGCTCTGAACCATGTCCTGGATCCTGCTCGACCGCGACGGAGTCATCAACGAAGACTCCGATGCCTATATCAAATCCCCCGATGAATGGGTGCCGATACCGGGCAGCCTGGAGGCGATCCGGCTGCTCAACCAGAACGGCTACCGGGTAGCGGTGCTGACCAACCAGTCCGGCATCGCCCGCGGCCTGTTCGACCTCGCCACGCTGGAGCGCATCCATGCGAAGATGCGCGCGGCGACCGAGGAGGCCGGCGGCCATATCGAGCATATCTTCTACTGTCCGCACGGTCCCGAAGACGGCTGCGCCTGCCGCAAGCCGGCCACCGGGCTGTTCGAACAGTTCGCCGGCAAATACCGCGCGGAGCTGGACGGACTGCCGGCGGTGGGAGACTCCCTGCGCGATCTGCAAGCCGCCGAGCGCGCCGGATGCAGCCCCATCCTGGTGGAGACCGGCAAAGGCCTGCGCACCCTGAAGCGCAACCCGGAACTGGACGTTCCCTCATTTTCCAATCTGTATGAAGCCGCTCAATACCTCCTCTACACCCAAGGCTGACGGTTTGGTCGCCATCCGCTCCGCCGTATTTTTCCTCGGCATGACGATCGCGACGCTCGTCGTCGCGCCGCTGATTCTGCTGGCCAAACCATTCGCCTTCGCAACCCGTTATCGCATCGCGCAGGGCTGGGTGAAGTTCAATCTCTGGTCGCTGAAAACCGTGTGCGGTCTGAGCCACACGGTGGAAGGACGCGAAAACATACCCGACCGCTGTGCGGTGATATTGTCCAAGCACCAGTCCGCCTGGGAGACCATAGCCCTGCAGGCGATATTCCCGCCCATGGCCTTCATCCTCAAGCGCGAGTTGCTGAAGATCCCGTTCTGGGGCTGGGCCATGGCCGCGCTGGAACCGATCGCCATCGACCGCGCCGCCAAGACGGCCGCTCTCAAGCAGGTCTTGCGGGACGGCGAGGCGCGGCTGCAGGCCGGGCGCTGGGTGGTGATCTTCCCCGAAGGGACACGCGTGGCGCCCGGAAAACGCGGGCGCTACAACGCCAGCGGCGGTTTGCTGGCGAGCCGGGTCGGCTGCCCGGTGGTGCCGGTCGCCCACAACGCCGGCGAATTCTGGCGCCGCAATGCCTTCATGAAATTTCCCGGGGTCATCAAGGTGTCCATAGGCCCGGCCATCGATGCCGCTCAACTGAGCGCCGCGGAGGTCAACAAGCTGGCGGAGGACTGGATCGAAGCCAAGATGGCGGAGATTTCCAGCGTCGGGACCGAAGCGGCGGCGTCGCATGAAGTCGAATAAGCGCCGCGCCATTCCGCCCGCGCTGGTATTGCGCAATCCCATCTGCTTCCTGGCCTTCGGCTTCGGTTCCGGCCTGGCCCCGAAAGCGCCGGGAACCTTCGGCACGCTGGCGGCGGTGCCGTTCTATCTGCTGGCGTCCGGCCTTCCCCTGCAGGCTTATCTGGCACTGGTGATATTGGCGTTCGTCGCCGGCGTCTGGCTGTGCGGGCGATGCGAAAAAATCATCGGCGCGGAAGATCATTCCGGCATCGTGTGGGACGAATTCGTCGGCCTGTTCGTCACCTATATCGCCGCGCCGGTCACGCCTGCCTATGTCGTCGCCGGATTCTGCCTGTTCCGCCTGTTCGACGTATGGAAGCCCTGGCCCATCGCCTGGTTCGACCGGCGCGTGCACGGCGGCCTGGGTATCATGCTCGACGATGTGCTGGCCGGCATCTACGCGGCCCTGGGCTTGGCCGTTTTGCGCTATGGGTTCTGAGATCCCGCATCGGCGGTATCCGCCTGATTGCGGCCGCGCAGATGGCGCATTTGCTTGCGGACCACATGGCGTATGAGCAAATCGCGATCCTTGTCGACGAGCTCGACGAAATCCACGGCAACCTGGTATGCGGGCAATTCTCCCCGCGTCTGCTGCGAGTAAACCACCCGGCCGCGCGCCTGCACCCCCACCATTTCCGGCGGCAACACCATCTTCAGCTCGAGCAGGCTGCCCAGCGCATAGTTCTCCTCCGACTCGAAAGCCAGCCCCGATGCGCTCAGGCTGACCCTCCGGGTGGGCTGGCGGCTCAGCTCGGGGTCGGTCGCCAGGATCGCGCGGGCGACCAGATCGATCTTCTGCTCCAGCACCTGGAGGAATTCGGCGACAGGGGGATAGTCGCGCTCGATGCGGCGCATCTGGCTGCGCGATTCCAGGGTCAGCAGGTCCAACTCGGCGGTCAGCGAAAACGTGTCCAGTGAAGGCTCGGCGTTATCCAGCGGCAGATTCAACTCGCGCGGATCGATCTCGCGGAAGAACAGGATAATGTTGTCCTCGATACGGAAATAGCGACGGCGTTCGCCATTCGCTGTATAGGCTGGCTCTGAACTCACGGGCGCACCTCAATGTATGGGATTTTTGGCGGCATCATCCGATTTCTAGCGACTTTTATCCAGTTGCTTCAGCCGCTCCAGCTTTTCGGCGATCTTGATCTCCAAACCCCTCGGCGCCGGCCGGTAGTATTCCCGCCGCCCGAGAGCCTCGGGAAAATAGTTTTCCCCGGCGGCGTAGGCGTCGGGCTCGTCGTGTGCGTAACGGTAGGCCTTGCCGTAATCCAGCTCGCGCATCAGCTTGGTCGGCGCGTTGCGCAAATGCACGGGAACGTCCAGGCTACCGGTCGCCGCGGCATCTTGGCGGGCCGCCTTGTAGGCCATATAAACCGCGTTGCTCTTGGGCGCACAAGCCAGATAAACCACGGCCTGGGCGATGGCCAGCTCGCCTTCGGGGCTGCCCAGGCGCTCCTGCACGTCCCAGGCGTTGAGCGCCAGTTCCAGCCCACGCGGATCGGCGTTGCCGATGTCTTCGGAAGCCATGCGCACCACGCGGCGCGCGATATATCCCGGATCGCAGCCGCCGTCCAGCATGCGGCACAGCCAGTACAGCGCGGCATCGGGGCTGCTGCCGCGCACCGATTTGTGCAGGGCGGAGATCTGGTTGTAGAAATCCTCCCCGCCCTTGTCGAAGCGGCGCACGCCGCCGCCGGCCAGCACCTGACGGGCGATATCCTCGGTCACCACGCGCCCCTCGTCCGGCAACAAGTCCGAAGTGATCTCCAGCAGGTTCAGCAGCTTGCGCGCATCGCCGTCCGCCGCGCCGGCATACCAACGGCGCAATGCCTCGGGAAATTCGAACGCGGTCCGTCCCAAGCCGCGCACCTCATCGTGCAGGGCCCGTGCTATGACCTGCATGAGATCGTCCTCGCCCAGGCTTTTCAACACATAAACCCGCGCCCGCGACAACAGCGCGTTGTTCAATTCGAAGGAAGGGTTTTCCGTGGTGGCGCCGATGAAATACACGGTGCCGTCCTCGACATGCGGCAGAAAAGCGTCCTGCTGCGACTTGTTGAAGCGGTGGACCTCGTCCACGAATAAGATGGTGCGGCGATGCTCTTCTCCCAGGACGCGTTTGGCTTCCTCGACCGCGGCGCGGATTTCCTTGACGCCCGACAGCACGGCCGACAGGGGCAGGAAATGGGCGTCGGCATGATGGGCGATTACACGAGCCAGGGTGGTTTTACCGGTGCCGGGCGGCCCCCAGAAGATCATGGAATGCAGCCGGCCCGCCCGGATGGCCTCGTACAAGGGCTTGCCCGGCGCGATCAGATGGCTCTGGCCTATGTACTCGTCGAGATTCTGCGGCCGCAGCCTGTCCGCCAGCGGCTTGTGATCCAGTTCGGACACGGGCGGCTATTTCTCCTCGAACACGTCCACGCCCTTGGGCGGAACGAATTCGAACAGGCCGGGCTCCAGGCGGGCGCCGGTCTGGACATTGCTGAAATAGATACGGGTGAGCTGGCCGAAATTGTCGCTCAACTCCATGCCGGCCAGATTGTCGCCGTTCAGGCCGATCAGCACGTATTTGAAGCCGCTGTCCTCGTCCTTGGGCACGAGCTTGAGCCAGTACAAGCCATCTTCCAGGCCCTGGCTGTCGATGACGAAGTTCTTCTCCAGCGCCACTTCGCCGGTCAGCAGCAAGGCCGGCGTCGAACCGATGGCCTGGTTGAGCTTCTTGGCCGTCACCTGTTCCAGGTCGACGTCGTAGAACCAAACCTTGCCGCCGCTGGCAACGATCTCCTGCTTGTACGGCGTGCGGTAATCCCAGCGGAACTTGCCGGGCCGCTGCAGATAGAACACGCCGCTGCTTTTCCGACCCGGCTCGCCTTTCTCGCTGACCATCACCTGACTGAAATCGGCTTTGAGCGTGCCGGCTTTACCCAGGAAGGCGCGCAGGTGACGGACGCCTTCATCGTCGGCAAAGGAGGGATTCATCACTCCCCATAGTAATAACAAGCGTGCGGCGAATTTGAACATAAAGTTTCCCTTGAGTTGGGGGTCGTGAGACCTGAAACGGCTGGATGTCGAGAGCCCAAGCGGCCCTCGCAGTGCCCGCTTCCTGCGTCTAATAGGCCTAGATGCGCCCCGCCAAGCGTTCCGCCAATCCCGTGTAGGCTCTCGGGGTCAATGCCAACAGACGCTGTTTGGCTTCATCCGGTATGGCCAGCTTGTCGACGAAGCGCCGCAAGTCTTCCGGCGTCACCCGCTGTCCGCGCGTCAGCTCCTTGAGCTTTTCGTAGGGCTTCTCGATACCGTAGCGGCGCATCACGGTCTGGATAGGCTCGGCCAGCACTTCCCAATTGGCGTCGAGATCCGCGTCCAGCACTTCCGGATTCAGTTGCAGCTTGGAAATGCCCTTGAGCGTGGACTGAAGAGCGATGAGCGTATGGGCGATGCCGACGCCGATGTTGCGCAGCACGGTGGAATCGGTCAGATCGCGCTGCCAGCGCGAGATCGGCAGCTTCTCGGCCAGATGGGCCATCAGAGCATTGGCCAGGCCTAGATTACCCTCGGAATTTTCGAAATCGATCGGGTTGACCTTGTGCGGCATGGTCGACGAACCCACCTCGCCCGCCACCGTCTTCTGGCGGAAGAAGCCCAGCGAGATATAGCCCCAGACGTCGCGGTCGAAATCGATCAACACCGTGTTGAAACGGCTCAGGGCGTGGAAGAACTCGGCGATGCTGTCGTGCGGTTCGATCTGTATGGTGTAGGGGTTGAACGCCAGCCCCAGCGATTCGACGAAGTTGCGCGCAAAACCTTCCCAATCGACTTCGGGATAGGCCACCGCATGGGCGTTGTAATTACCCACCGCGCCGTTGATTTTGCCCAGCAACTCGACCCCGGCTAATTGATTGCGCTGGCGTTCCAGCCGGGCGGCGACGTTGGCGAACTCCTTGCCTACGGTCGTCGGCGTCGCCGGCTGACCATGGGTGCGCGACAGCATGGGCTGGGCCGCGTATTCGCGCGCCAGCGACTTCACCGCCTCGATCAGCTTGTCCAATTCCGGCAGCAACACCTTTTCCCGCGCCTCGTTCAACATCAAGGCGTAAGACAGATTGTTAATGTCCTCGGAGGTGCAGGCGAAATGGATGAACTCGCTCACCGCCGCCAGTTCCGGCAGGTCGGCGATGCGCTCCTTGAGGAAATATTCGATCGCCTTGACGTCGTGATTGGTGGTCTTCTCGATCACCTTGACGCGCTCGGCGTCGGCCGGGGTAAGGCCGGTCAGTATGCTTTCCAGCCGTTCGTTGGCGGCGGCGCTCAAGGGCGGCACCTCCGCGATGGCCGGCTCGCTGGCCAAGGCCTGCAGCCAGCGAATTTCCACCAGCACGCGGAAGCGGATCAGACCGTATTCGCTGAGTATGGGACGGAGCGCGCCGGCCTTATCGGCGTAGCGGCCGTCGACGGGGGAAAGATTGGTTAAGGTCATGATTTTGATGGCGTTGAGAGAATTCAGTAAGCGGATGAATTAAAGGTCGACTCGATCACCCCGCCGCCCAGGCATTCTTCATCCCGGTAGAACACCACCGACTGACCCGGCGTCACGGCGCGCTGAGGCTGGTCGAAAATCACGCGGCAGCGGCCATCGTCGAGCGGCTCGACGGTGCAGGGCTGGTCGGGCTGACGATAGCGGGTCTTGGCGGCGCAGCGCAATGAAGCGGTCAGGAAGCGATTATCCACCCAATCCAGGGTGCCGGCTTCGAGCGCGTCGGAAAACATCAAGGGATGGTCGTGACCCTGGCCGACGATCAACACGTTGCGCTCGAGATCCTTTTGCAGCACGTACCAGGCCTCCTGGTCCGCACCTTTGACGCCGCCCACGCCGAAGCCGCGGCGCTGGCCCAGGGTGTAATACATCAATCCCTCGTGACGGCCGACGACTTCGCCTTCCGGCGTTTGAATTTCTCCCGGCTGGGCCGGCAGATAGCGCTGGAGAAATTCGCGGAATCGCCGTTCGCCGATGAAGCAGATGCCCGTACTGTCCTTCTTGCGTGCGGTGGCCAGGCCCGCTTTTTCGGCGATCCGACGCACTTCGCGCTTCTCCAGGCCGCCGATGGGAAACAGGGTGCGGGCCAGTTGCGGCTGGCCCAAGGTATAAATGAAATAGCTCTGGTCCTTACTCTGATCGACACCTTTCAGCAAGCGATACTGCCCTTCCCGCCGGTCCACCCGGGCGTAATGGCCGGTGGCAATGAGATCGGCGCCCAACTCCTGGGCGTAGTCGAGGAAAGCCTTGAACTTGATTTCCTTGTTGCACAGGATATCCGGGTTGGGCGTTCGGCCCGCACCGTATTCGCTCAGGAAAACCTCAAAGACGTGATCCCAGTATTCGGCGGCGAAATTGACCGTGCGCAGGGTGATGCCCAACCGGTCGCAGACGGCCTGGGCATCGGCCAGATCCTGGAGGGCCGTGCAGTATTCCGTGCCGTCGTCCTCGTCCCAATTCTTCATGAACAGGCCGGAGACCTCATAGCCCTGCTCCAGCAGAAGCAGAGCGGTGACCGACGAATCGACGCCGCCGGACATGCCGACGATGACATGCTGGCTCATAGGCTTAGGCCAGGAGGAACTTGAGGACGCTCAAGGGATAGCGTTCCCCCGCGAGGTAATCATCGATCACCTGCAGCACCAGCGGACTGCGCAGGCGCTCCTCGTCGGCGAGCAGTTCCTGCCGGGACCGCCAGACCGCCCGCTCGATGCCCTCGTCCAACGCCTGCTCCGGGTCATGGGCGTCAACCGAGCCGGCGAAGCACACGCGCAGATAACCGGCTTGACCAGCGGGCCTGTTCCACAAATAGATACCCACGAGCGCTTGCGGAGTGAAGCGCCACGCGGTTTCCTCGAGGGTTTCGCGCGCGACGGCCTCCAGCAGGCTTTCGCCGTACTCCACATGCCCTGCCGGCTGGTTGAAGACCAGGCGGCCCGCGGCGGTATGCTCCTCGACGAGGAGAAACCGCCCTTCGTGCTCAACAACGGCGGCCACCGTCAAACGCGGTCGCTCGGGGACTATGGGATTAGAAGGCGGTAGCAGCATTTAGAAATGGACTTTCTTACCACAATGAGGTTGTCAATCAGCGCGGGCTAACTAACAATAACGACAAACCGAGACGGGCCACGGCGAGGCCCTCCGAAAACCATGGAGCCTCCATGCCACGTAATCTCAGTAACCTGGGACTATCAATCAAGTTGCTATTTTCCGGTTATTTAATGGTGATCGCAATCGGCTATGGTATGGCCATGGTACAGATACTGTTTACGCACGGTATGGCAGACGGCAAATTCGGCCTGTCCATCGAGGACATCGTATACAGCTATTACGGCAACCGCTCGGGCTCGCCGCTGGAAGGCAAGCTGAACGGCTCGATGAAAGCCAATGCACCGGACGAGTCCCGCTTCAAAATCATCCAGTGGGTACGCGACGGCGCCGATAAACTGCAGTACGAGAAGGCTATCAAGCCGATTTTCGAAGCCAACTGCATACCCTGCCACAATGGCGGAACCAGCGGTCTGCCTGACTTCAGCCGCTTCGAAACCGTGGAAAAATATGCGCGGCAGGATCAAGGCGCCACCTTCGCCTCGCTGACTCGGGTCTCGCACATCCATTTGTTCGGGATCGCCTTCATCTTCATGTTCGTGGGCCTCATTTTCAGCTTGGTCTCGGGCGTGCCCGTGAAACTAAAAGCGGCTGCGGTGGTCATGCCCTACGTGTTCTTGCTCATGGATATCGCCTCCTGGTGGCTGACCAAGTTGAATCCGCATTTCGCCTTGCTGGTCGTCATCGGCGGCAGCGGACTTGCGATGGCGTTCGTGTTCATGTGGGTGATATCGATGTACGAAATGTGGTTATTGCCGCGACACTTGCCTTTCGCGGACCGCCGCGACGCCTTGCGGCGCGCCTGAAGAACGACCGAACAGCTAGCCTAAACCTTGAAATATGTCCGAACCATCCCATCATGACTCTAGCGGCGATCAGTTGGCGGTAGAGCAATCTAAGCCCAAGCTGAAACGTCCGCCGCTTTACAAGGTCATACTTTTGAATGATGACTTCACTCCCATGGATTTCGTGGTGCTGGTTCTGAGAAACTTCTTCGCGATGAGCGAAGAGAAAGCGACGCAGATCATGCTCCATGTACACACCCGCGGCATCGGCGTGTGCGGGGTTTATTCCAAAGATGTTGCCGAAACCAAAGTCACGCAAGTTAACGAGTTTTCCCGCAAGCATCAGCACCCGCTGATGTGCGCGATGGAAGAAGCCTGAGGCGAATACCATGTTAAGCAAAGAACTCGAGCACTCTCTGAATACCGTTTTCCGGGTCGCGTATGAAAAGCGCCACGAATTCGTCACCGTGGAGCACCTGTTGCTCTCCATGCTCGACAATGAGGCCGCGCTAGAAGTCTTGCGCGCCTGCGGCGGCAATATCGATCTGCTGAAGCGGGAGTTGCAAGAGTTTCTGGACGAGACCACACCGCTGATCCCCCCCGGCGTCAAGCGGGAAACCCAGCCTACGCTCGGCTTCCAGCGTGTATTGCAGAGAGCGGCCTTCCATGTCCAATCCTCGGGCAAGAAGGAAGTGACCGGAGCCAACATCTTGGTGGCGCTGTTCAGCGAGCAAGACTCCCATGCCATACACCTGCTGAACAAACAGGACATCTCACGGCTGGACATCGTCAACTACATTTCCCACGGCATTTCCAAGGTGCAGAGCGAAAGCGAAGGCAGCAGCACCCCCTCCGTGAACGAAGGAGAGGAGCAGGAAGGCGCGAATTCAGCCAACCCGCTGGAGAAATTCGCCGCGAATCTCAACGAACAGGCGCGGCGCGGCAAGATAGACCCGCTGATCGGGCGTAAGGAAGAAATCGAACGCACGGTGCAGGTTTTGTGCCGCCGCCGCAAAAACAATCCGCTGCTGGTGGGCGAAGCCGGCGTGGGCAAGACCGCGATCGCCGAAGGTTTGGCGAAGAAAATCGTCGAAGGCGAGGTACCGGAGATACTGTCCCGCAGCACCATCTACTCCTTGGACTTGGGAGCACTGGTCGCGGGCACCAAATACCGCGGCGATTTCGAGAAGCGTCTCAAGGCCTTGCTGGCGCAATTGAAGAAACAGCCCGACGCCATTCTGTTCATCGACGAAATCCACACCATCATCGGCGCGGGTTCGGCTTCGGGCGGGGTCATGGACGCCTCCAATCTGATCAAGCCGGTCCTGGCCTCGGGGGAACTGCGCTGCATAGGCTCAACCACTTACCAGGAATACCGGGGCATCTTCGAAAAGGACCGGGCGCTGGCCCGCCGCTTCCAGAAAATCGACATCCACGAGCCTACGGTTGACGAGACCTTCCACATCCTCAAAGGACTGAAATCGCGCTTCGAGTCGCATCACTCGGTCAAATATTCTCAGGCCGCGTTGCGCTCTGCGGCCGAACTCTCCGCCCGCTACATCAACGACCGGCATCTACCCGACAAGGCCATCGATGTGATCGACGAAGCCGGCGCCTGTCAGCGCCTGTTGCCGAGTTCACGGCGCAAGAAGCTGATCGGCACCTTGGAAATCGAGGACATCGTCGCCAAGATCGCCCGCATCCCCCCCAAGAGTATTTCAGGCAACGACAGGGACAAGCTGAAAAACTTGGAGAAAAATCTAAAGATGCTGGTATTCGGTCAGGACGATGCGATCGATGCGCTGGCTTCCGCCATCAAACTGTCGCGGGCGGGCCTGCGGGAAACCCAGAAAACCATCGGTTCTTTCCTGTTTGCGGGGCCCACCGGCGTCGGCAAGACCGAAGTCAGCCGTCAGCTGGCCAAGGTGATGGGCATCGAGCTCATCCGCTTCGACATGTCGGAATACATGGAGCGTCACACCGTTTCCCGGCTGATAGGCGCGCCGCCGGGCTACGTCGGCTTCGATCAGGGGGGACTATTGACCGAAGCGGTCAGCAAACAACCCCACGCCGTCCTGTTGCTGGACGAGATCGAGAAGGCCCACCCGGACGTATTCAACCTGCTGCTGCAGGTCATGGATCACGGAACCCTCACCGACAACAACGGACGCAAGGCGGACTTCCGTAACATCGTGCTGATCATGACCACCAATGCGGGCGCCTTCGAAAGCGACCGCCCATCAATAGGATTCACCGCTCAGGACCACTCCAGCGACGGGCTCAAAGCGGTGGAAAAGATGTTCACCCCGGAATTCCGCAACCGGCTGGACGCCGTCATACAATTCAAGGCCTTGGACGACGAAGTCATCCGTCAGGTCGTCGACAAGTTTATTTTCGAACTGGAAGCGCAACTTGCGGAAAAGCGGGTTTCGCTGGCGCTGGAACCCGATGCGCGCGAGTGGCTAGCCAAGCGCGGCTGGGACCCCAAGATGGGTGCGAGGCCCATGGCCCGGGTGATACAGGAAAACATCAAGAAGCCGCTCGCCGAGGAAATCCTGTTCGGCAAGCTGACAGAGGGCGGCATGGTGAGGATCAGCGTCGACGAGGAAGACCGTTTGGCCTTCGACTTCGTGAACCAATCGGAAAAAACCCCCGAGACGGCCTGATGCCGTCTCTCAGCGCTGGCGAAAGGTGATGCGTCCCTTGGTCAGATCATAGGGGGTCATCTCGACCTTCACCCGGTCGCCCGTCAGGATGCGGATATAATGCTTGCGCATCTTGCCGGAAATATGGGCAATGATGACATGCCCGTTATCCAATTCCACTCGAAAAGTCGTGTTGGGCAAGGTTTCTATGACCTTGCCTTCCATTTCGATCTGATCTTCTTTCGACATAAACCCCGTCTCTATCGCCCTGAACGCGGCGCGGTACAGCGCCTCAAAAAGGGCGATGTTAGCACATCAATATTCAATGTTCTCGCCTTTTTCGAACAATCGCCATTGCCCGCCAACATAAGCTTCCAATGGCCGATACTGGGTCTTGTAAGCCATTTTCCGGCAGGCCCCTATCCAGTAACCCAGATATAGCCAATCCAACCCTAAATGCCGCGCTTCGGTGATCTGCCATAAGACGGCCAGAACGCCCGGACTTCTTGCGGCGTAGTCCGGATCGAAAAAGGTATACACAGCAGACCAGGCATCCTTGAACCGATCCACGACTGCCACCGCAAACAACCGTTTTTCAAGACGAAATTCGATAAATACCGTGTCGGACCAATCGCTGGCCAAGAAGCCGATGAACTCACCCGCCCCGGAGTCGGCCATTCCACCGTCACTGTGGCGCGCGCCCAGATAGCGCCGGAACAGTTCGTAGGACTCGTCGGTGTAGGCGGCTGGGCGCATCGTCACGATCACGTCCCGATTGAGTCGCTCGATACGGTGCTGCGAACGGTTCGGCCGAAAGCGCGAGAGCGGGATGCGCACCGGAACACAAGCGGAACACCCAGGACACTGGGGTCGATAAACCAGATTGCCGCTGCGACGAAACCCCAGCGGCGCCAACTCGCCGTAGATTTCCGTTGTCATGGACAGCGTCGGATCGACATAAGCCAAACGCGCCTCACGACCGGCTAGATAAGAACAATCGTGGGGACGATCAAGATAGAGGGAGATTCTCCTCATGGGCGGCACCAGGCCTGTTCCGCAACGAATTGATTGCAATAGACATGCAGCATGTCGATGAAATCGCTGCGCGCCACTTCACGGGCACCGAAACCCTCCAGATGCGACGTATGAACCTGGCAATCGATCAAGGCGTAGCCCCAAGCCTGCAAGCGTTCCGCGCCTAGGACGAAAGCGGCTTTGGACGCGTTGCTGACGCGGTGAAACATGGACTCGCCGAAGAATACCCGGCCGATAGCGACACCGTACAAACCGCCAACGAGCGCGCCGTCAAGCCAGACTTCGAAGGAATGAGCCAAACCCAGCCGATGCAGATCGTTGTAGGCTCGCTTCATCGACGGGGTGATCCAGGTTGAATCCGCATAAGCGCGCGGTTCGGCGCATGCCTCGATGACGGCATCGAACGCGGTGTCGAAACGGAACTCGAATCGCCCCTGCCTGAGCAGTTTTCTCAGACTCCGGGTCGTAACCAAGTGTTCCGGCCGCAACACCAGGCGAGGATCGGGAGACCACCACAAGATAGGCTCCCCAGCGCCGTACCACGGGAATATGCCATGGCGGTAAGCCGATTCCAGACGCGCGGGAGCGAGGCATCCTCCGACCGCCAGCAGGCCGTTGGGCTCGTTTAGCGCCTCGCTCACACTCGGGAAGGGTTGCAGGGGATCGTCGGGATCAAGGACCGTTAGCATATCGGGGCGATGGCACTTCACTAAACCGTAGGCTCACCATCGCACGGGAGACTGAGCGTCCCGCTTCCCATATCCGAACTTCCGATACCTAGAGAGCGACGCAGCCGAACTAAAGACGAAAACGCCGAGCACCTCGCGACCGGTTCGAGGAACTTCAGTTCCTGTCGGCAGCCACGGTCAGATTGACGCCCGGCTTGAACTGCTTATCGGCCCTCGGACCGTTCCACTTCCGCAGTTCCGCCACGCTGACATTGAAGCGTTTGGAAATCGCAAAAATCGAATCACCTTGGCGCACGGTGTATTTGATCGACTGGGAGGATCTGATACCCGCTCCGGCAACCGAGAGGGGAAGTTTTCTGGCGGTGGTATCCTTGGCGGCCAGTGACAAGGTCATACCCGGCCGTATACCGTTCTTTTTGGACAACTTGTTCCAGCTGGTCAAATCATCGACCCCCACCGAATGGCTGCGGGCGATCGAATACAAAGTGTCGCCGTTGCGCACGGTGTAGACCGCCTTCTTGTCCGGTTCGCCGGCCTTGGCCTGCTTCCTGTTCAATGCCTCGTCATCTTCCGCTCCGCCTCGCAGCTTGTGGACGACTTTGACCGAAGTGCCGGGTTCATCATCGCGAGACTGAGCCTTCTTCGCGTGGACATGCGTGGTATCGGACCTCGATTTTTCCTTTATGGAGACCGTATGCTCCTCAGATTGCGCAACCTCCAGCTCATCCTGCACCGGCGACACTTCTTTCTGCATCGAATTGCCACCGAAGACGGCTTGCTCCTGTACCAGGCGCGCCAACTCCTCTTTAAATCCTTTGCTCTTATTAGCCGGCACGTAAAGATGATAGCTGCCGTCCACATCGGCATATTGCCCCTTGAAGCCGGGGTTTAGCGCTATCAACTGATTCAGGCTGATATCGGCGGCGTCGGCGGCCAAAGCCAGATCCAACTGGTCCTTCACCCGGACCGCCCGGTATAGCGCTTTGTTGGGAATAGGCCGCAAATCGATGCCATAGCGTTCGGAATCCACGAACAGGCGAGAAACCGCCAACAAGCGCGGCACATAGGACCGCGTTTCTTGCGGCAGATCCAAAGACCAGAAGTCGGTGGGCAATCCTTTGGCGGCGTTTTTCTGGATCGCGCGGGACACGGCACCTTCACCGCAGTTGTAGGCGGCCACGGCCAGCAACCAGTCGCCGTTAAAGTCGGCGCGCAGTTTTTTCAAATATTTGACCGCAGCCCGAGTGGACGCATAAACGTCGCGGCGTCCGTCGTACGAGCGGCTCTTCTTCAACCCGTAGTTTTTCCCGGTGGCCGGGATGAACTGCCACAGTCCTGCCGCATTGGCAGGAGAAATGGCGTGAGGCTGGAAGGCACTTTCGATTACCGGGAGCAGGGCAATTTCACCCGGCACATGCTGCTTTTCGATATGCAGGATGATGGAATACAAGAACGGCTCGGCGCGCTCCTGGACCCGTTCGATGTAACTGGGGTGGTTGATGAACCAGTTGAGTTCGCGCTCGATATCCTGGTGCTCAACCTCGGGGAACGCATAAAGATCGAACAAACGGTCCCAAAGATTGTCGTATTTGGGCTTGCCATTGGCACCGATGCTGATGGCGCCCCGTTTCCGGGATATATGAAAAATGCGCGACTTGCCCGCCGCCGTTGACTCTGCCGCAGCGTTCTCGCTTAAACTCGCATCGCTTTTGACCTTGCCGCCCTGCTGGCTACAGGCACTCAGGAACAGCGCAAATATCGACGCACAGCATAGAAAACGACCGTTAGGCTTTCGCTGCTTCATGATTGTTTCCTTCTGGATAGACACTCGGCGAGTCATTGCATTAACGAGCCGCTCAACACAATGAGATCAAAAGAAACCAGCACTCCATCGCCGCATCCTCGCCAAGCGTTCATGGCCTGGTACCGAACGACGAAGCTTGGAGTAACTTTGCAAAAGGCCGAAGCATCGTACCTTTTGGACATATTACATCCTACTTATAATCATAAGATATTACAAGTTGGCCCCATATTCTCAGAAAATCAATACATTAGCGACGAATCGCGGCGTGACTTCATCTTGCTGTCAGCCAGTGCCGATGGCGGGCTTACGCCGCTGAATCTGACCCTGGCCTACCCGGATCAACTCCCCATCGCCACCGCCAGCATCGATACCGCCATACTCCCCCACCTGCTCGAATTCGAAAACGAGCCCAGGGCCGTGCTAGCGGAAATCGAGCGAGTCCTGAAACCCGGCGGCCATCTGCACATCCTGGGTTTGAACCCTTGGAGCCTCTCCGGACTGTTCAAGCGCCTCCCCCCCTTCCAGGGCGACATGAGGGACAAGCTGATTGCTCACCACCGCCTGATCGACTGGTTAAACCAGCTAAGCATCGAGGCCGAATGGCAGGCCGGCTTCGACTACTCCCTGGATCACACGATCCGCACACCGGCCACCCTGTTCGGACGATCCATGGCCCACCTGGCGGCCGCCTATGCGATCCGCGCAATCAAGCGCACTTGCACGCTGACCCCGGTGCCGCTGAAAGCTCGTTGGATAAGCACGCCATCCTTGGTACCGGAAGGCCTGCTGGATACTACGAGCGGCGTGCTGAACAGGAAGTCGCCGTAAGCGCCCCTCCCCGGAGCCCGGCCCGAGCCTCCTTGCCGCCCCGCGGCCCTTGTTGCTAAAGTGCCGGTCCTTTTTTGGAACGCCAAGACCCAAGGCCATGAGCCCTCGAAAAACCCGCTTCGCCCCCAGCCCGACCGGACTGATGCACCTAGGCAATGCGCGCACCGCACTGTTCAGCGCGCTCTTGGGCGACCGTTTCCTCCTGCGGATCGAGGACACCGACGCCGAACGGAGCCGTCCGGAATTCGTCTCGGAACTGCTCGACGACTTGCGCTGGATGGGTTTGACCTGGGACGAAGGCCCCGGCTCGGCCCAGCCCGAGGTTGACTATTTTCAGTCGCGCCGGGGGGAAATCTATCGTCATTACTATGAGCGCCTGGAACAAGACGACTTGGCCTATCCCTGCTTCTGCACGGCGAGTGAGCTGGAAATTTCCCGCAAGGTGCAGCTCAATGCCGGCCAGCCGCCCCGTTACAGCGGCAAATGCTCGCGGTTAACCAGGGAAGAAGTCGAACGCCGCCGGGACCAGGGTCTGCAGCCCACCTTGCGTTTCCGTGTGCCGCGCGGAGTCAGCGTGGAATTCGACGACGAAGTGCGGGGGCCGCAGAAATTCGCCACCGACGACATCGGCGACTTCATCATACGCCGTGCCGACGGCTCTCCCGCCTTCTTCTTCTGCAACGCGATCGACGACGCGCTCATGAGCGTCGGCCGTGTGGTTCGGGGCGAAGACCATCTCAGCAACACGCCGAGACAATTACTGCTGCTGCGGGCCCTGGCGCTAGCCTCCCCTTCCTATGCCCACATTGCACTGATACTCGGCGAAGACGGCGCACCCCTGTCCAAACGCAACGGCAGCCGCAGCATCAAGCAATTGCGCGAAGAAGGCTATTTCCCCTCCGCGCTGCTCAACATGCTGGCGCGGGTCGGCCATCACTACGAACAGGACGACTTGCTGGATTTCGCCGCACTCAAAGCGAAGTTCAACATTGCCCACCTGGGCAAATCGCCCTCCCGATTCGACATTGCCCACCTCAAGCACTGGCAGGAATTGGCGGTTCGCGCAGCGGACGACAGCGAACTGTTGCAATGGCTGCGCGAAGAAACCCGCGCCATCCTGCCGGCCAACCGTACAGCGCTGTTCCTGGATATCGTGCGCAGCAACTGCGTGTTTCCCGATCAGGCGCACGAATGGGCGCGTATACTCTTCACCGAAGAACTGTTAGTGGGCGCCGAGGAAGCCGCGGTCGCCCAAAACGCAGGCACCGGCTTCTATCTGGCGGCCCTGGACGCCGCCTCCGAGGCCGGGGAGAATTTCGATCTCTTCATGACCGGACTCAAGGCGCGCACGGGAGCGAAAGGCAAGCAATTGTTCATGCCGCTGCGCGCCGCGTTGAGCGGCCGCCTGGATGGGCCCGAACTGGGCAAGCTTTACGCGGCCCTGGATCCGTTTCTCATACACCGCCGGTTGGCGGAATTCGCCGGCGAAGTCACATGACCCCGGCTCCGACCCCGGCCATCGGCGTCAGCGCAATCGTTTTCGACGACCGGGAACGCGTCCTGCTGGTGCGCCGCGGCAAACCGCCCGCACAAGGGCTTTGGCACGCCCCCGGTGGCCGGCTGGAAGCCGGCGAAAGCCTCGTTACGGCCTGCCGCCGGGAAGTGCGCGAAGAAACCGGGCTGGACGTGACCGTGGGCCCCATCCTCGCCGCGGTGGAGCGTCGCCAGGAGGGTTTCCACTACCTGATCGTAGACTTCCTCGCCCGACTCACCTCCCCGGCCGAAACCGCTCCCAGCGCCGGCGACGACGTGACGGCGGCCGCCTGGGTCGCCCCGGAACACCTGCGGGACTATCCGATCGCCGGCGGCCTGGTGCCCATATTGGAACAGGGGCGAAGGGCGCATCGCGGTGAAATCCTCGGCCTTCACGATGCCGACGGCGCGGGCTCCGACTTCATCGCCCACCGTTAAGCCGCCCGCCCCCAATAATATCGACGCTCCGAAACACTCATGCTCAAAATCTACAACACGCTCCGCCGCCAGAAAGAACTATTCACCCCCCTGGAGCCCGGCAAGGTCCGCATGTACGTCTGCGGCATGACCGTATACGACTATTGCCATCTGGGGCATGCCCGCGTGATGGTGGTGTTCGACACGGTAGTACGCCATCTGCGCCAGCGGGGCTACGCGGTCACTTATGTGCGCAACATTACCGACATCGACGACAAGATCATCGCGCGCGCGCAGCTTAACGGCGAAACGATCGAAAGCCTGACCGAACGTTTCATCGGCGCCATGCACGAGGACGAGCGCGCCCTGAACGTGCTGCCGCCCGACCTGGAACCCCGCGCCACGGCCTCGATACGCGAAATCATCGCCATGATCCAGCGTCTGATCGACCAGGGTTATGCCTACCCCGGAAGCAATGGCGACGTGTTTTATGCCGTGAGCAAGTTCGAGAGCTACGGGCGACTGTCGGGCAAGAACATCGACGAATTGCGCGCGGGCGAGCGGGTCGACGTGGACACGGCCAAGCGCGATCCACTGGATTTCGTGTTGTGGAAAACGGCGAAGCCGGGCGAGCCCCATTGGGATTCGCCCTGGGGGCCGGGGCGCCCTGGCTGGCATATCGAATGCTCGGCCATGTCCACCTGCTGCCTGGGCAATCACTTCGACATCCATGGCGGCGGGATGGATCTCCAGTTTCCGCACCACGAAAACGAGATCGCCCAGTCGGAAGGCGCGACCGGGGAAACCTTCGTCAATCTCTGGATGCACAACGGCTTCGTGCGCGTCAACGAAGAGAAGATGTCCAAGTCCCTGGGCAATTTCTTCACCGTGAGGGAAATACTCTCCCGCTATCGGCCTGAAACCGTCCGCTTCTTCATCCTCAACAGCCATTACCGCAGTCCGCTGAACTACTCCGACGAGAATCTCGACGAAGCCCACAGCGCGCTGACCCGCCTCTACAATGCGTTGCGAGGCCTGGAACCCGGCGCGGAAAGCGCACTCGGCACCCCCTTTCGCAGCCGCTACGAAGCGGCCATGGACGACGACTTCAACACGCCCGAGGCCCTGGCCGTGCTGTTCGATCTGGCCAAGGAAATCAACCGGCAGAAAGCCGCGAACGAACCCGGTGCACGGGATCTGGCCGGCACGCTGAAGGCCTTGGGCGACGCGCTGGGGCTGCTGCAGGAAAATGCGGAGGACTGGATGAAAGGCGGCTCCCCTCAAGCCGCTTCGGGAACCGAAGAACCCTCGGAATCCGCAGTCGAAGCCCTGATCCAGCACCGTCTCGAAGCGCGCAGGAACAAGAACTGGGCAGAATCCGACCGCATCCGCGACGAACTCAAGGCGCTCGGTATCGTACTCGAAGACGGCGCATCCGGAACGACTTGGCGGAGGGCCTGACCGAGGGAGTAAACTATACACCGGGGTGTCCGCTCGCTACCCGATCGACGTTCACTCCCGGAGCCAAACCCGTTTCAGCAAGAGTTCATCACCCTGCCCGGCGCAGATCTCAAGGTCTCCATCGCGCAGCACTAATCGCCACACCGACCCGCATGTCCGATTCCGCTTATGCCGAATAGACGGCAACCACCCGCTACGCCCGTTGCAAAGCCTCCCAAAGCCGGCTGGCCCGCTTGGCTAAAACGGCTGCTGTTCCTGGTCGTCCCTCCCCTGCTGGTCGCACTGGTCGCCTACGTCGGCTACCAGGACTATTCCGTGCGGCAGCAATTCGAAGGCAAGCGCTGGGCCCTCCCCGCCCGGGTCTATGCGAGCCCGACGGAATTGTTCGCCGACCTGCCCATGGATGCCGGACGGCTGACGGCTCTGCTCGATGAGCTGAAATACCGCAGCGATCCCACGCTCTCGACCCAGGCGACCTATGCCCGCAAAGGCAACGAGGTCCGCATCAAGACCCGCGAGTTCCGCTTCGCGGACAAATCGGAACCGGCGCGGGACATCCGCGTGCGCCTGGCCGACGGCCGCGTGGAGGCCGTGGACGATGTGGAGGCCGGGCAGCCGGCGGCCATACTGCGTCTGGAACCGGTGCAGATCGGCAGTTTCTATCCCGCGCTGAAGGAAGACCGGGTGCTGATCAAGCTCGACCAGGCACCCAAGGTGTTGATTAACGCCTTGCTGGCGACCGAGGACCGTGACTTCTACAACCACTTCGGCATCTCGCCCAGGGCCATCCTGCGCGCCATGTGGGCCAACTTGCTGGCCGGCGGCATCGTCCAGGGCGGCAGCACGCTTACCCAGCAATTGGTGAAAAACTTCTTCCTCAGTTCCGAACAGACCTGGTGGCGCAAGATCAACGAAGCGGTGATGGCCCTGGTACTGGAGGCCCGCTACAGCAAGGACGAAATCCTCGAGGCCTACCTCAACGAAATCTATCTGGGTCAGGACGGCGCGCGCGCCGTTCACGGTTTCGGCCTGGCCTGCCAGTATTATTTCAGCCGCTCGCTGGACGAACTGGAACTGCATCACATCGCCTTACTGGTGACGCTGGTGCGCGGGGCTTCCTATTACGACCCGTTCAAGAATCCGGAAAGAGTGCTCAAGCGCCGCAACCTGGTGCTGGACGAAATGGCCGAGCAGGCCTACATCACCACCGCCCAGGCCAACGCCGCCAAGGCCAAGCCGCTGGACACAGTCAAGAACCCGCACCAGGCGATCAGCCGCTATCCCGCCTTCCTCGACTTGGTCAAACGCCAGCTTCAGGCCGAGTATCGCAACGAGGATCTGACCTCGGAAGGATTGCGCATATTCACCACCCTCGACGTCGAAGCCCAGCAGCAACTGGAAGCGGCCATCGCCGCCACCATGCCCAAGCTCGACAAGCAGACCCGCACCGAAGGCCTGGAAACCGCGGCCGTCGTCACCCGGCGATCCAACGGCGAGATCGCCGCGCTGGTCGGCAGCCGCGACGCGCAAGCCTCGGGATTCAACCGCGCGCTCGATTCGGTCCGGCAGATCGGCTCGCTCTACAAGCCGGTGGTTTACCTGACGGCCTTGAGCGATCCGCAAAAATACACGCTGGCCACCCCGCTGCAGGATACGGCATTACGGATTCCCAATCCCGGCGGCGGTCCCTGGAGCCCGCATAATTACGACAACAAGGAACATGGCGCCGTGCCCCTGCACAGCGCGCTGGCGCACTCCTACAACCTCGCCACGGTACGCCTGGGCATGGATGTCGGCGTCGCGCACACGCTCAGGACCTTGCGCAATCTGGGCGTGGAGCGCCCGCTGGACACCTATCCGGCCACCCTGCTCGGCACCGGCTCGCTCAGCCCCATGGAAGTGACGCAGATGTACCAGACACTGGCCAGCGACGGCTTCATCACGCCGCTGCGCGCCATCCAGGCGGTGGTCTCCCAGGAGGGTCAGCCATTGCAGCGCTATGCCCTCAATGTGCGGCAGGCGCTGGACCCCGGCCCCGTCTACCTGACCAACACGGCCTTGCAGGAAGTGTTGCGCGACGGGACGGCACGCTCGGCCTACAACATCATCTCTCCAGAGCTGAACGCCGCCGGCAAAACCGGCACCACCAACGACCTGCGGGATAGCTGGTTCGCCGGCTTCACCGGGGATTATCTGGGCGTGGTCTGGGTGGGCCGGGACGATAACCAGCCGGCGAAGCTGACCGGCGCGCAGGGCGCCTTGCAGATATGGGCTCAGACGCTGAGGAAGATCAGCCGCGAACCGCTGGACCTGATCCCGCCGGACGACATCGAAACCGTCTGGATAGACCGGGACAACGGCTTGCGGGCGAGCGAGAGCTGCCCCAGTGCGAGCCCCTACCCTTTCATACACGGATCGGCGCCGAAGAGCTATTCGCCGTGCGCGGGCGGCCAGCCGCCGCCGGCGGAAGAAAGCGGCGGGTTTCGCCTGTTCTAGCCTTGCCCCCCTCGACAGGCATGGGGAGGGCACGGGCCGAATCGGGCGTAGGGACTTCCAGTGCGCCAGCCCGAGGAAACCGGAGTTCGCTCCCGCTCATGCCGGCCTGCGGATTGACCCCTTCACGGGTTGGAAGGGACCGCTTCCAGCGCCTTCCAATCTTCCGGCGTGTTGACGTTGGTAAACCACTCGGGGTGATCGTGGCAATCGGCCAGCGCCAGCTTGTGGTGGGAGAGCCACCGATCCACCTTGCGTTGGCCGGCCGCCAGATAGGCCTCCAGGTCGGAGAGCAAGGCCGTCTCGGCCAACAGGAACACCGGATGCAGCCGCTCGCCGTCGTGGGCGGCGCAAACTTCCGCGCCCTGGGCTGCGAGGGTGGAAACCAGCCGGTCCAGGAGTTCGCCGGCTATCAGCGGCGAGTCGCAGGGCACGGTCAACACATAAGGCGTTTTCGCGGCTTTCATGGCAGCGAGCAATCCGGCCAGCGGACCGTCGTAGCTTGCAGTCGCATCGGCGATCACCGGATAACCCAGGGCGGCGTAAGCCTCGTGGTTGCGGTTCGCGTTGATGAGGACGATGTCCGTCACCCTTTCCAATGCGGAGACGGCCCAGGCGACCAACGGCCGGCCGCGAAAACTCAGCAAACCCTTGTCGCCGCCGCCCATGCGCCGCGCCCGCCCGCCCGCCAGGACCACGCCGGTGATTTTTTTGCCGTAAGCCTGCATGATTGCCGTCTATCCATCCCGTTAGCCCGTGGGGCCCGCTCGGCTTGTCGAAGTTCGTCCCTCGACAAGGCAAAGGACTCTTGGGCCGGGTTTAGCGATGCCGGAATCCGAACCGCCTCATGACCAGCCGACCGCTTTCGATTGTCGCATTATCGCTCCTGCTGCTGCCAGGCTGCGCCAGCCATGCCCCGGGCATCCCGCCGGGCTTTTACGAAGCCAGCACCCGCAAGCCCTACGCCGATGTCATGGCGGAGCTGGAATTGGCCATCACCGAGCATAATTTCCGCATAACCGGCCACAACCACATCGGCAGCGTCATCCGCGAGCGCGACAACATCGCCTTCCCGGATTACGACACCCTGCAATTCTGCAATCTGACCTACGCCCGGCAGATGCTGGAAATCTCCCCGGCCGCGGTGGCCTACATGCCCTGCAACATCTCGGTCCGGCAGCAGGGAGAGCTCGTCTATGTCACCACCCATTTGCTCCCCACGGACACCCCCGATGCCCGATTGAATGCCTTCTTCACCCGCATGAACGGCGAACTCAAAAAAATCGTCGACTTCGCGGCGGAGCAATGACTCGGTCCGTCCCATCGCGCCGCGGGGTACATCTTGATAGGCCTGGCCGGGAACACCGCTCGAATCCGCCCCAACAAAACGGTTAGAATGCCGCCTCGCTATCGAAACCGCCCGGAGAAAACCATGTCTGTCGGCCAATTCTGCAACCGCGAGACCGTCATCGTCCGCAAACAGGACTCCATCGTCGAAGCCGCCAAACTCATGCGCGAACACCACGTCGGCAGCATCGTCGTGGTGGAAGACAGCAAGGGTGTGGTCGCGCCCGTCGGCATCCTCACGGACCGGGATCTGGTGATCGAAATTCTCGCCGCCGAGCTCAATCCGGACGAGGTCGCCGTCGGCGACATCATGAGCTACGAATTGCTGACCGCCCGCGCATCGGACGGTCTCTGGGAAACCCTGCAACGCATGCGCGGCAAGGGCGTGCGGCGGGTGCCTGTGGTGGACGAGCAAGGAGGACTGGCCGGCATCATCTCCAGCGACGATTTGCTGGAGATCCTGGCCGGCGAGCTGGGCGAACTGACCAAGCTGATCGCCCGCGAACAACAACGCGAACAACGCGTCCGTCCGCCGGTCTGAGCCCCCGATCGTCTGCGCACGAGCCTAGTCCACCCTCCGGAATCGCCATGCCATGAGCCTGACCATTTATCACAACCCCCGATGCAGCAAATCGCGCGCGGCCCTCGAACTGGTGCGCGGAAAAAATTCCGCGGCGGAAGTGGTCGAGTACCTCAAGGTACCGCCCACCGCCGAAGAGCTGGAAAACCTGCTGAACCTGCTCGGCATGGAACCACGCGAGCTGATGCGCAAGGGCGAGGCCATCTACAAGGAGGCCGGGCTGGATGACCCGTCGCTCGATCGCAAGGCCTTGATCGCCGCGATGGTGCAACACCCCATACTGATCGAGCGGCCCATCGTCGTCCACGATGGCAAGGCCGTCATCGGAAGGCCGCCGGAAAAAGTGCTGGAAATTCTGTGATCGCCCCGTAGGGCGGCAAATTACTTAAGTCGAGATACCACTCCAGGCCTCCCCTTGTTTCCGGCGCCCGCGATACCGCGGGCAGCACGAATGTCCACCACACCGTCTATCCAAGAGTTAACCGCATGGTTGAAATCCTGATCCTTTATTACAGCCGTTACGGCTCCACCACCGACATGGCCAACCAGATCGCCCGCGGGGTCGAGGAAGTTCCTGGCGCGACGGCCAAGATACGCACGGTGCCTGAAGTATCGCCCGTGTGCCAAGCCACCGAGGACAGCATACCGGCCTCCGGCCATCCTTATGCGACCATGGACGATTTGAAAAATTGCGATGGCCTGGCCTTGGGCAGCCCCACCCACTTCGGCAATATGGCCGCACCGCTGAAATATTTTCTCGACAGCACCAGCGGGCTGTGGTTTTCCGGGGCGCTGACGGGCAAGCCGGCCGGGGTGTTCACCGCCACATCGTCCATGCACGGCGGGCAGGAAACCACTCTGATCACCATGCTGCTGCCCTTGCTGCATCACGGCATGGTGCTGGTCGGCATCCCCAGCCGCGAACAGGCGCTCACCGACACCGTTTCAGGCGGCACGCCGTACGGCCCCAGCCGCCACACCGGGCGCGACGACGACGGCATGACGGAAGACGAGAAGAAACTCTGCCGCGTCTTCGGCGCACGGCTGGCAAACGTAGCCCTGGCTCTCAAGAACGCCGGCGCGCGATGAGTTTGCCGGGTGTCGGGGCGCTGGTCGGTTATTTCGGTCTGCTGGGACTGTGGATCGCCTGGAGCATCCTGCCTGGCGGTCCCCACAAGCCGCCCACCGCCTTGCTGCTGATGATCTCCACCCTACCCTTGCTGCCGTGGCTGCGCGGTCTGCTGTACGATCGTCGCACGAGCTATCTGGGCTTGGCCGTGCTCAGCCTGGTCTATTTCATCCACGGCGTGGGCGCCTTGACCAGTCCGGCCGAACGCATCCCGGCCGGGCTGGAAATCGGATTCAGCCTGACGCTCTTCCTCGGCGCCCTGTTCCGCTTGCGCTCGCAACCCTCGTCATGAGTCTGCCCAGACAACTGCCGCTACGCCTCGCCTTCAACCCGCGGCACGGCTTCGCGGAATACCATGCCGGCGCCAACGCCGAGGTCGTGGACCATCTGCGCCGCTGCGCCAGCGGCACGGGCGAGAGCTTCATCTTCCTGCACGGCGATTCGGGATCCGGCAAGACCCATCTGTTGCACGCCTGCTGCGGCGAGGCCCAACAGCACGATGCCAGCGTCTTCTATCTGCCCCTGGCGGAGCTCGCCGACCATGGCGCCGGCATGCTGGAGGGACTGGAACGGCAAACCCTGGTCTGCCTGGACGACATCGAGGCTATCGCCACGCGCAACGAATGGGAGCACGGGCTGTTCGATCTGTTCAACCGGCTGCGCGACGCGGGCCATCGCTTGATCGTATCCTCGCACTTGGCGCCGGCCGAACTCCCCATCGCACTGCCCGACCTGCTCACCCGGCTCAACTGGGGCCTGACCCTGCGCCTTCGCCCCCTCGACGACGACGACCTGCTGGCCGCTCTCGCCCTGCAAGCGCAGTCGCTGGGCCTGGAGCTACCCGCACCGGTCGGACGGTTTCTGCTGAACCATTGCCGGCGCGACCCCGCCCACCTGCGTCGGCATCTGGAACAACTCGACACCGCCACCCTGGCAGCCAAGCGGAAACTGACCATTCCTTTCCTCAAGACTTATTTGGAAGAAAACCCATGAACGTATTGGTGATAGGTACCGGCGCCGTAGGCAGCTTCTACGGTTCTTTGCTGGCACGGCAAGGCATCGCGGTCTCGGTGCTTGCGCGCTCGGACTATGAGCACGTCAAGGCGCACGGCATCCAGATCCAGACCAAGAACGACGTCTATGACTTCGTCCCGCACCAAGTCGTGCGCAGCGCAGCCGAGCTGAGCGAAAAACCGGACTATATCCTGCTCTGCATCAAGGTGGTCGAGGGCGCCGACCGCATCGGCCTGCTGAAGAACGCCGTCGGTCCGAACACCGCCATCGTGCTGATTTCCAACGGCATCGACATCGAACAGGAAATCGCCGAGGCCTTCCCCGACAACGAACTTATCAGCGGTCTGGCCTTCATCTGCGTGACCCGCACCGCGCCAGGCAAAATCTGGCACCAGGCCTACGGCCGACTCGCCCTGGGCAACTATCCGAAGGGGCTGTCGGAAAAAACCCAGGCCCTGGCGGCGGCTTACGAGAAGTCCGGCATCAACTGCGTAGCCAGCGAGGACATTACCACCGCGCGCTGGCAGAAATGCGTGTGGAACGCGGCCTTCAATCCGCTGTCCGTGCTGTCCGGGGGGCTGGCCACCTCCGACATACTCAACACCCAGGAAGCCTTCTGCCGCGTCATCATGGAAGAGATCGCCGCCATCGCCAAGGCGAGCGGCCATCCGCTGGCGGACGACATCGTCGAGGTGAACATTTCCAGCACCCACAAGATGCCGCCCTACAAGACCAGCATGCTGCTCGACTTCGAAGCCGGCCGTCCCATGGAAACGGAAGCCATCCTCGGCAACGCGGTGCGCTACGGACTGCGCCTGGGCGTCGCGATTCCCCATCTGGAAGCGGTCTACGCCCTCATGAAACTACGGGAGCTCAAGCTGCAACAAGACCAGTAAGCCAAGAGCTTACTACGCGTCGAGGGACACTCCATTAACGAGGACTCAGCCCCGCGAGGTGTTTAGCAGACCGGTGAAAAACACTTGGAACCTGCCCGGTAAAAGTTTGGGGCACGTCTACGCCGCGCATGGGCTTGCTCGAAAAGCGAGCCCCCCATTCTAGGTCGCCCAAGCCCGCAACGTCCCGCCCCGCAAGGGCCGAGCGCTTTGCAAATTGACTCCGCTTTTTTCTCGGTATCGGGTGTGCCAGATTGGATATGGAGTTAACCAATCGATTACTTCTTACCTTGCCCCAAAAGAGTCGCGCCGCGTTGCTTTGACGCGATTTGCAGCATCGGGCCGATTACTACGCTTAACCCCCTGCCCGAAATTCGGGGGCCACTTCACCATTCGGAACAATAAGCCGGCAGCAAGAATACGTCACTTTATTTCCCGCTCAAGCCTTACTCTTCCGGCAGCTTGTGAGCGATACCCTTATGGCAGTCTATGCAAGTCTTGCCGGATTCCTCCGCCGACGCTTGCCCATGCTTTTTCTTTGCGGTCTTGTCTTGCAATTCCATGTCCATGGCATCGTACCGGTGGCAGTTGCGGCACTCGCGTGAATCGGTACGCTTCATCCGATCCCATTCGTGTTGCGCCATTTCCGCCCGCTTGGCTTCGAATTTTTCCTTGGTGTCTATAGTGCCGACCAAGGTCCCCCACACTTCGCCTGAGGCTTGCAGCTTGCGGACAATCTTGTGCGTCCAGTCCCTGGGCACATGGCAATCGGAGCAGACCGCGCGCACGCCGGTGCGATTGTTGTAGTGGACGGTTTTCTGGTACTCCTGGTAAACATTGTCCCGCATCTCGTGGCAGGAAATGCAAAATTCCAGGGTGTTGGTGGCATCCATCCCTGTGTTGAAGCCTCCCCAAAATAGTATGCCGAGGATGAAGCCTGTGCCCAGCAAGGATATCAGCGAGTAGCGCGCGCTCGGGCGGCGCAAGACCGCCCAAAGGCTATTGCGCGTCGATGGAGTAGTTTCCGACATGGTCAACCTTTAATATTCCGCCGCACGGTAAGCGGCGGATTCGTCTCGATCGAGTCGCCCTAGTGCGCGCTGCCGTAGAAATGGACCAAGGCTTCCAGGTCTTCCTTGTCGAGTTCCTCGATCTTCGGCTTCATTTTTTTATGGATCGGGCGCTTTCCCTCGACGAAGTCCTTCAACGCTGCGTCCAGGTAAGCCATTTTCTGGCCCGCCAGTATGGCCGCGTCGTCGCTGGCGAGGCTGCCCCCTTCCGAGTGGCATTTTTCGCAACCTTTTTCGTGGAGGCTCTTGCCCTTGGTGGCCAGCGCCGGATCGAATTTCTGTGCGGAGCGGACGAATTTCTGCGCCGCGTAATAACTGGCCAGTTGTTTGATGTCGCCTTCACTCAACTCGCCGGCCACTTGACACATGTCGGTCTTGCCGCCTTTCTTGGCGCCGTCGCGGATTTTCGTCTCCACGCAAGGCCGTTCCTTGTTTTTGTACTCGGTCAGGCTGATGTTGAGATATTCCGCGGAAGTTCCGCCTAGGATCGGTACGTCCACTTCCGAGTTGGCCCCCTCCTTTCCGTGGCAAGCACTGCAGGCTTCGACCAGTTTGTCCACTTCGGCGGCCGAAGCAGGCGCCGATAGCGCTAGGCCGAACAGGGCGCTACTAGCCAACACGATGTACACGCTGCGTTTGTTTTTCATAGTTTCAGCCTCTTAATTTTTAATGTCGTTTATAGGGAGTGTGACAACCGCCGCTTTCCTTAAAAACCCAGAGCAACACCGACCATCACCGTGTGGTAACCCCCGGTCAACGTGCTGTAGATTTGGTCATCGTAGTAGTCATAGGAATAGGAACCCTTGAGCTTGGTGAATTTGTTGAAGGCGTAATCCGCCCCCAACGCCAAGGTTTGCAGGGTATTGTCCACCTGCTCATCGATGGTGGGGAGCTTGCTCGCGATATAGCCGGTCGTGTTGTGCCCCTTGGCGTGCGATAGGGTGTAGCCACCGCTCAAGTTAAAAGCTTTGTTCACTTGCAGATCGGCGCCGACCGAGAACACATAGGTATCGACCAGGTAGTTGGGCGTGTCCCGCGTTTTGAACCATACCGGATTGTTCGGTGCCTCGAAGCGCCTGCGGTTGGAAGAAATGAAGTAGGACGAGAAATCGTTGCGCAGCCATCCCAGGGTGGCAGTGGTGGACAAACTCTCGTTGGGAGTAAAGCTCAGCGAGATGCCGGACGATTGCTGCGTATTGTCGGTGCTTTGTTCGAGCGAGGCTCCATCGACCTTGGTCGGCACGGTAAGCGCGTAAGTAAGGCTATTGTTGTCGTTTTTCTTATTGCGGTAGTTGTAGTAGAAGCTAAGCGCCGTGCGCTCATCGAACGCGTAGTTGATCTTGGTCTTCAAACTGACCGATTCCCCCGGCTCCGTGACCAATCCGGTCTGGCTGGCGTTAAGGTAGGACGGCGTTATCCGGACGATCAGTCCATTTAAAGGGCGCGCCACCCAAGTGATGTAGCCCTCGTTGGAGAACGACTGCTGCCTGTACAAAGACCGTTGCGGCTGTATGCCATTCAAAGTCGGCGCGACCTTGGAGGTTGCGGTCCAGGTCAGATCCCGGTCCTTGTCCTCACCCTTCCATCCGACGGTCACGGTGGACTTGAACACGGGTGGGCGGAACGTGGCGGACGCCCCGTAAGTGAAAGACTGGATCGTGTTGATGCGTACTCCGAGAGTCTGATCCGTCGTGGCGCTCAACAGTCCTGTCGCCGGAAAAGTCGAGTCGTTTTCCCGGTTGTAATACTTGGCGTAGCCTTCCAGCCCTACCCAGGACAGTTCGGCGGAATTCAAGTTGAGGTAGGCGTTATTGGTCATGATTTCGCCCTTGTCATAACCCGCGGCTAGCTGGTTCTGAGTGAACGAATCCTGCTTGAGCAGAGACATGCCATAACCCGCCGCCACGGTAGTACGGCCGAATAACTTGGTCATGCGTAGTCCGCTCGTGAACAATGTGCTGTCCGGCATGTAGTCGACGGGATGATTGCTAGGGACGATGTTTGCGCTGAATGGCGCGAAGCTGGCGACGGTGAAATCCTTCGCCTGATTGTTGAATTTTTCCACCGACCCGTCATAGGCAATCTGCAAGTTACCCGAGGCGCCGCTTAGATTGAGCGAGTAGCGGTTCATTTGCTCATCGACCGGCATGTCGAATCCGCGCCAACGCTGCACAGTTCCGGCGAAGCCCCCTCTGACGTCGGAGCCACCCAGTGCGAAGGTACCGAATCGGTTGCCATCACGCTGATAGCCATCGTAATTGAACCGGCCGGTAACGGTCGTGCCAAACAATTCCGGCTTCAGGGCGATGCCCCCACCGTAGGTGGAGCGGTCGATCTTGTACAAGGTCTGACCGGAGTTGTCGTTGAAACGAGACACGTAGCCGCTGCCGGTGTTGTTATTTCTGGGTCCTGCATAGGCCGGATCGGTGCCACCGGCAACTTGATTGGGGCTATAGAGAAAGTCCACTCCGCCGGTGGCCGAACGAAACATCGAATAATAGCCGGTGACACCGAACAACTCGGTGTTGGCCTTGGCGGTTCCCCGCTGGTTATAGATGCCGAAACCCTGCCGCTCCAGCGAGAACACATCGCGCTGCGGATTCGTCACTCGCAGGCGCAAATCGGCGTCGGGATAAAAGCCTGACCGGTTGTCGCCGCCGCTCATCTGGTAGTTGTAGCGTTCCAGAAACTGCGTTTTGTCGCTGCCTACGCCTTTGTAATAGTCGAAGTAATAGGCCTTGGGCGTTACCTCCGCGCTGACAGTGTTGCCGCTTTCCGCCGACTTCTCCGCGGCAGAAGCCAAGTCGATGCCCTGGATCGCCAACAAGGACACGGCAAACTTGAACAATGTTGTGGTTTTCATGGTGTCTGATTCCCTATCCATCAATGCCTGAGGTGCTGATCGAAAGCGCTTCCGTGGATCGCGCCATGACAGTTCACACAATTACGCAGTACGGCTCCCGAAATGGTTTCGGTCGTGATATTGCCGGTGTCAGTGCTTGCAGTTTGTCCGTGGCGATTGTTGGGTAGCGAGTGGCACTGCAGGCATTGCATCGGCATGGCGACTTCGAGCAGCCTGCGGTTCGGCGTGCCGTGCGGGTTATGGCAGTTGGCGCAGTCTTCCGCCGCGGGCGGGTGCTCGAACACATGCGGTCCGCGGACAGCCTGATGGCACTTGGTGCATTGCTCTGTCTTGCTGACCAGGGTCGTTTGCTTGCTATCGTGTTGGTTATGGCAGTTGGTGCAGGAGATAGCGCCCTCCCTCAACGGGTGGTGCGAAATCATGTTGAAGCGCGCCAGTATGTCCTGATGGCAGGTAGCGCAAAGCTGGGCGTTCTTGTCCATTTTCAGATTAGCGATATTTGAGTCCTCGCCGATCTTGGGTTTATGTATGCCGTGGCAGTCTGCGCACTTCACGCCGGCCTTATTGTGCTCGGAGAATGCGAAATTCATCCGGTTAGCGTCGGTGGTATGCCCCTTCCCGGTACCGTGGCACGTCAAGCAGGTTTCCGAAGCAATATCCTTATTCGGCAATATTTTCTTCGAGTTTCTGTGCGCCTCCGCGTCGGTGTGGCACGACAAACAATCGCTGTGATGGGCGTGCACTTTGGCTTCCGAGTCGTCGTGGCACGACGTGCATGCCTTGCCGGCCGGCGGCGGAGCCGCTTTTTCGGCAGCGCCCGCCTCGCCAAAGCAAACGAACATCGCCAGTAAGGCCAGGACGGCCATGTTTAAGGCCGACGTATGCGGTAGTCGGAATCTCCTCTTCCCGTCGAACGGATGGACAAAGCGGCGTGCTGAAAGTCTATTCATCAAGGGGATAACCATGTAATCCAATCTCATCGTTTTAATCCTTAATCCCACCAAAACGGGAAATCATTAGGAAAAACACCGGGCGACAAACGCCGGAAGCCTGTGCAATGTTGTTGTGAAGTTTTTTGGCCCGGATAATTCGCAAAAATGGGCGAACCTCGTTTAAGTGATTGATAAATTGACAGTTACTCCAATAACGCTTCGGACGAAGCTAAACGAGATCGTCCATGAGCCATACTACTCAAGAAACCCTGCCCCCCGGCGGACGTTTTGACGGTCGGCAGGAAGTTCGACGGCGCGGTATCGAGAAGGCCTCGTGGATCAGTTCCGGATGGGCTCTCAAACGGATTTACGAAACATTCGGGTTGGGCTCGTATTTCCAATTGCAAGCATTTCTCCTTGAAGAGACCTCGCAGTCGCGCGCGCTCCTTAAGCCCTTACCTTCTATGCGGACATGACTGCTTGAGGCGAAACACAGCAAATACCACGCCATCTCTTGCATTGAATCAGCGGTCCGGCCAAGTTCGCCGGAACTCAGTGCCTGGGAACAACGGGCAGACTGAACGGCAACATTACTTAAGCCAGGGTCCCATTTTCCAGGGCCAGTTCTGATCAGCATGGCACCCCTTAATTTCGCAGGAATCTGGTTGCAAGCCAGCTTCGCCATCCAGGTTAGCGCGCCGATAAAACAACCGTTGTTGTCGGGCGCATTGGGCATGGACGTGGACCAAATCCGCCAGCCGTCAGGCAAACTGCTCAGACTGGTGATCGAATCCCCAGCCGCCAGAGGAGGCTCGGCGCCACGCTCCGCACTCATCGGAATGGCCATGACCGGCTGGATACTATAGCTGGGCGCTGGCGGCCTGCCGCTCACATTCGGTACTTATCAAGGACGAGGCGACACGTTAAGACTATCCTTTCCGGCAAGTCCGACCGTAAACGACGCGCGGGCGGCGTTCCGCGCTTGACCCCGAACACATTGATGGAGACACCGCGATGATGGAATCCACGCCCAAAGACATGACGCGCCCGGCGGATTTGGTCATGCATGGCAAAGGCACCGGGCCCGTGCGCAAACAGCGTCCGATCTATCAGGATTTGCTTCCTCCCTGCAACAACGCCTGCCCGGCGGGCGAAAACATCCAGGCCTGGCTTGCGCTGGCGCAGGCCGGCCAGTACGAGCGGGCCTGGCGCGAATTGGTGCGCAACAACCCGCTGCCAGCGGTGCACGGCCGGGTTTGTTATCACCCCTGCGAGAGCCAGTGCAATCGCAAACAGGTGGACAGCCCGGTCAGCATTCATGCCGTCGAACGTTTCCTCGGCGACCTGGCCCTGAAAGAGAACTGGACCATTCAGCCCGATGCGCCGCCCAGCGGCAAGCGCGTGCTGGTGGTGGGCGCCGGCCCCAGCGGACTTTCCGCCGCCTATCATTTGACCCGACTGGGGCACCAGGTCGAAATTTTCGAGGCCGGTCCGATGGCCGGCGGAATGATGCATTTCGGCATTCCGGCCTATCGGCTGCCGCGCGAGGAGTTGGATCAGGAGGTTCGGCGCATCCAGAACATGGGGGTCAAGATCCGGCTCAACCACAAGGTTCAGGACGTCCTGGCGGAAAAGGAAAATGGCCGCTTTGATGCGGTGTTCGTCGCCATCGGCGCCCATCTCAGCAAGCGGGTGGATATTCCGGCGCGGGATGCGGGCAAGATACTGGATGCGGTCAGTTTTCTACGGCAAGCGGCGTCCGGCGACGCCCCTTCGATCGGTCGCCGGGTGGCGATCTACGGCGGAGGCAACACGGCCATGGACGCCGCGCGCACCGCCAAGCGCCTCGGTGCCGAGGAGGCGTTGATCATCTACCGGCGCGACCGGGCGCACATGCCCGCCCATGCCTTCGAGGCCGACGAGGCCATCGAGGAAGGCGTCAAGATCAACTGGCTTAGGTCCATCAAGGAGATCGACGAGACCCATATCCAGGTCGAGGTCATGAAGGTCAACGCCGAGGGTTATCCCGAACCCACCGGCCAGTTCGAGACCCTGGAAGCCGACGCGCTGATCCTGGCCCTGGGCCAGGAAACCGACTCCGCATTCCTGCAAAACGTGCCGGATATCCAGTTCAAGCGGGACGGGGTCGTGGAAGTGGACGCCAACATGATGACCGGCCATGCCGGGATTTTTGCCGGCGGCGACATGGTGCCCAGCGAACGCACCGTCACGGTGGCCGTCGGCCACGGCAAGAAGGCCGCCCGCCATATCGATGCGTATTTGAAAGGCGGAGCCTACGTCAAGGCGCCTAAGCACGACCTGGTGGGCTTCGACAAGCTGCACATGTGGTATCTCACCGAGGCCGGGCAGCGTCTGCAGGAATCACTGGACCCGGAAAAACGCGCTTATGGCTTCGCCGAAGTGGTCAAGGGACTCGGCGAAGCGGAAGCACAATACGAGGCCAAGCGCTGTTTTTCCTGCGGCAATTGCTTCGAATGCGACGGCTGCTACGGCAGTTGCCCCGAGCAGGCCATCGTCAAGCTCGGCCCCGGTCAGCGCTATCGTTACGATTACGACAAGTGCACCGGATGCGCGGTCTGCTACGAGCAGTGCCCCTGCCATGCCATCGAGATGATCCCAGAACCTGGAGTTTAAGCCATGAACGCGGCTAAGGTTACAACCCTGGAAGGCAACGAGGCGGTCGCCTACATCGCCTATCGCATCAACGAAATCTGCGCCATCTATCCGATCACGCCGTCCTCCACCATGGCCGAACTGGCCGACCAATGGGCGTCCGAGGGCAAGACCAATATCTGGGGCAACATCCCGCTGGTGGTCGAGATGCAGAGCGAGGGCGGCGCCGCGGGGGCGGTGCACGGAGCGCTGCAGACCGGCGCACTGACCACTTCGTTCACCGCCTCGCAGGGACTGCTGCTGATGATCCCCAACATGTACAAGATCGCCGGGGAACTGACACCCATGGTCCTGCACGTGGCGGCCCGCTCGCTGGCGGCCCAGGGATTGTCGATTTTCGGCGATCATTCCGACGTCGCCGCGGTGCGCAACACCGGCTTCGCCCAACTGGCGTCCAGTTCGGTCCAGGAGGGCCACGACATGGCGCTGCTGGCCCAGGCCGCCAGCCTGGAGGCTCGTATCCCCTTCGTCCACTTTTTCGACGGTTTCCGCACGTCCCATGAGGTCAACAAGCTCTACTTGATAGCCGACGAACACATCCGCGCGATGATGGCTTCGGAACAAGTCCGGGCCCATCGGGGCCGGGGGCTCAATCCAGACAACCCCTTCATCCGCGGCACCGCGCAAAACCCCGATATCTATTTTCAGGCGCGGGAAACGGTCAACCCCTTTTATGCCAGGCTGCCGGCGATCCTGCAGGCCAAGATGGACCGGTTCGCCGAATTGACCGGCCGGCAATACCATTTGTTCGACTATTTCGGCCATCCGGAAGCCGAGCGGGTGGCGGTCATCATCGGTTCCGGCGGGCAAACCCTGCGCGAGACCGTGGATTACCTGCAGCAGCGGGGCGAAAAAGTCGGCGTGATCCTCGTGCGGCTGTGCCTGCCGTTTTCCGCGGAGCATTTCCTGGGCGCGTTGCCCGCCACGGTTAAAGCCATCGCGGTGCTGGATCGAACCAAGGCACCGGGCGCGACCGGCGAACCCTTATACGGCGACGTGATCACCAGCCTAACCGAAGCCTACAGCAACAGCCTGCTCCCGACACTGCCGCGGGTCGTCGGCGGCCGCTACGGCTTGTCGTCCAAGGAGTTCACCCCGGCCATGGCCAAGGCCGTGCTGGACGAGTTGCAGAAAGACACACCGAAGAATCACTTCACCGTCGGCATCCAGGACGACGTTTCGCTGACCAGCCTGGAGTTCGATCCCGGCTTCGACATCGAACCCGACGACGTGGTGCGCGCCCTGTTCATCGGTCTGGGCGCCGACGGCACCGTCGGGGCCAACAAGAACAGCATCAAGATCATCGGCGAATCGACACCGCTCCACGCCCAGGGTTATTTCGTCTACGACTCCAAGAAATCGGGTTCGCGCACGGTCTCTCACGTGCGATTCGGACCCAAGCCCATCCTGTCGCCTTATCTGATCCAGTCAGCCAGTTTCATCGGCTGCCACCAGTTCGTCTTCGCGGAGAAGATGAATGTCCTGGAATCGGCCCGGCAGGGCGCCACCTTTCTGTTGGACAGCCCTTATGGTCCCGAAGAGGTCTGGGATCATCTGCCCCATCCCTTGCAGCAGCAGATCATCGACAAAGGGATAGCCTTTTACGTGATCAACGCCACCCAGGTGGCGCGGGAAACCGGCATGGGCAACCGCACCAACACCATCATGCAGACCTGCTTCTTCGCCATCTCCGGGGTGTTGCCGCGGGATGAGGCCATCGCGAAGATCAAACAGTCGATCCAGAAGACCTACGGCAAGAAAGGCGAAGACGTCGTCCAAAAGAATTTCATCGCCGTCGATCAGACCTTGGCACAGCTTTACCGGGTCGAGGTTCCGTCGCAAGCGAGCAGCCGTGTGGAACTGCCGCCGACCGTACCCAGGGAGGCTCCGGATTTCGTGCAGACGGTGACCGCGCCGATGATGGCCGGTGCCGGCGACCGCTTGCCGGTGTCCCTGCTGCCCATAGACGGCACCTATCCCAGCGGCACGACGAAATGGGAGAAGCGCAACATTTCCGCCTACGTGCCGGTTTGGGAGCCGGACATCTGCATCCAGTGCGGCAACTGCAGTTTCGTTTGTCCGCACAGCGTGATCCGTTCCAAGTTTTACCCGCAGTCCCAGTTAGAACGGGCGCCGGAAGGCTACAAGTCGGCGCCTATCAGCGCCCGCGGTTTTCCCGAGACGCGCTACACCCTGCAGGTCTATCTGGAGGATTGCACCGGCTGCGGCTTGTGCGTGGAGGTCTGCCCCGCCAAGAGTTTGCAACAATCCGGCGTCAAGGCCATCAACATGAAGCCCAAGGAACCCATCCTGCAGCAGGAGCGGGCCAACATCGGGTTTTTCGAACAAATTCCGGTCAACGACCGCTCCAAGGTCGACTTTTCCTCGGTGCGCGGCGCGCAATTTCTCGAACCCCTGTTCGAGTTCTCCGGCGCCTGCGCCGGATGCGGAGAAACTCCCTACGTTCGCTTGTTGTCGCAGTTGTTCGGCGATCGCTTGATCATGGCCAACGCCACGGGCTGTTCGTCCATTTACGGCGGCAACCTACCCACCACCCCATGGACCAAGAACGCGGAAGGCAGGGGTCCGGCCTGGTCCAACTCGCTGTTCGAGGACAACGCCGAATTCGGCTTGGGCTTCCGGCTCGCCGCCGACAAGCATCTCGCCCTGGCCCGCGAACTGGTTAAGGAACTAAAAGACTACATCGGCGCGGATCTGGTAGCCGAACTGCTCGAAGCGCCGCAGGTGACCGAATCGGAAATCCGCCTGCAGCGCATCCGGGTGGCGCATCTCAAGGCCGCCCTGATCGGCTTGGACAATGAAAAAGCCAGGGATCTGCTGTCGGTGGCCGATCAACTGGTCCGCCGCAGCATCTGGATCATGGGCGGCGACGGCTGGGCCTACGACATCGGCTCGTCCGGCGTCGACCATGTGCTGGCCAGCGGCCGCAACGTGAACATCCTGGTGCTGGATACCGAGGTCTATTCCAACACCGGCGGGCAGATGTCCAAGTCGACTCCCCTCGGCGCGGTGGCCAAGTTCGCCGCCGCGGGCAAGCCGGTGGCCAAGAAGGACCTGGCGCTGCAGGCGATTTCCTACGGCAGTGTCTATGTCGCCCGCGTCGCCATGGGCGCCAACCCGCAGCAGACGCTTTTGGCCTTGCGCGAGGCGGAAGCCTACCCCGGCACCTCCCTGGTGCTGGCGTACAGCCACTGCATCGCCCACGGCATCAACATGCAGCACGGTTTGAAGCAGCAGGATCTGGCGGTCGCCAGCGGGCATTGGCCGCTGATACGCTACAACCCCACGCTGCGCCAGACCGACCGCAACCCCTTCGTGCTCGACTCGCCCAGGCCGACCATCAAGCTGAAGGACTACGCCTTCAACGAACTGCGTTACAAGATGCTGTCCCGCGTGCACCCGGAAGAAAGCCAACACCTGATGCAACTGGCGCAGCAGGTGGTCGACCAGAAATGGGAGATCTACGAAGAGATGGCGGCCGGGGACGGCAAGCGATTTCATCCCGATGCCACCCTCAAGAGCCGACAATAAGGAGGCGTTATGGACCTGACTACCAATTACATGGGTCTCGAACTGCGGCATCCCATCGTCGCGTCCTCGTCGCCCTTGTCCGGAACCCTGGACGGCATCAAGCGGCTCGAAGATAGCGGCGCCGCGGCGGTGGTGATGACTTCGCTGTTCGAAGAACAGATACGCCACGAAAACGAATCGTACTCCTACCTGGTGGAATCGGGCGCCCAGAGTTTCGCCGAATCGCTGAGCTATTTTCCCGATTTCGACGCCTACCCGGTCGGTCCCGACAACTATCTCAACATCCTCAGACTGGCTTCGGAATCGACCGATATCCCCGTCATCGCCAGCCTCAACTGCGTCACCGGCCAGGGCTGGATCGACTACGCCAGGCAAATGCAGGAAGCCGGAGCCAAAGGCATCGAACTGAACATCTATTCGGTGGAGGCCGACCTGGACGTCTCGGGGGCGGAGGTGGAACAGCGTTATCTGGATATCGTCAGAGCGGTGAAAGCCACCGTCGAGATTCCCATCGCCCTCAAGCTGAGCCCTTTCTTCAGCTCCATGGGCCACATGGCGAAAAGTCTGGCCGCCGCCGGTGCCGATGCCCTGGTGTTGTTCAACCGCTTCTATCAGCCGGACATCGACATCGTCGACCTGGAAGTCGCCCCTACGCTCAGTCTGAGTTCAGCTGGCGAAATCCGCCTGCCACTGCTCTGGATCGCACTGCTGCACGGCAAGATCAATGCCTCGCTCGGCGCCACCCGTGGCGTGGAGAGACCGGATGAGGTCATCAAATACCTGCTGGCGGGGGCCGACGTGGTGATGACCACCTCATCCCTCCTGCGCAATGGCCCGGCTCACCTCGGCACCCTGCTCGACGGCCTGAAACACTGGATGGAAACCCGGGGGTTTGCCTCCGTTTCCACGCTGAGGGGAAGCATGAGTCACGACAAGATTACCAATCCCGGTGCCTTCGAACGCGCAAATTACATACGCGTCCTGGAGAGCTACAAGAGCCCCTACGTGTAGTCGCCATGTTCACAGGCTATCTTTTCGCCGGCGCCATCACCCATAATCGGCGCATGCCGGAAACACCCAGATGAACGAAAACGACTACGTGACTTCAGCAGTCGGCGTGCGCCTGCCACGCATACTCTACGGCACCGCCTGGAAGGAGGAGCGCACGGCGGGACTGGTGGAACAGGCCGTCACGCTCGGCTTTCGCGGCATAGACACGGCTTGCCAGCCCAAGCATTACAACGAAGCCGGCGTCGGCGAAGGACTGGCTCGCTGCTTCGCCAAGGGCTTGCGCCGGGAAGACGTTTACCTGCAAAGCAAGTTCACGCCGCTGCAAGGCCAGGACCCCGAACGCGTTCCTTACGATCCCAAGGCGCGCCTGGCCGACCAGGTTGCACAATCCTTCGAGACCTCGCTGCGCAATCTCCGGACCGATCACTTGGACGGCCTGGTGTTGCATTCGCCGCTGGCGGACGAAGCATCGTTGATGGAAGTCTGGGGAGCCCTGGAGGCGGTATGCAAGAGCGGCGGCGCCCGGCAGATCGGCATCAGCAATTGCTACGCCCTGGAAACACTCACACGGCTGTACGACCTGGCCGAGGTCAAACCCGCCCTGATACAGAACCGCTTTTATGCCGACACCGGCTACGATCGCGAGATACGTCGCTTCTGCCGACAAAAAGGTCTGATCTACCAGAGCTTCTGGACCTTGACGGCCAACCCCAAGGTTCTCGCCGGCGAGACTCTGCAGAACCTGGCGAACAAATACGCGCGCTCGGCCGCGCAAGTTTTCTACCGCTATCTGACGCTGACCGATATCATTCCCTTGAGCGGAACCACCCGCGCACAGCACATGCAAGACGATCTGGCGATTTTCGACTTCGAGCTGACACCGGCCGAATGCGCGAGCGTGGGCCGGCTGCTTGACCGGGAGCCGGCGGCCGCTTCCTGAGCCGATACGGAAGCGGAAGCCCGCGCCAGCCGCCTTAAATGGCCGAGATTCCAAACTCGCGCTTTTTAATCCTCATCCGCGCGAGTAAAATTGCCGGCCACATTTGCGGCCGCCCGATGGGCGGGCCACATCCACCACCAGCGCCAACGCCCAAGGTATAGCCCTCATGTTTGACAATCTGACCGAACGCTTAAACGACAGCCTACGCAAGATCCGCGGCCAGGGCCGTCTGACCGAAGCCAACATCCAGGACACCTTGCGCGAAGTGCGCACGGCGCTGCTGGAAGCCGACGTTGCCCTGCCGGTGGTCAAGGATTTTATCGAACACGTCAAGGATCGCGCCCTGGGCCAGGAAGTGGAAAAGAGTCTGACGCCAGGCCAGGCCATGGTGAAGATCGTCCATGAGGAACTGAAGAACATCATGGGCGTCTCGCTGGAAAAGCTGAACCTCGCCTGTCAGCCGCCCGCGGTGATCCTGATGGCCGGCCTGCAGGGTGCGGGCAAGACCACCACGGTCGCCAAGCTGGCCAAATGGCTGAAGGAGAACGAGCGCAAGTCGGTCGTGGTCACCTCCGCCGACGTCTACCGCCCGGCCGCGATCGAACAGCTCAAGACCCTCGCCGGCGAGGTCAAGGCCGATTTCTTTCCCAGCGAAGCCTCGCAAAAGCCGGTGGACATCGCGCTGGACGCCATCGCCTACGCGCGCAAGAAATACGCCGACGTACTCATCGTCGACACCGCCGGTCGTCTGCACATCGACGAGGAGATGATGGTCGAGATCAAGGACGTCCATGCCGCCATCAAGCCCATCGAGACCTTGTTCGTGGTCGACAGCATGACCGGCCAGGACGCCGCCAACACCGCCAAGGCCTTCCACGACGCCCTGCCTTTGACCGGCGTGATCCTCACCAAGACCGACGGCGACGCCCGCGGCGGTGCGGCCCTGTCCATCCGTCACATCACCGGCAAACCGATCAAGTTCATGGGCGTGGGCGAAAAGACCGCCAACCTGGAATTGTTCCATCCCGACCGCCTGGCCTCCCGCATCCTCGGCATGGGCGACGTGCTCAGCCTCATCGAGGACGTCGAGCGCAAGATGGACAAGGAAAAGGCCGAGAAGCTGGCCAAGAAGATCCAGAAGGGCAAGACCTTCAACCTGGAGGACTACCGCGACCAGCTCAACCAGCTCAAGGCCATGGGCGGCGTGATGGCCATGATGAACAAGCTGCCGGGTGTGGCCACCCTGCCCCAGCACGTGAAGGACAAGGTCAACGAGAAGGAATTGTTCCAGCAGCTCGCCATGATCGACTCCATGACGCCCAAGGAAAGGCTGGATCCCGAGTTGCTCAATAACTCGCGCAAGAACCGCATCGCCCATGGCTCGGGCACCGACATCCAGGAGCTCAACAAGATGCTCAAGCAGTTCGAGCAGATGCAGAAGCTCATGAAGAAATTCAAGAAAGGCAACATCATGAACATGATGCGCGGCCTGAAGGGGCAGATCGGCCGGCCGCAGATGCCGATGTGATCACCCGGCGTGGGGCACCCGCACCGGGCGGTCGCCCCGCTTTGCACATCGCCGGGAAAGGCTAGCCGAGCATGCCGCGCTGAACGATGAAGTCGGCGATCGCCGGCAGGCCCTCCCCCGTTTTCAGGTTGGAAAACACGAAAGGCCGCTCGCCGCGCATCTTGCGCGCATCCCGCTCCATCACTTCCAATGAAGCGCCCACATGCGGCGCCAGATCAGTCTTGTTGATCACCAACAGATCCGAGCGCGTGATGCCCGGCCCGCCCTTGCGCGGTATTTTGTCCCCCGCCGACACGTCGATCACGTAAATGGTCAGATCGGCCAGTTCCGGGCTGAAGGTGGCGCTCAGATTGTCGCCGCCGCTCTCCACCAGCACGAAGTCCAAGTCCGGGAACCGCTCGCATAGCTCGTCCACCGCGGCCAGATTCATGGACGCATCCTCGCGGATGGCGGTGTGCGGGCACCCGCCGGTTTCCACACCCACGATCCGCTCCTCGGGCAAGGCTTGGCTGCGGATGAGGAATTGCTGGTCTTCCTTGGTGTAGATATCGTTGGTCACCACGGCAAGCTGGTAGCGTTCGCGCATGGACTTGCACAAGGCGTCCACCAGGGCCGTCTTGCCCGAGCCCACCGGACCGCCGACCCCCACTCTCAACACGTTGTTTTGCGTAGCCATAGATACTCGTCTCAGGATCGGAACAAGCGGGAATATTGGAATGCGTGGCGGCTGCCGGCGATGGCCAGCAGCGGGCTGGACCCGCCGATCTCCTCGTCGGACAGGTTTGCCGCCTGCGCGACCGCCTGAGGGATGCGCGCGGCGATGCGGATCAGCAGGCGCTGACCCGCCGTCTGACCCAGGGGCACCAGCTTGATGGCGCACAACACCTGATTTTCCAGCCAGCCCCAGCCGTAGCCGGTCAGGACATCGGCGCGGGAAATGCTCCAGGTCACCCCGGCGAGGGCGAACAGCGTGGCGAGGCAGGCTTGCGGATGACGTATCCAGTCCTCGGCCCGCGTCACGCCCAGACCGCCGAGCACGCGCGCCAAGGCCTGCCCGGTCTGCCGGTCTTCCAAACGCAGCTCCTCGGTCTCGCGGCAGGCACCCAGTATGGCCGACCAATGCGCGACCCGCTCGCCATCGTCCTCTTTCCAGGCATCATAGAGCCGGGCCAGAACCGGCAGGTCGGTCCGTGCCAAACAAGCCTCCAGCAAGCCCTCCAGCCACTCGGCCAGTGCGGCTTCGTCGGCCAGCCAGCCGTCTTCCACCGCCTTTTCCTGGCCTTGCGAATAGCTGTACATGCCGATGGGCAGCGCCGGACTGACCAGCTGCATCAGCCGTAGCAGAGGCAGCCCGGCCGACATGGGTTCGTCAATGCCCATGGCCGCCGTGGGCGTAGGCGCCCGCTTCCGGTTCGAACGGGGCCTGCTCCGATTCGACCACCAAGCCCATGCCGCACAGCATGCCGTCGAGCACGTGGTCACGCAGGTAGCGTAACTCGCCCTCCAGGATTTGCAGCGGCACGTGACGGTTGCCCAGGTGATAGCAGGCGCGGGCGAACAGCAAGGCATCGTCGCTGCGGGCCACCGAGAGCGGCTCCGGCGCGGCCACGACCCGTACCACCTCGCCGCCCGGTCCGGTGAGCATGTCGCCGCCGCGCAGTACCGTGCCGCGGGGAAGAAACAAACCCACGTTAGCGCCACCGTCCAGCTTCGCCAGCAAGCGGCTCTTCTGCCGGGCGTCGTAGGGCAGCGTCAGCGTGTCGGTCGGTACCGCGCCGGCCGGCGCGAATTCGGTGAGGCTGGTCATGACACGGCCGTCGTTCAAAACAGAAAGTACCGCTGCGCCAAAGGCAGCTCGGTAGCCGGCTCGCAGATCAGCAACTCGCCGTCGGCCCGCACCTGGTAGGTTTGCGAGTCCACCTCGATATGAGGCAGATAGTTATTGTGGATCAGATCGCGCTTGCCGATGCGGCGGGTGTTGCCGACCACGCCTATGCCTTTTTTCAGGCCCAGTTGCGCCGGCACGCTCGCCTCGACGGCCGCTTTCGACAGGAAACTCAGCGAGGTCGCGTGGCGCGCACCGCCCAAGGCTCCGAACATGGGCTGGTAATGCACCGGCTGGGGCGTCGGGATCGAGGCGTTGGGATCGCCCATGGGCGCGGCAGCGATCATTCCGCCTTTGATGATGAGGCTGGGCTTGACCGCGAAGAAGGCCGGCGACCACAGCACCAGATCGGCCAGCTTGCCGACTTCCACCGACCCCACCTCGTGCGCGATGCCGTGGGTGATTGCCGGGTTGATGGTGTATTTGGCGATGTAGCGCTTGGCGCGGAAGTTGTCAGCACCCTCACCCCCAACCCCTCTCCCAGCGGCGGAAGGGGGCGAGAGATGGCCGCGCTGCTGCTTCATCTTGTGCGCGGTCTGCCAGGTGCGGATGATGACTTCGCCCACCCGGCCCATGGCCTGGGAATCCGAGGAAATCATCGAGAACGCGCCCAGGTCGTGGAGGATGTCTTCCGCCGCGATGGTTTCCCGGCGTATGCGCGATTCCGCGAAAGCGACGTCCTCCGGTATGCCCGGATCCAGATGGTGGCAGACCATCAACATGTCCAGATGTTCGTCCACCGTATTGACCGTGTAGGGCCGGGTCGGATTGGTCGAGGACGGCAACACATTGGCCTCGCCGCAAGCCTTGATGATGTCCGGAGCGTGTCCGCCGCCCGCCCCTTCGGTATGGTAGGTGTGGATGGCCCGCCCCTTGAAGGCGGCAAAGCTGTCTTCGACGAAGCCGGACTCGTTGAGCGTATCGGTGTGGATGGCCACCTGCACGTCGTAGTGGTCGGCCACGTTCAGGCAGCAGTCGATGGCCGCCGGCGTGGTGCCCCAGTCTTCGTGCAGCTTCAGCCCCATGGCGCCGGCTTCGAGCTGTTCGCGCAAGGCCTCCGGCTGGCTGGCGTTGCCCTTGCCGAGCAAGCCGATATTCATGGGCAGGTCTTCCGCGGCTTGCAGCATGCGGCGGATATTCCAGGGGCCCGGGGTGCAGGTCGTCGCGTTCGTACCGGTGGCCGGCCCCGTGCCACCGCCCAGCATCGTGGTCACGCCGGACATCAGCGCCGCTTCCACCTGCTGCGGACAAATGAAATGGATGTGCGAGTCTATGCCGCCGGCCGTGACGATTTTACCTTCGCCGGCGATCACTTCGGTGCCCGGCCCGATGACGATGTTCACGCCCGGCTGCACATCCGGATTGCCCGCCTTGCCGATGGCGTGTATGCGACCCGCCCGGATGCCGATGTCCGCCTTGACGATGCCCCAGTGGTCCAGGATCAGCGCGTTGGTGATGACCGTATCCACCGCGCCGCCGGTATTGGTGATCTGGCTCTGACCCATGCCGTCGCGGATCACCTTGCCGCCGCCGAACTTGACCTCGTCGCCGTAGACGGTGCGGTCGGCCTCCACCTCGATGATCAGGCCGGTGTCGGCCAGCCGGACCCGGTCGCCGGTCGTGGGCCCAAACATTTCCGCGTAAGCGCTGCGGCCGATGCGGCTCATGACGGCGTCTCCAGGCTGCCCATCACTTTCTGCTGGAAGCCGAAAACCTGCCGCCGGCCGGCATAGGCCACCAGCGTCACCTCACGCTCCTGCCCCGGCTCGAAACGCACCGCGGTGCCGGCCGGGATGTCCAGCCGGAAACCGCGGCTGGCTTCGCGGTCGAAATGCAGCGCGGCGTTGGTTTCGTAGAAGTGGTAGTGCGAACCGACCTGTATGGGACGGTCGCCGGTGTTGGCCACGGTCACGCTGACCCGTTCGCGGCCTTGGTTCAGTTCGATCTCGCCTTCCGCGGGGAAAATTTCGCCGGGTATCATGGCCTGGCCCTCAGACGATGGGTTCGTGGACGGTCACCAGCTTGGTGCCGTCGGGAAACGTGGCTTCGACCTGCACGTCCGGGATGAGCTCGGGCACGCCCTCCATCACGTCCTCGCGGCTCAGCAGGGTACGGCCGTGATTCATCAGTTCCGCCACGCTCATACCGTCGCGCGCCCCTTCCAGGATGGCCGCAGTGATGAAAGCCACCGCCTCCGGATGGTTCAGCTTCAAGCCCCTGGCCTTGCGCCGCTCGGCCAGTAAGGCCGCGGTGAAGATGAGGAGCTTGTCTTTTTCTCTGGGGGTTAATTGCATGATTCGATCTCAAGTCGCCCAAATACGCGGCCAACACACCTCCCGCCCCATGACCCAGGGCCGGACCACCCGCCAGGTTTCGCAGAAGGTCCGCCGCAGGGGCGCCATGCGATACCCGATGCCTCGCATCACCAGCAAGCCGTCGAGCAGGGTGACGCCCAGCTCCCTATCGTCCGCGATCAGCGCCTGGACGGCGTCCAGGCCCTCGCACGGAAAGGGATAGGCCAGCATCGTCGCCATCATGGGCCGTCCGGCCAGGCCCCAGTTTTCTCGGGCGAAACGACCGTCTGCCGCGAAATTCTCCAACAGCAGCGGCCGGCCTTCCAGAAAAATCCGCAAGCGGAAATCGGCTTGTCCGCGCCGATAAACCTCACCCGAAGCCGGCCGGCCCAGCGAGACGAAATCCCAGCCGACGTAGCGGCTGCGCGGCGACAAGTCCACCCGCAGGGATGCGGCGAGCGCCGCGCCGTCGAATACGATGGTTTCCTGCGGCAGCCATTCGAGCGCGGCATCGTCGGCGACCGACAAGGCGACCTTCTGCCGGGCCAGCCGTCCGTCGCTGCGATAAAATTTGCCCGCCGCCGGCGTGGTGAGCAAGGCATGGGCACCGGGCTGCGCGACCGCTTCGATAGACAATTCATCCCCGCCGGCCACGCCGCCCGGCGGATGCAGCAGGTAGACGTGGGCCACCGTCCCTTCCGGATAAAATGGACGCTGCACCAGCAAGGGTCCGCGATGGGCACGCCGGACCAAGGCCGTACGCCCCGCACGCGGCGCGAATTCCAGACGCAGCTCCGCCCGCCAACTCCCGGCCTCGCTCGTCACTAGCCCGCACCTGCCATTCGGGCCGCTTTCCGGCCCGTATCCGTCGTTACCATCCATGGGACGGGATGGTAACTGGGAAACGCCCCTCACACCGACAAGTATTGCTTGACGGTCTGCTCGTCGAGCTCGGCCATGGCCCCGGACGCGACGCCGCGACCTTTTTCCATGATGAAATAACGGTCTGCGACCCGCCGGGCGAACGGCAGCTTCTGTTCGACCAGCAAGACGGTCACCCCCAGCTCCTTGTTGAGCCGGATGATCACGTCGCCGATTTCGTGCACGATGTTGGGCTGTATGCCCTCCGTAGGCTCGTCGAGTATCAGCAGCTTGGGGCCTATGGCCAGGGCCCGGCCGATGGCGAGCTGTTGCTGCTGGCCGCCGGACAAATCGCCGCCGCGCCGGTGCAGCATGCTCTTGAGCACCGGGAAAATCTCGAACACCTGCTCCGGGATTTTCTTGAGTCCATCCCTCCGCGCGCCCAGGCCTATCCTCAGGTTTTCTTCCACGCTCATCAAGGGAAATATCTCCCGGCCCTGAGGCACATAGCCGATGCCTAAAGCGGCCCTGCGCTCGGCCTTCAAGCCCGCGAGCGCGTGCTCACCGGCCAGCGTCATGGAACCCGAGCGGATGGGCAGCAGGCCCATGATGCATTTGAGCAGCGTGGTCTTGCCCACGCCGTTACGTCCCATAAGACAGCTGCACATGCCTTCCGGGACGGTCATGTCCAAATCCCAGAGGATGTGGCTTTCGCCGTAACACTGGTTCAGTCCGGCTAGCTTGAGCATCAGGCCCCCAGGTACACTTCGATGACGCGTGGATCGCGCTGCACTTCGTCCATGCTGCCCTCGGTCAGCACCGAGCCTTCGTGCAGCACGGTGACCTTGCGGGCGATGCTGCGCACGAACGCCATATCGTGCTCCACCACCACCACGGAATGCTTGCCCTCCAGAGACAGCAGCAATTCCGCCGTGCGCTCGGTTTCCTGATGGGTCATGCCGGCCACCGGCTCGTCCACCAGCAGCAGCCTGGGTCTTTGCATCAGCAGCATGCCGATCTCCAGCCATTGCTTCTGTCCGTGCGACAGCGCGCCGGCACGGGTGCGCCGCTCGTCGCTCAGGCCGACGGTGGCGAGCACTTCGTCTATGCCATCGCGCTGCTCGCCGGTCAGGCGGGCGAACAAGGTGCGCCACACCCGCTTGTCGGCATGCATGGCCAACTCCAGGTTTTCGAACACGGTCTGCTGCTCGAATACGCTGGGCTTCTGGAATTTGCGCCCTATGCCGGCACGGGCGATGGCGGGTTCGTCGAGCCCGAGCAGATCGATGGTCTGGCCGAAAAACACCGTTCCCCGGTCCGGACGGGTCTTGCCGGTGATCACGTCCATCATGGTGGACTTGCCCGCCCCGTTGGGGCCGATGACGCAGCGCAACTCGCCGTCGTCGATATAGAGGGTCAGATCGTTCAGGGCACGGAAGCCGTCGAAGCTGACCGTGACATCCTCCAGGTAGAGGATGGGGCCGTGCGTGGTGTCCAGTGTCGGATCGACGACGATCTCGGCCTGGTCCGGATCGATTTCGGGCGCTTCCTGTATCAGGCGTTCGTACATCATGACGCCGCCCCGCCGCGTCGGCGCATCAGGCCGACCAATCCGTCCGGCACGAACAGCGTCACCAGCACGAACAAGGCGCCCAGGGCGAACAGCCAGACTTCCGGCAGCACGGCGGTGAACACCGTTTTGGCGTAATTCACCAGGATCGCGCCGATGACGCCGCCGTACAGCGTGGCGCGACCGCCGACCGCGACCCAGATCACCAGCTCCAGCGAATTGAGCGGGGAGAATTCGCTGGGATTGATGATGCCGACCTGCGGCACGTAGAGTGCCCCGGCGACGCCCGCCAAGGCGGCCGAGCAAACGAAGACCCACAGTTTGAAATGCTCCACCCGATAGCCGATGAAGCGCACCCGGGCCTCCGCATCGCGTACCGCGACCACCACCCTGCCCAGCTTGGAATCGACGACATAACGACAGGCCAGATAAGCCGCGGCCAGCATCAGCGCCGTCAGCAGGAAAATGGCCACGCGCGTGCCGTCGGCCTGGAGGGCGAAGCCCAGGATGTCCTTGAAATCGGTCAACCCGTTGTTGCCGCCGAAACCCATTTCATTGCGGAAGAAGGCCAGCATCAAGGCATAGGTCAGAGCCTGGGTGATGATGGACAGATAAACGCCGGTGACCCGCGAGCGGAAGGCCAGCCAGCCGAACACGAAACCCAAGCCGCCCGGCACCAGCACGACCATGATGACGGCGAACCAGAACCGGTCGAAACCCAGCCAATACCAGGGCAATTCCTGCCAGTTGAGGAAGACCATGAAATCCGGCAGCTGCGCGTTACCGTAAACGCCGCGCTCGCCGATCTGCCGCATCAGATACATGCCCATGGCATAGCCGCCCAGTGCGAAAAACGCCCCGTGGCCCAGACTCAGTATGCCGGCGTAGCCCCACACCAGGTCGACCGCCAAAGCCAGCAGCGCGTAACAGAGATACTTGCCTACCAGGGTCAGGGTATAAGTGGAGACATGTATCGACGACGCTTCCGCCGGCAGCAGATTCAAGGCGGGAAGTAACACCGCGACCAGGGCCAGAGTGGCCAGAAACCAGCGGCCGCCCGGATCGTTTTCCAGCAATTTCGCAATGCCCATCGCCTAACCCTCCGCCGCCCGGCCTTTCTGCGGAAACAATCCGCGCGGCTTCTTCTGGATGAACAGGATGATGAAAACCAGGATGATGATCTTGGCCAGCACCGCACCGGCGTAGGGTTCCAGCAGCTTGTTGACCAGGCCCAGCGACATGCCGCCGACCAGCGTACCCCACAGATTTCCCACCCCGCCGAACACCACCACCATGAACGAGTCAACGATATAGGACTGGCCCAGATTGGGTCCCACGTTGGTGAGTTGGCTGAGCGCCACGCCGGCCACCCCGGCGATGCCCGAGCCGAGCCCGAAGGTCAGCGCGTCGACCCGGTCCGTCGGTATGCCCATGGCCCTGGCCATCGAACGGTTCTGCGCGACGGCCCTCACTTCCAGGCCCAGGCGGGTGCGTTTGAGGATCGCCAGCAAGGCGACGAATACCAGCAGGCTGAACACGACGATGTAGAAGCGGTTGAGGGTAAACGCCAGCGCGTGGTTGATCTCCACCGAACCGCTCATCCAGGCCGGCGTGGATACGCTGCGGTTGAGCGGGGAAAAGATCGAACGCACCGATTGCTGCAAGAACAGGCTCACGCCGAAGGTGGCCAGCAAGGTTTCCAGCGGCCGGCCGTAGAGGAAGCGTATGATGCCGCGCTCGATGGCGATGCCGACCAGGCCGGAGATCAGGAAGGCCGCGGGAATCGCGACGAACAGGGAAACATCCAGGTGATCCGGCAGCAGCCGCTGTACCACGTAGGTCGTATACGCCCCTATCATCATCAGCTCGCCGTGCGCCATGTTGATCACGCCCATCACGCCGAAGGTGATGGCCAGGCCTATGCCCGCCAGCACCAGCACGGCACCCAGGCTCAAGCCGAAGAACAGGGTTTCCGCCAGCCGGTTGAGCTGCAGTTCAAACTCGATGTGCTTGATCACGGCCAGGGCGGCGTTGCGGATATCCTCATCCGATTCCAGGTATTCGCCTTCGTCGTCCTTTTCGACCAGCGCGTTCAGCCGGTTGCGCGCTTCCTGGTCGAGCGTGCCTTCCAGGCTGCGGATAGCCACCAGCCGCTTTTCCTTGTCTGCACCGGCGATGTCCGCCAAGGCCAGGGCGAGGACGAGGGCTCCGCGCACCTTGGGATCCGCTTCCACTTCGAACTGCTTGCGCAGCAACTCGATGGCCGCTGCGTCCGCGCTCTGACTCATCGCTTCGACCGCTTTCAGACGCTGGGCGGGATCGTCCACACTCAGTTCCAGCCGGGCGATGAGTCCGTTGAGCGAATTTCTGACCGTGTTGTTGATGGCGATCTTCTTCACCTCGAAGCGCCCTTTGCTACCCAGGCTTTGCCCGCTCAAGGCGTCGCTGACGGCATAGCCCTCGTCCGCCGGCGTCGCGTAGACGACCCGGCCGTCGGCCTTGACCGCATAGAGCCGGCCTTCCAGCAAAGCCTTGAGCAAGCCCGGTACGCGGTCGTCGCGGATAGCGGCCACGACCTGCACCGCATCGCCCAGTTCGGCGAGCGGCGCATCCTTCAGCCGCGTCAAGGCCGCTGTCAGTTCCGGCGCCTCCACCGGCACCGCGTGGGCGGCATGCAGGCTCAGGGCCCACAGCAGCCCCGCCAGCCAGCGGCGCATTCGTGTCGTTAGCAATAACATGCTTCATCCTCCCCGACCTCGGGCCGGGTTGCGGTTCGTAACAGCGTCGTGCGTCCGCCCAGCCCATAGCCCGAGCGTACGCGAGGTATAGAGCCATCCCTGGCAGCTTGATCCGTGTCGGACACTCGTCCGTAGTTCCTAAGCAGCCGAGCCCCTCTCCCAAAGAGAGAGGGAAGCACCAAGCCCGCAGTCGGCTTACGGGCACTCCCGCTAAGCCGACCTACGACCTGACCCAAACCAGGATTTCAGTATTTCTGCCCCGAGCATTTCTTTGTCTTGGTGTTGTAGTTGCCGCAGCTGATGGGCGGGGTCCAGTCGGCGATGATGGGCTTGCTCTCCGGCAGATAGTCCGACCAGGCGTCGCCGTCGACCAGGCCCTTGGTCTGCCAGACGGTCTGGAACTGGCCGTCCTCCTGGATTTCGCCGATCAGCACCGGCTTGGAGAGGTGATGCGCCTTGTTCATCTTCGCCACCCCGCCGGTCAAATTGGGAAACTCGGTCCCGATCAAGGCTTTCTCCACCGCGTTGGTCTCGGTGGTGCCGGCCTTCTCCACCGCCTTCACCCACATGTTGAAGCCGATGTAATGCGCCTCCATGGGGTCGTTGGTCACCCGCTTGGGATTCTTGATGAATTTCTGCCACTGGGTGATAAAGGCGGCATTCGCCGGCGTGTCGACGCTCATGAAGTAATTCCAGGCGGCCAGATGGCCGACCAGGGGCTTGGTGTCGATGCCGGAGAGCTCCTCCTCGCCGACCGAGAATGCGACCACCGGGATCTTGTCGGCGGCGATGCCCTGGTTGCCCAGTTCCTTGTAGAAAGGCACGTTGGCGTCGCCGTTGATGGTGGACACCACCGCCGTCTTCTTGCCGGCCGAGCCGAATTTCTTGATGTCGGCCACGATGCTCTGCCAGTCCGAATGGCCGAAGGGCGTGTAATTGATCAGGATGTCCTTGTCTTTCACGCCCTTGGATTTCAGGTAGGCCTCAAGAATCTTGTTGGTGGTGCGCGGGTAGACGTAGTCCGTTCCGGCCAGCACCCAACGCTTCACCTTGAGGTCGTTCATCAGGTAATCCACCGCCGGGATGGCCTGCTGGTTGGGCGCGGCGCCGGTGTAGAACACGTTTTTGGACGATTCCTCGCCCTCGTATTGCACCGGGTAGAAGAGCAGGCCGTTCAGTTCCTCGACCACCGGCAGCACCGACTTGCGCGAAACCGAGGTCCAGCAGCCGAATATGGCGGCCACTTTTTCCTTCTGCAGCAGCTCGCGGGCCTTCTCCGCGAACAGCGGCCAATTCGAAGCCGGGTCCACCACCACCGGCTCCAGCTTCTTGCCGAGCAGGCCGCCTTTCTTGTTCTGCTCATCTATCAGCATCAACACGGTGTCTTTCAAGGTGGTTTCGCTGATGGCCATGGTGCCCGACAGCGAGTGCAGGACGCCGACCTTGATGGTGCCTTCGGCGCGGGCGGTGGACGCGAGCGTGGCGGCGAACAGGCCGCAGGCGGCCAGCAGGCCGAAATGACGCAGGCTGAACTTCTTCATGATGACTCCTTGGGAATGGGGAGAAGACTTAGATCTGCAACTGGAAACCCAGCTTGATGGACGAAACGCGGTCGCCGGAAGCGCTGCTGCTGTAGTCCAGCCCCTTGGTCAACAGGTCGCCGTATTCATAAAACAGCATGACCTTGGCATTGTGGCCGTCGATGATGTAATTGAGGCCGGCTTCGTAGACGTCGCGCGTCGGGCTGGCCACCGGCGCGACGTTCACGTAGCGGAGGTAAGGCTGGAATTGTCCGATGCCGATTTTCTCGGGAATCAGGTACATGCCGCTGACGTCGTACGCGTTGCCCTCGAACATGGCGAACCCGCCGCCGGCCAGACGTGAGGCCATGCCGTAACCCTTGATGCCGTAGTTCTTGTATTCGCCGTTGACCGTTACCACGCCCCAGTTGTCGGGCAGGTTTTGCTCGTACAGCACGTCGACCGAGGTGCCGCGGAATTGTCCCTGGTCCTCGACGGTACCGGCGCCGTCTTCCTGGTATTGATTGGAAACGGCCAGGGTCAGGATATCGCCGCCCTTGCCGTAGTAGGTGCCGGAGGTGTAGTAGCCGGGATTTTTCTCGACGTCGAGGAAGTTGAGCGCAAAGCGCTGGGCGTAGAGGATGTTGTCGTCCCGGTTGGCCCCGCCGCGCAGACCACGGAAGAAACCCGCTGCGTATTGGAAGCGGCCGCCGAACACCGAACCCCAGAGGGTCGCGCCGTCGTCGCGGCCGAAAGAGCCGGCGGAGGTACCGTCGGACTTGATGGTCAGGTTGAAGTCGGCCGGCTCGAACGGCGTGCCGGCGCCGAAGACGTTGTACACCGCGCTGTAGAACGGACCGTTCATCTCGCGCCGCTCTGCCGGCACCAGCATGCGGCCGGCCCAGACATTGAACCAGGGCTCGTACTCGAACTTGGCGATCGCATCCAGCACCCGCACCTCGCCGCCGTTGCTGCAAGTCTGGCAGTCGGTGTTGAATTCCAGCTTGAGATATTTGTGGATCTGGCCGTTCAGATAAAGACGGATATTGTCCAGGCTGAAGTCGTTGCTCCACTTGCCGGCATGGGCGGCCTCTTCGGTGGTGGTGAAGCTGGTGCGCAGGCCCGCGCCTACGCTCACCCACTTGGTGTCGTCGATCTTGAAGGTAGCCCCGGCCTGCGATTCCGGCCCGTAGCCCGTGCCGGCCAGCAGCCCGAGCGCCAGCGCGACGGCGACCGTGCGCCCGTTCTCCGTCCGCCGGTTGACTAAGTTTGCGTTTTTCATTTGGAATCCCCTGGATGGTTATATGGCGCCTGGGCATCGCCTTGCCCGTACCGGTAGTCCGCGATTCCCGCTAGGGAAATGGCGGCCCGCCGCACGTCCGTTCGGGGTCCATTAGATTTCTGCGGCTTTATCTCAACAATCAGTCAAATGACGTATGCCTGAACACGGATTTCGGCCGTAAAGTTGCCTCGGACACGGGGACAGTCAGCGGGCGCCTAGGCCCAGCACACACGAGAGCAAACGACATGAACACGCGATGGCTGTTGCCGCTGGCGTCGGGCCTCCTCTTGACCGGCTGTGCCGCGGGGCTAAAACCGGAGGGCTCGCCTCCCCGGCCCGAAACGGTAGGCCGCATCCTCTTGCGCCTGCCGCCGGAAAACCTGTCCGAGCGCGGCTCCCGGCTCGATGCCGACAAGCTGGCCGCCGCAATAAGCGGCAACCTCGCCGCGTGGGGTTATCCGGTCACGACCGATGCATCCGTCGATCACAGCCATGTCATGGAGGCGAAAGTCGGCGCGGTGGAAAGTGGCGGCACGCCCACCGGCTTTTCTTTCAGCGTCGGCGACTCGGACCCGCGGGCACGGGGCTTCCAGAAGGCGGAGGTGGTGACCGTCGTCTGCACCCTGCGCGCCATTCGACGCCCGACGGAAAACGCCTATCTCAAGGAGCCCTTCGTCGCCGACGAGGTGCTCAAGCGAGGCGCTCGCGCCAAGGGCGAACAAGCGCTGTTCGACGCCTACGTCGACCACATCGGCACGACCTGCTTCAACCTCCTCGGCGAATTGAAGATCCGCCACCGCCGGCCGGACCCGCAGATCACCCCAAGCGGCTCGACGGGCACCTGGTTTCCGGAAGTGCGCATCGAGGTCACCGACCAAGGATCCACTCCCCCACCCGCATCGTCCCCGGCCACCGGCGGGTGGCCCCGACCGGCGGAGCAACCCTCGGATAACCTAAACCCGCCGCTGCGGACCGAAACGAAGCAAGGTGAAACCCGCAAGCAAATGATCATCCACAACCAGGGCAGCCCGATCATTCTGGAGTTCGGCTACGAACGGAAATAGCCGGGGGCGTTCCTTCATCGAGCCAGAACCGCGGGAGCGGGCCTTAGTCCGCCGGCGTCGCGGCCTGAAGGCTGCTCCCGTCAAGACCTCGCGCCCAAGCTTGAGACATTCCGCACCGTTGTGTAGCGCAACTTGCCCCGACGGCTCGCATGGCCGCCACGGACCGCCCGGAGGCTAGCCGCACCGGCGTGGGTCCATTATTTGCTGGTTTGTATCCTGGCCCGCGGATCGGCTAGACCGACCGCCCTTTCGACATGCCTCACGACCCACACGGGAACCTAAGCGTGGGAAACCATAGCCAACAATCCATCGCCAAGATCCGCCGCGACTACAACACCTGGGTCGCCAACGAAACCCTGGAAGACTACGCCTTGCGCTACGCGCCCCGGTCGTTCCGCAAATGGTCGGAATTCCGCGTCGCCAATACCGCCTTCGGCTCGGTGTCCTTCCTGGTTCTGGAGGCGATCGGCGGGGCGCTGACCCTCAGCTACGGTTTCACCAACGCCTGCTGGGCCATCCTCGCGGTGGGCCTGATCGTGTTCCTCACCGGCTTTCCTATCGCCTATTACGCCGCCCGCCACCACGTGGACATGGACTTGCTCACGCGCGGCGCCGGTTTCGGCTATATCGGCTCGACCCTGACCTCGCTGATCTATGCCGCCTTCACCTTCACCCTGTTCGCGCTCGAGGCCTCCATCATGTCCCTGGCGCTGGAGATGTATTTCCGCATCCCCCTCGCCGTCGCCCACCTGGTGAGCGCGCTGGTCATCATTCCCCTGGTGACTTACGGCATCACCAACATCAATCGCCTGCAGCTATGGACCCAGCCGGTCTGGCTGCTGCTGCTGATAGCGCCCTACTGGGCGGTATTCCACAGGGATCCGCAAGCCCTGGCCGGACTCGCCGCTTTCGGCGGACACGGCGCGCATCCGGCGGAATTCGACTGGCTGAAGTTCGGGGCGGCGGCGACCGTGGCCTTCTCCATGGTGGCGCAGATCGGCGAACAGGTGGATTTTCTGCGCTTTCTGCCGGACAAGACCCCGGCCAACCGCGGGCGCTGGTGGACCGCAACCATCCTGGCCGGTCCGGGCTGGGTGGTCATGGGCATGGCGCGCCAGTTGGGTGGCGCGCTGCTGGCCTACCTGGCCATACAAAGCGGCGTGCCGGTCGAGCATGCCCACGAGCCGACCCAGATGTATCTGGCCGCCTACCTGGACCTCCTGGGCCAGCCGGAATGGGCCATGGCGGCCACCACCCTGCTGGTGGTGATCTCGCAGATCAAGATCAACGTGACCAATGCCTATGCCGGCTCGCTGGCCTGGTCGAACTTCTTTTCCCGCCTGACCCACAGCCATCCGGGCCGCGTGGTGTGGTTGGTGTTCAACGTGATGATCGCGCTGCTGCTGATGGAGCTCGGCCTGTTCGGCGCACTGGAGCGCGTGCTCGGCCTGTTCTCCAACGTGGCGATCGCCTGGATCGGCGCGGTGGTGGCCGATCTGGTCGTCAACAAGCCGCTGGGACTGAGCCCGCCCCTGGTCGAATTCAAGCGCGCCTATCTGCCGGACATCAATCCGGTGGGCGTGGTGTCGACCCTGGCCGCTTCGGTCATATCCATCGCCGCCTTTCTCGGCGCGTTCGGCACTACCGCCCAGGCGTTTTCGCCCTTTCTCGCCCTGGGCATCGCCTTTCTGCTCGCCCCGGTGATCGCCCGGATTACGCGCGGACAGCATTATCTGGTGCCCGACCGGGCGGCGCGCGAAAGCGCGGTGACGGATGCCGGCTGTTGCATCTGCGGCAACACCTTCGAGGCGGAGGACAAGGCTTATTGCCCGACCTATCAGGGCAACATCTGCTCGCTGTGCTGCAGTCTGGACGCCCGCTGTCTCGACAGTTGCAAGCCCAACGCGCGGCTGGACGACCAGTTGCGCCAGTTCGCCAAACGCTGGCTCGGCTGGATCGGCGTGAGCGCCGCGCTGAAGCTGCGCATGCTCAAGTACACCCTGGTTTATCTGCTGCTGGCCGCGGTGACGGGCGTGTTCGTGGGCGTGATTTATTACCAGGACATCCTGGCTTTGGGTAACGCACCTATGGCCGCCGTGCTGTACGGAAGCTATGTCAAGGTCATCGCTTGCTTGTTGGTATTCCTGGGGCTGGGTACCTGGTGGCTGGTGCTCAACAACGAAAGCCGCCACGTGGCCCAGGAGGAATCGACCCGGCAAACCCGGCTGTTGCTCAAGGAGATAGCCGAGCATGGCAAGACGGATGCGAAACTCAAGGAAACCATGGCTTTGGCAGACCGGGCCAATCGGGCCAAGAGCCGTTTCCTCAGCGACATGAGCCACGAATTCCGCACTCCCTTGAACAGCATCCTGGGTTACGCGCAATTGATGAAAAAAGACGCCGCCATCCCGCCGCACCGGCGCGAAGCGGTCGACATCATCGAGCGCAGCGGCGAACACCTGTCCCAGCTGATCGAGGACATCCTGGACATCGCCCGCATCGAGGCGCGCAAATTCGACCTCAAGCGCGAACCCGTGAATCTTCCCGCCTTGCTCGACCATCTGATCCGCATGTTCAAGCCGCAGGCGGAAGCCAAGGGGCTGGCGTTCCGTTGCCAGGTTTCCGACCGCCTGCCCCGGCGCATACGCGGGGACGAAAAGCGCATCGGCCAGGTGCTGATCAACCTGCTGCAAAACGCGATCAAGTTCACCCGGACCGGCGAGGTGGTGCTACGCGTCGGCTATGGCGGCGAAGTCGCCGTGTTCGAGGTCGCCGATAGCGGCGAAGGCATACCCGAGGACGCCTTCGACGCCATCTTCCAACCTTTCAGCCGCCTGCGCGGGGGACGGGGCAACGCGGTTTCCGGCAGCGGCTTGGGCCTGACCATCAGCAAGATACTCACCGAAATCATGGGCGGCGAGCTCAGCGTGAAGAGCGTGCCCGGACAGGGAAGCACCTTCAGGGTGAAAATGTTTCTGCCGGACCTGCTGGCGGTGGAAAGCCCGGAAGAAGAGCACATCGCCGGCTACTCGGGACGCCGGAGGCGCATACTGGTGGTCGACGACCAAGGCGAACAGCGCACCCTGCTCCGCTCGGTCCTGGAGCCACTGGGTTTTGTGCTGAGCGAGGCGGAATCCGGACGGCGCTGCCTGGCGTTGACGGCACTGGAACCGCCGGATCTGATCCTGCTGGACCTGCAACTGGACGACCTGCACGGCACCGAGGTGGCGCGGAAGCTGCGACAGTCCGGTTACGCGGCGCCCATCGTCGTGGTCAGCGCCAAGGCCTACGCGACGGATCGCAAACGCGCCCTGGCCGCCGGATGCGACGATTTCATCGCCAAGCCGCTGCAAATCGGCGAATTGCTCGCCAAGATCCGTCTGCACCTGAGTCTGGACTGGATCGGCCACGGCTCGGCGCCGGCGCCCGCCCGCTCCGAAGCGGTCGCGCCCCTCCTCATGCCGCCAGCGGCGGAGCTCGCGCAACTCGCCAAATATGCCCGCATCGGCGACTTGCGCGGCCTGACCGACCATCTCCAGCGACTGGCTGCGGACGATTTCGCCTATCTGCCCTTCGCCATGCGGGTACAGGGCATGGCGAAGGCATTCCGGCTGGCCGACATCAAGCAATTGCTCGGTGCGGGATGAGCAGCTTCTCTTCCGCGAACGGCCCGGGCACGGTGATGATCGTCGACGATGCGCCGGGCAATCTCGCCCTGCTGTCGGACGCCCTGCAGGAAGCCGGCTATCGGGTGCTGATCGCCACCGACGGGATTTCCGCGCTGGAACAACTGGCCTACGCGACGCCCGACATCATCCTGCTGGACGGCATCATGCCGGGCATGGACGGCTTCGAGACCTGCCGCCGGCTCAAGCTGAATCCCGCGACCCGGCGCATTCCCATACTGTTCATGACCGCCTTGAGCGATCTGGACAATTTGTTGCGCGGCTTCAACGAAGGCGCCGTGGATTACATCGTCAAGCCCTTCCGCAACGAGGAGGTGCTGGCCCGCGTCGGCGCTCAACTCACCCAGGCGCGGGCCGCGCAACGGGCGGAGCAGGCCTTGTCGCAAGGCGGATTCGCCGCCCTCGCCGTCGACGCGAACGCCGGGATCACGTGGCTCACGGCGGAAGCCGCGCAATATCTGCACGACCTGGCCGGCGACCGCGACGGCTTGGCCGGTGTCCTGCCGGCGCCGCTGCATGATTGGGCCAGGCGGGAGATGCGCTGCGATGCCGCCGCGCCGGAAATCTGCACGCTATTGCGGGATGGAGTCCGCTACTCCGCCGCGATCGCACCCTGCCAAAACTCGGGGGAATACCTGGTATTGCTGCAACGGCGGTCAGCGGATTGGGACATCGACGCCGTGCGCGGCAGCCTGGGGCTGACCTTCAAGGAAACCGAGGTGCTCATGTGGATCTCCCGCGGCAAGACCAACCGCGATATCGGTCTGATCCTCGGCTGCAGTCCTCGCACGGTGAACAAGCATCTGGAACATATATTCGAGAAGCTGGGGGTGGAAACCCGCAGCGCGGCGGTCGCCGTGGTCATGGAAAGAATCGGCGGCTGATCCGGTGAGCCGCGGCGTGAACCGTATCATCACCCCGCCCCATAAATTGATGCTTTTTCTCAAGATTGTTATAGTTTCGCCGCTTTGAACAGCGCCAATTAGGTGAAACCGGCTGTGTGCATCCGGCGGCGAGTTACGCCCCCGCGCGATACGCCCTCCCGACTCGCTGTTTTGGCCTGCGATCCCCTCCTGTTTTCCTTGTCAACCAACGAAAACTTTTTACCCGGCGGGGACGCGCTGCGTAAGCGGTCCAGAGCCACGGGTATTGCCCGCGCGGCTCTTCGAAACAACAGAACATACCCGAACGGGCCGGTAAACCGGCCGGATGCTCCCGAACGGATGAATTGCTGCACTCGAGAAGAACAATTTACAAGAACTAAGGGTTCAAGCGCTCGACCCATGATGAGCGTAACCAGCGTCTAGGCCAGGGAGAGCAGGGTCCTGCTTCAAGAACCGGGGCCCGCGTATCGATCCGCATGCTGGTGGATTTCCAAAACTCCAACGAATAAAGACTGCGTCCAGTTATGCCCAATATCTTAATCACGACGGACAGCCCCCATTCCAGAGGAAATCCCCGCGCGTAAAGCTCGCCCGCTTTCTCGGCCAGGCGCTAAAGGAACAGCCGAATGAAAAGAATGTTAATCAACGCCACCCAGCCCGAGGAAATCCGGGTTGCCCTGGTGGACGGACAGAAACTGTACGACTTCGATATAGAGATACCTTCCAAAGAACAAAAAAAATCCAATATCTACAAAGGCACCATCACCCGCATCGAACCCAGCCTCGAAGCCGCCTTCGTCAATTACGGCTCCGAACGCCACGGTTTCCTGCCCTTCAAGGAAATCTCCCCGGCTTATCTCAAACACTCGCCCGACGAGGAATACAGCCGCCGCGACATCAAGGACTTATTGAGGGAAGGTCAGGAAGTCGTCGTCCAGATCGAAAAAGAGGAGCGCGGCAGCAAGGGTGCCGCACTGACCACCTATATCAGCCTGGCGGGCAGCTACCTGGTGCTGATGCCCAATAATCCCCGCGCGGGCGGCATCTCGCGGCGCATCGAAGGCGACATCCGCAGCGACATGCGGGAAGTGATGAGCGCGCTGGAAGTCCCCGAGGGCATGGGCCTGATCGTGCGGACTGCCGGTGGCGGCAAGACGCCGGAAGAGCTGCAGTGGGATCTGAATTACCTCCTGCAACTGTGGGAAGCGATAGACCGCTCGGCGCAGGAAAAGTCCGCGCCCTTCCTGATCTTCCAGGAAAGCAACGTCATCATCCGCGCCCTGCGCGATCACCTGCGCGCGGACATCGACGAAATCCTGATCGACAACCCGGCTACGCACAAGCTGGCCTTGAGCTTCCTGCAGCAGGTCATGCCGCAGTTCATCCACAAGGCCAAGCTGTACCAGGATGCCGTACCGCTGTTCAGCCGCTACCAGATCGAGGCCCAGATCGAGACGGCTTACAGCCGCGAGGTGCCCCTGCCCTCCGGCGGCGCCATCGTGATCGATCACACCGAGGCGCTGACCAGCATCGACATCAATTCGGCGCGCGCGACCAAGGGCAGCGACATCGAGGAAACCGCGCTCAACACCAACCTGGAAGCGGCCGACGAGATTGCCCGCCAGTTGAAGCTGCGCGACCTCGGCGGCCTGTTCGTCATCGACTTCATCGACATGATGGCCGCGCGCAACCAGCGCGCGGTGGAAAACCGCCTGCGCGACGCGGTCAAGTCCGATCGCGCGCGCATCCAGATCGGCCGCATCTCCCGCTTCGGCCTGCTCGAACTTTCGCGCCAGCGCCTGCGTCCCTCGCTGGGTGAAGCGACACTGATCACCTGCCCGCGCTGCAAGGGGCAGGGCAGCATACGCAACGTCGAATCCCTGGCCCTGTCGGTGCTGCGCCTGCTCGAAGAAGAGGCGATGAAGAAGAACACCGACAAGATCATCGCGCAGCTGCCCATCGAGTCGGCCACCTTCCTGCTCAACGAGAAGCGCTCCATCATCGAGCAGATCGAAAAACGGCAGGAAGTTTCCATCGTCATCATCCCCAGCCGCCACCTCGAAACCCCCGCCTTCGACATCCAGCGCATCCGCAGCTCGGCACCCGAGGAAGAGCAGGAGCGCAAGCCCAGTTACCAGCTCATCAAGAAGGAAGAGCCCTCCCTCCCCACTTATTCGAGGGGGACCGGCCCCGCCGGCGCCGAGCAACCGACGGTACGCGGCATCCTGCCGCCCTCCCCCGCCCCGGTGGCCCCGGCCAAAGCGGGACAGCCGGCAGCCGGCGGCGGCCTGATCAAGCGCTTCCTCAACATATTCACGGGCGGAAAAGAGGACGAGGAAGCCAAGCCGGCCGAACCCGCCGCCGCCCTCCCCCCGCGACGCGCACCGTCTGCGGAGACCGCGGGCGAACGCGGCGGACGACCGAGCCGTCCGGAACGCCCGCATCGCGAGCGGCCGGAACGCCAGGAACGTCCAGAACGTCCAGAACGTCCAGAACGTCCAGAACGTCAGGATCGTCGCCCGCCGAAGCCGGTGCCCGCAACCGTCGCACATGCACCGGCTCACGCCTTTGTTCCCACCGCCGTCGGCCTGGTTGAAGTCGATAACCTGCCTGCTACCGACACCTCACCCGAAAGCGAAGACAGCCGAGGGCGCGACCGCCGCGACGGCCTCCGGCGCGGCTCGCGTCGCCGGCGCGGTCGGCGGGGCGAAGGCGCTTACGGCCGCAACGGCGGGGGTGAGAGAACCGAGAACGTCGAAACCTTAGACGCGGAACCGAGCGAGGATGCCGACGCGTCGGAAAGCCGCGCCGTCGACACAGAACAGGCCCCGCGGGCATTTGTTCCGCCCGCGCCTTTCGTCGCCGAAGGCGAAGCCGAGGCGCCCATCTCCGCGGACACCGTATCACCCCAGGCCGCTCCGCGCCGGCGGCCGCCCCGCGATCGTCACGTCCGTCGCGAACCGCACACGTATATCGACTGGGTAGAACCCAGCGTGGACGCAGCCGAAGCAAGAGCCGAGGCACCGGCTGAAGCCGGCGCACAAGCCGTAATCCCGGAGCCCGTCGCGGAGGAAGCTGCACCCCAAGAGCGGCCGCTACCTCCCGCTGCCGACGAAACCCCGAGCCCCACCGAGGCGGATGAAGGACCCGCAACCGTGACGGAATCGACCGCCACGGACGTCGAGTGGCCGCTGCCGGAGCACGCCGAACCCTTGGCGTATCCGCCCGAGGCGGCAACGGAAAGCGGTGAATTCGGCGACGAGCAGGAAGAGCAGACCTTCGAGTCCACGGAAGCGGCGGACGAGGCCGAAAGCACCGACGCCGAAGAAAGCCCCGTGCGCGAACGACGTCCGTCGAATCGTCGACGTGGCGGACGCGGCCGGCGCGGTGGCGAACGGCGCCGCCTCCCGCGCCCCGAGGGCGAAACCGGCGGGGAACCGGCTGCGGAAACCACAGACGGCGGGGAGGCTCCGGCCCCGACGCCAGAAGAACCGAGGACGATTCCGCCGCAAACCGAAGACTGATCGGAAAACCGGCTCAGCGCCTCTCAACGCAAACCCCGACACGGCATGCCGTGTCGGGGTTTGCCGTTTTTGCCCCCCGATAATCCGGCTAGTTTTTTAGCCCGGTCCCCCGCCGCAGCAATAGCAAGGCCCAGACGGTCAGGACAAGAATGAAGCCGCCGGTGATGGCGAAGGCATGGCCGAGATGCACGTCGCTCACGCCGAGGAAGCCGTAGCGGAATGCATTCACCATATAGAGGATGGGATTGCCCAGCGAAAGGGTACGCCAGAACGGCGGCAACAGTTCGATGGAATAAAACACCCCGCCCAGGTAAACCAGGGGGGTGAGCACGAAATTGGGGATGATGGAAATATCGTCGAAACTGTTGGCGAAGATGGCGTTGATGAAACCCGCCAGCGAAAATAAGGTGGCCGTGAGGACAAACACCGCCAGGATGATCTCGGGATGAGCCGGCCTGAAGCTGCTGAAACTCATCGCCACCGCGGCCACCACGCCGCCCACCACCAGGCCGCGGGCGATACCGCCGCCCACATAGCCGGCCAGGATGACCCAATCGGGCACCGGGGCGACCAGCAGTTCCTCGATGTGGCGCTGGAACTTGGTCGAATAGAACGACGACACCACGTTGCTGTAGGCATTGGTGATGACCGTCATCAGGATCACGCCCGGCACGATGTAATCCCGGTAGGCCAGGCCGTCCATCCGGCCTATGCGCTCGCCGATCAGGGTGCCGAAAATGAGGAAATACAGGGAGGTGGTGATGGCCGCCGGCAGCACGGTCTGCGGCCAGATGCGGACGAAGCGGTGTATCTCCTTGTACAGGATGGCTTGAAGAACGACGCGGTAGCTCATGACGTATGCCGATTCGGTGACGGGCGCTTATCCAGCAGATTGACGAAAAGCTGCTCCAGGCGATTGGAAGCGTTGCGCAGTCCAGCGACCTGCACGCCGTGGGCACCGAGGGCGTCGAATAAGCCGTGCACGCCGAGCGCCGTCGGCACGTCCGCTTCCAGGGTCAGCGCATCCAGCCGGCGCAAGACATAACCCGGCACTTCCGGCGCGGCATCCAGCGGACCTTGCAATTCCAGGATGAACCGGTTGGTCGTGAGCTTGGCCAGCAAACCCGGCATGTCGCTGTGTTCGACAATCACGCCGTGGTCGATGATGGCGATGTTGCGGCACAGATTTTCAGCCTCTTCCAGATAGTGCGTGGTGAGGATGATGGTCGTGCCTTCGCCGTTGATGCGCCGGAGAAAATCCCACATGGCACGGCGGATTTCGATATCGACACCCGCCGTCGGTTCGTCGAGGATCAACAACTTAGGGCTGTGCACCAGGGCGCGGGCAATCATCAGTCTCCGCTTCATGCCGCCCGAGAGCTGGCGCGAGACCTGATCGCGCCGATCCCACAAATCCAGTTGTTCCAGGCTGGCCTGCGCCCGCCGCCTGGCCTCGCGCCGCGCTATGCCGTAATAGCCGGCCTGATTGACGACGATGTTGCCAACCTTCTCGAACTGGTTGAAATTGATTTCCTGCGGCACCAGGCCGATGCAACGCTTGGCCGCATCGCGCTCGCGGTCCAGGTCGTGGCCGAACACCGTCACCGTGCCGGCGGTCTTGTTGACCAGCGAGGAGACGATGCCGATAGTGGTCGACTTGCCGGCGCCGTTAGGCCCCAGCAAGGCGAAGAAATCCCCGGCCGGCACGTCCAGGCTGATGCCTTTGAGCGCCTCGAAGCCATTGGGATAACGTTTGTAAAGTGATCTCAGAGACAGGGCATTCATACCGGGATCAAATTTTCGGAACGGGTCCTTGGGTTAAAATGGCGTTCGGGCCGGCGATTCTAGCAGAATGCCTCCTTCTCAATCCGCGTGGAACCACCAGACCGTGAGCAACCAGACTCCCCCCGAACTCGTCGCCGCCATCGACCTGGGTTCCAACAGCTTTCACATGATCGTCGCCAGCCTGCGCAAGGGCGAACTGGTCATCGTCGACCGCCTGCGCGAGATGGTTCGCCTCGGCGGCGGCCTGACGCCGAACCGTAGCCTGACGATCGAAGCCCAGCAAAAAGCCATCGACTGCCTGCAGCGCTTCGGCCAACGCCTGCGCGACATGCCGCCGGGCAGCGTGCGCGCCGTGGGTACCAACACCCTGCGCATCGCCCGCAACGCGGACGCCTTCCTGGAACTGGCCGAACGGGCTCTGGGCCATCCCATTGAAGTCATCGCCGGCATCGAGGAAGCCCGCCTGATCTACCAGGGCGTGGCCCACAGCCTGGCGACCGACGGCCAGCGACGTCTGGTGATGGACATCGGCGGCGGCAGCACCGAATACATCATCGGCGTCGACAAGACGCCCTTGCAGAAAGAAAGCACGCACATGGGCTGCGTGTCGATGAGTCTCTCTCACTTCGGCGACGGCAAGCTCACGCCCAAACGCATGAAACGGGCGGTGATCGCCGCGCAAATGGAGCTGGAGCCGCTCCAGCATACCTTCCGTCACGGTGCGTGGAATGAAGCCGTGGGCGCCTCCGGCACGCTCCGCACGGTGGAAAAGCTGCTGATGGCCCACGGCTGGAGCAAGGACGGCATCACGCTGGATGGCCTCGGCAAACTGGTCGACGCGCTGCTCGCCGCCGGCCACATCGACAAGCTGCCGTTCGCCGAACTCAGCCTGGACCGCAAACCGATACTGCCCGGCGGTGTCGCCATCATCTACGCCACGTTCAAGAGCTTGGGGATTCCGCACATGAAGGTCGCGGATGGCGCCCTGCGGGAAGGCCTGCTTTACGACCTTCTCGGGCGCATCAAGCACGAAGACGTACGGGCGCGCACCGTCAACGCGCTGGCCGCCCGTTATCACGTGGACGGCGAACACGCGGCGCGCGTCCGTCAAACCGCCCGCGATTTCTGGTCCCAGGTCGCCGCCTCAGCAGGCATCGTCCGCGAAGCCGGCGAGCAATGGCTGGACTGGGCCGCCGAACTGCACGAGATCGGCCTGGATATCGCCCACAGCGGATACCACAAACACAGCGCCTACATCGTGGAAAACGCCGACTTGCCCGGCTTCTCCCGCCAGGATCAAAAGCTGGTCGCCACCATCGTCCGTGCGCATCGGCGCAAATTTCCCCAAAAGCTGTTCAAGGAACTCGTGGCTCCCTGGAATACCGCCGCCCGCCCAATCGCGCTGGCCTTGAGGCTGTCCGTGCTTTTGCACCGCAGCCGCAACATCGCCAAACTGCCACACATCCGGATCGACCTGACCGACAAACACCTGAGCCTGCGCTTCCCGGCCGGCTGGCTGGACGAGCACCCGCTCACCGCCGCCGACCTGGAGCGGGAGGCGGAATATTTGAAGGCCGCCGGCGAAACGCTGGATTACAGTTGACTTCAGACCTCAAACAGCGGAGCGCGGCCCCGCAAGCGCTGCACCTGAACGCGGAAATCCCATGAAAATACTTTATCTGCATGGCTGGCAGTCCGTCCCTGGCGGGGTCAAACCGGGCTATCTGGTCGAGCACGGCCACGAACTCCAGCAACCGGCCCTGCCCGCCGACGATTTCGACGAGGCGGTGCGGATCGCCCAGGCCGAGTTGGATAGCCACCATTCCGACCTCGTGGTCGGTTCGAGCCGGGGCGGCGCCGTCGCCATGAACCTCTCCGCCGGCGGCAGGCCTCTGGTTCTGTTATGCCCCGCCTGGAAGCGCTGGGGCGTAGCAAGCACCGTCGAACCCGGCACCTTGATCCTGCACGCCCCGGCCGATGACGTGATCCCGTATGCGGACTCCGTGGAACTGCTGAAAAACAGCGGTCTGCCAGACTCGTCATTGATCAGCGTCGGCAACGACCATCGTCTGGCCGACGCAGAGTCCTTGCGCGCCCTGTTGTCGGCGGTGGAACGGGCCGGCTCGCGACGGCTCCTTTGATACGGCATGGGCCGGTGTTGCCTGCCCCGGTTACGCCGCACCCTCCAGTGGTCGGATTAGACACCACCGTCTCGCGCGCTAGGCCCCCATCCCCGCGCTGACTTTCGCGAGATGCGTTCCGTATACGACGAAGCCACCCTCTTTTTTGCTTGCGCGAGCCCGTTACGGCTGAGGGTGACTATAAAATTTCACAATTTGTCTGTTAAATTGTCATCGTCGATCACCATCATACGGATACCAAGCCATGGCCAAGAATTCACTTCCCTCATCTAAGGACGCAGTAATCGGCAAAACGGAGACGACCGGCGAGGTCCCCGAGTCGAAAGCCGCCGCCACCCCGGCAGCAACGAAAGCGGCTGCCAAGGCCCCGGCCAGCCCGGCTGAGCCGAAACCGGCGGCGAAACCCGTCGTATCCCCCGTCGTCACCCAAACCGTCGAAACACCGCCTGCCGCAAAGACGGCCCCTAAGCCTCAGGCCAAAGCGCCGGCCAAATCAGCCAAGTCCGATGAAGCCAAGCCGAAAACCGCGCCGAAACGGACGGCCACGCGCAAAGCCAAGAGCACAAGCGCCCCGGGCGGCGAACCAGGAGCGGTGGAGATCGACGCCTGGATCAAGGAAGCTGCGTATTATCTGGCGGAAAAGAGAAATTTCGCCCCCGGTTATGAAGCCGAGGATTGGGAACTGGCCCGCGCGCAGGTGCTGGCCCGTCTGGCGGAAAGCAAAGCCAAGGGCTGAATCCCACCGCCGCTCAACGCCCGCTTTCATGCGGGCGACGGCTCGGCAAGACTTGCCGGGCCGCGTTGACATGGGCGACGCTTAAAACCTGTCGCCGTCATGCCGGTCGCCGCTGCGACAAAGCGGACGGCATGCTCATAGAGCCTCTCGCCCCGTCGACCGGTGCCCCGGCTGCAAGCACCCCCTGGGCCTACGAAACCAAAGTCTGCGCGCTTAAAGCCGTGAGCCCATGGACGAAGCCCGGCACGAGGCCGGGCTTCGCTGGGACCGCTCTCTGCCCTTGTACGATTAGGCCTTGCGGCGACGCAGGCCGACGATGCCGGCCAGGGCCGAGCCGAACAGCCAGACGGCGCCCGGAACGGGAACCGGCGCGGTCGCGGTGAGTGCGATGGTGCGGTCGATGCCGTCGGCCGGATGCTGCACGTTGATATAAGCCTTGTTCGGGTTGAACAGGTCGAAGTACAGACCGGTGCTTTCCGCACCCGCCGTGGTCAGGCTGATCCATTTGCCGATGCCTTCGGCCACGCCGTCATGGTTCTCGTCCTTGGCTAACCAGACGTCTTCCACGCCGCCGTCCTGGTCTTCGACGATGTAAATGTTGCCGGCAGCGTCGATGGCTAGGTTGTCGGGGTTCTTGAAACCCGCCGCGCCGGCAGAGCCGCCGGTGGCCAGGTCGAGCGTGTCGGTACCGGCGAACAGCTTGACCTCGTTGGTGCCTACGTTCAGCGAGTAGACGCGTCCGCGACCGTTGCTGCTGACGCCGTCGTCGTCGGAATCGGTGGTGGTGAAATAGAGGAACTGGTTGCCATTGGCCAGCGTCTGGATTTCCAGATCCTCCGGACGGTTGTAGCCGGTTCCCAGGACACTGGCGTTGTCGGCCGTGGCGCGGCCGTCGACGGTGCCGTCGGCCAGCACGGTGGAAATGCCGGCCAGGGCGCCGCCGTTGAGGTCGGTGATGGCTTCCCAACTCCCGATACCGGTGATCGCCGGACCATTGTTACCTTCGAACTGGCCGCCCGCGCCCACCTTCAGCGCGAAGGTCTGGCCGGCCGCGAAAAAGTCGGCGCCACTGGTGGCGTTCGGATTGGCGGAAACATATTTATAGATCGAGCCACCGTTCAGTTCGTCCACGAAATACAAGGCCTTGGATGCGTCGAAGGCCAAACCTTCATGGGATACGCGCGGGATGACGCTGCGCTGCACGAAGTTGGCGCCGCTGGCGGTGGCCGTGGTCGGGTCGGTCACCTCGAACAGACGGCCCTTGGTGCTGCCGGCGCCCCAGGACTCCTCGGCGGTCAGATAGCCGCCCCAAGGCGTCCAGCGGGATGCGTCGCCGGCAACGAAGCCCTGGGTACCCGGAGCGACGATCGTCGTGGTGCGCGTGTTGTAGTTGCCGTCCCACAAGTCGATGCGCTGCACGCCGCCGGTGCCGGTCTCGAACGGAGCGAACAGGTAGCGGCCGGCGTTAGGACCGGTTTCGTTGGCCGCAATCATGTCCCAGTTGCCGGAATTTGAACCGGGAACCAGGGTGTTCTGGGTGGCGCGGTCGGCGATGGTTTCCTGGCTGAAATTCGGCGAAGACAGCCGGTAAGGCTTATCCGACCCCGGATTGAGCGGCGTGGTGTCTCCGACCAGGGGAGTGAAGTCGTCGAACAGGGTGTCGGCGGCGAAAGCGGACGGGCCGGCCAACAGCAAGGCGATCGCCGCAGCGATCTTGGTGGTAACGTAAGGAGTGCTCATGTAGGCCTCTTGATCGAGCAGTTAACGGTAGGCTTCGATACTCGAAGCCGCGGCAAGGATTCCTGTCGCTCCGGCCGGCTTTTCCCTCTAAGAAAATTCCAAAACGCCGGAGCGCTGCCTTTGTAGGCTAAGCAGATGACAAATGGGTTTAGGTTCGGTTAACAGTTTGTGACGACTTCATGACATGCCTGGGCGCGGTCGTGAAAAGGCCCGGTAGCGAAGCCCACTATGCCGCGGCGTCGATCGACCGGTTTGCCGTCGGCGAAACCGGCCGAACCAAAAAGGACCGCTGAGCGGTCCTTTTTGTGGGCAACTTGCGCCGGGATTTCTCCCAGGCGGCCTCGCAGCGAACTAGGGCAGCGGATGCTGCTCCAGATTCTTCTCGACGATTTCCTGATGGACCGAGAAGACCTCGGATGAATTCGGGTCGACGACTACCCGCAGCCAGTGGACGTCATCGGCACCGAAGGTTTCCACGCGGGTGAGGTTTTCGATGCGCCGCTTGCTGAGGCTGCCCAGCACCGGCTTGTCCACGCGGAAATAATGCGAATCGCCGTGCGCGAGCACGACCGGCTTTTTGAACCTGACGGCTTCGGCCTCCAGATCCGCGAGCACTTCCTCGAAACCGCGCCGGCCGGCGCTGCCTTTGGCCAGTTCGAAACCGGGATCGGCCTGGAACAGCAGCAACACGCCCTTGGCGTCTTCCGCCTTCGCCTGGGCGAAAGTCTCCTGGATCCAGGCGCGGGCTGCCGCGATGCGGCGCGCCACTTCCTCGTCGTCGGCTGCGGTGCGGGACGCAAACGGCGCCAGGGCGTTGTTGCTGCCCACGATGTGCAGCGTCGCGAACACGACGTGCTGCTCCGTCCAGCGCGTGTTCTCGACGAATTCCGCATAGTCGGGATCGGCCGCCTGGGTTGCGACCGTCATGGTCTTCCGGCCCAGCGTCTGGCCCGGTACCGGATAAAACAGTTCGCGCAGCTTGGCCAAACGTTCCAGCGGCGGATAGGAACCGTTGTTGGCGCGGTGGCAATCGGTCCATTCGTTGTCGCCGGGCGTTAAAACGAAGGGTATCTCGAAACGCTGAAAGCGCTGTAGTCGGTCCTCCAGTACCTCGTCCGAGCACAAGGTGGAGCCGTTCTTGATGTCACCGGCATGCAAAACCCATTTCAGTTTCCGATCGGCGTTGATCTCCGCGATCACGTTGTCGAGCTTCCAGAAGTCGGCCGGCGCATAGGGAACGTCGCCGATCAGGGCGAACTCGAATCGGCCGTGGCCGCGGGCATCCTGATGCTCGGGTGCGGCGGCAGCGGCCTGGACGGTCATGGCCGCGCAGGCGGCGGTGAAAAGCAAGGACTGGATGAATTTCATAGGGCTTGATTCCGGTTGGGTGAGCGTGGAAGGACGGCGGACGATCCGGGTCCGTTCCTGACTTCAGCGCGGTGTTCAAGTGCCACCGCAGCACGCGGGCAATTAAGCGCGCGCTCCGTTACGGTTACGCTACAAATCGGTTACGGGTTCTTGAACCCGGATTTTTCGCGCCCGCCCCCTTGATCGGCATCCGTGCCGCATGGCCGGAATTATTTGGTTTTACCGGAACCGGTGGTTAAGATGCCCCGGAGACCACCGCGCCAGGCCGGTTTCAAGCAGCCGGGCGCCCCGACTTACGCAGGTATCCGTATGATCACCCTCACCATCAACGGCAAACGCCATTCGGTCGACTTGCCCGGCGACACCCCGCTGCTCTGGACTCTGCGCGACCACCTGGGGCTCACCGGGACCAAATACGGCTGCGGCATCGCGCAGTGCGGCGCCTGTACGGTGCACATCGACGGACAGCCGGCCTTCGCCTGCATCACGCCGATCGCGTCCCTGGCCGGCAAGAATGTCGTCACCATAGAAGCCATAGGCGATGACCCGACCGGCAATGCCATACAAGAAGCCTGGCTCGCGCAAGGAGTGCCGCAATGCGGTTATTGCCAGCCCGGCCAGGTGATGGCGGCGACCGCCCTGCTCAAGCGCACCCCCAAACCCAGCGACGCCGACATCGATGCGGCGATGAGCGGCAACATCTGCCGCTGCGGCACCTATCCCCGCATACGCGCCGCCATCAAGCTGGCCGCCGGCCACACGGGACACGGCACAGCCACCACGACGGTGCTCGCCTCCCCTCCGCCGGAAGAAGCTGACGGAGAACGCCCAGCCCGCCTAGCGGCGATTTCCTCGACAGGAGACCGGTCATGAGCAACTCATCACAAGCCTATCGCCGCGACACCGCTACCGACGGCCTGAGCATCGTCAACGTCAGCCGGCGCGAATTCCTCAAGGACCTGGCGCTGACCGGCTTCGTGCTGGCCGGCGGATTCCCGGCCTTCACCCTGGCCGACGAAACGGCCGCGCCCAAGGAAGCGGCCAAATTCGGCGCCGACGGCATGCCGCACGGCTGGGTGGACAATCCGCTGGTGTTCGTCGCCATTGCCGCCGACGGCACGGTGACCATCGTTTGCCACCGCTCGGAGATGGGCCAGGGCGTGCGCTCCAGCCTGCCTCTGGCGGTGGCCGACGAGCTCGAAGCCGACTGGCAGAAGGTGCGCATCGAGCAGGCGCCCGGCGACGAAATCCGTTACGGCAACCAGGACACCGACGGCTCGCGCAGCCTGCGCCATTTCTTCCTGCCCATGCGCCGGGTCGGCGCGGCGGCCCGCCAGATGCTGGAATCGGCGGCGGCGGCCCGTTGGAAAGTGCCGGTGGAGGAAGTCCGCGCCGAATCGCATCAGGTGGTCCATACGAGCAGCGGGCGGAAACTCGGCTACGGCCAACTGGCCAAGGCGGCGGCGAAACTGCCGGTGCCGGCTCGGGAAAGCCTGCGCCTGAAGAATCCCAGCGAATTCCGCTATATCGGCAAGGGCCAGACCGGCCTCTATGATGGCCACGATATCGTCAGCGGAAAGGCGCAATACGGCATCGACACCCGGCTCAAGGACACGCGCTACGCCGTGGTGGCCCGGCCGCCCAACGTCGGCGGAAAAGTCCTGCGCTTCGACGCCGACGCTGCCCTCAAGGTGCCGGGTGTGGTCAAGATCGTCGAAATCCCCAGCAGTCCGCCACCGGCCGAATTCAATCCGCTGGGCGGCGTGGCGGTGATCGCCCGCACCACCTGGGCGGCCATCCAGGGACGCAAGGCGCTCAAGATCGAATGGGACAAAGGGCCGCACGGCGCCTACGACTCGGTCGCCTATCGGGCGGAGCTCGAAGCGTCCGCGCGCAAACCGGGCCAGGTGGTGCGCAACGAAGGCGATGCCGATGCGGCTTTGAAATCCGCGGCCAAACGGGCAGAAGCGGAATACTACGTTCCGCATCTCGCCCAGGCGCCCATGGAACCGCCGGCCGCGACCGCGCGCATCGCCAACGGGAAATGCGAGGTCTGGGCCTGCATCCAGTCGCCCCAGGCCGCCCGCGACCGCGTAGCGAAGTGGCTCGGGCTGCCGGCGGACAAGGTCACGGTGCACGTCACCCTGCTGGGCGGCGGTTTCGGCCGCAAATCCAAGCCCGACTTCGTGGTCGAGGCGGCTCTGCTGTCCAAGGCCGTGAACGGCAAGCCGGTCAAGCTAACCTGGACGCGCGAGGACGACCTGAGCCACGGTTATTTCCACACGGTTTCGGTCGAGCGCCTGGAAGCCGGCCTGGACGCCCAGGGCAAACCGACGGCCTGGCTGCACCGTACGGTCGCACCCAGCATCGGCTCGACCTTCGGACCGGACAACAAACACGAGATGCCGGTGGAACTGGGCCTGGGCGTCATCAACGTGCCCTTTGCCATCCCCAACCTGCGCATCGAAAACCCGGAAGCCGAAGCCCACACGCGCATCGGCTGGTTCCGTTCCGTGTCCAACATACCCCATGCCTACGCCATCCAGTCCTTCGTGGCTGAACTGGCCCACGCGGCGGGACGCGATCCCAAGGATTTCCTGCTGGATCTGATCGGCCCGCCGCGCCACATCGATCCGCGCACCCTGGGCGACACCTGGAACCACGGCGAATCGCCGGAACTCTATCCCATCGATACCGGACGCCTGCGCCGGGTGGCCGAAACCGCCGCCCACGAAGCCGGCTGGGGCCGTGCCTTGCCCGAGGGCCGCGGACTGGGCATCGCCGCCCACTACAGCTTCGTCACCTATGTTGCGGCGGTGGTGGAAGTGGCCATCGGCAAGGACGGCGAACTGAGCATACCCCGTGTCGACGTGGCCGTGGACTGCGGCCCGCAGGTCAACCCGGAACGCATACGCGCGCAGATCGAAGGGGCCTGCATCATGGGCGTCAGCCTGGCGACGCTGGGCGAAATCAGCTTCAAGAACGGCGCGGTGGAACAGGACAACTTCCACACCTACCAGATCACCCGCATGGATAATGCGCCGCGCGAAATCCGGGTACACCTGCTGCCCACCGAGCAATTCGACACCCCCCTCGGTGGCCTCGGCGAGCCCGGCGTGCCGCCCATCGCCCCGGCGCTGTGCAATGCGATATTCGCCGCCACCGGCAAGCGCATACGCAGCCTGCCGATACGCGATCAGTTGCAGAAAGCGTGAATGGAGCGCAGGCGGATTTCCGGTCGGGCATCCAGCGGAATAAGTCCGGCATGATAGACCCGCAGGCAACCGCGCTGGCCAAGGCGCGCTACAACCGCATCGCACGCATCTTCGATGGCCTGGAAGCGCTGATGGAACTCCGCGCCAAGACCTGGCGACAGCGCTTATGGGATCAGGTCGGGCCGGGAAAGATACTGGAAGTGGGCGTGGGGACCGGGAAAAACATGGCGTATTATCCCAAGGGCGCCGAGGTCTGCGGAATCGACCTGAGCGATCGCATGCTGGAGCGGGCGCGCCGCCGGGCCGAGCGCGAGCACATCGCCGTGGATTTGCGGGAGATGGATGCGCAGTCCCTGGACTTCCCGGACGGGTCCTTCGACGCGGCCGTGGCCACTTTCGTATTCTGCTCGGTTCCCGACCCCGTACTCGGGATGGCGGAGCTGGCCCGCGTGGTCAAGCCGGGAGGCACAGTCCTCCTGCTGGAACATGTGCGCCTCGAACAGCCCCTGATCGGCCGGCTCATGGACCTGATCGACCCCGTGATCGTCCGCATGGTGGGGGCGCACATCAACCGGCGGACGCTGGAAAATGCCCGCCTCGCCGGATTGGCCGTGGAATCGGTCGAGAACATGACGGCGAACGGCCTGGTCAGGCTGATACGGGCACACCCCGGGAATTAAGCCGGTGCCCGCAGGGAGGCGCATCTACACGGGCTATCTGGCTGGGGGAATGCCGGCCGACGGACCCGACGCCGCCAGCGCAGCTTCCATCTCGTCGCGCATTTCCTGCGCACTCGCGTCGGATGAAAAATGGCCCATGGCACCGCCGGGCAGCGGTTTTCCGCCGGGCCCGTAGAAATAGACGGGGATGGTCTCGACCCAGCGTGCGGCCTTGAGAAGATCCATGAACTGCACGCCGGCGACGTCGGATTGCTCCTGGCTTACCAACACGGCCGTCGGCGGCATCATCCGCAGGCGCAGGAGGGCCTCGATCGAACTGGGCGTGTTGAAGACATGCCATCCCTTGTCCGTGAATGCCTTGCGCAGCTGCGCGACGCGCTCCTGGTTCTGTTCGACGATGAGCAGACGCGGCGCCACCTTGTGATCGGCCGTCGGGCGCTCGAGTGTCGCCGCCACATAAAACGCCAGATCGCTCTGCACGTACTCCTGATTCCCGAGGAATTCGCAACCGAAAACCGAGCCCGCGTCGGTGACGTGGGTGTTGCGTATATTGGCGCGCAGCCGTTCCACGGGGATGCCGTTGGGAAGCGTGAAAGCCAGTTCGACCTTCTCGTTGTTCGCCACCACGACGGCGGTCGAGACGCGGCATCCGTCGAGGCTGAGGTCGCGGACCTCCCCCTCGAACTCCTTGCCCTCCAGCGTGACGCGGCACGGAACGAACAGATCGATGCGCTGGGATTTGCGGAACGCGACCAGTTCCAGACTCTCGGGCCATGCCACCAGGCAATAGGAAATGTGGGGGCGTTCGTCCCAGTCCAGGATGGTCGACTCGAATCCGCAGGCCTTGCCCTGGGTCACGAAACGCACGACGCACCGGTCGCGGCGTTCCATATAGACATAGTGCGCCTCCGTGCGGGGGCGATCCAGCATGATGTATTGCGATTTGACCCAGCCGCGCACCACGGACCGGTAGCGCTGTCCCGACTGGCTGGCGACCTTGAGCTGCAATAAGACCGGCTCGTCGACCGCAAGAAACGCCTCTATGTCCCGCCGATATTCAGCCACCTGTCCGACCCTCCACGTCCAACTTCTGCGCGCGAGGGGACAATCTACCATAGGCGCCGCGGAGACCTGAATCGGCCGAGTCGCGCATCGGCTCGGAAGCGAGACAGCGGCCCGAAACGCGCCGGAATTCGCGGCCTGCCGAATTCCGGCGCGCTTCGGGCGCGGGAGGCTATTTCTTGGGACTGCCGTGTTCGGGCATGCCGTGCATCTTGAGTTGTTGCGGCACCTGATGGGACTTCATGTGTTGCTTCATCGCCTGCAGCCACTCGTCCTTCAAGCGCGCCTGCTCCTTTTCATCCTTGGCATCGCGTATCTGATGCATGAAGTCGTGACTCTTCAGCATGAATTCCTGCATCTGCCGCATATGGGCGTCCCGTTGCTCTTCGCTCATGCCGTGCATGGCTCCCATGCCCCCCATTCCACCCATGCCTTCATGAGCTGGCATGGGCGGCGGAGCCTCTTTCTCCTCCGCGAACGCGAACGCACCGAACGTGGCGATACAGGCTGAAAAAGCGAACATACTGACGGATTTGTTCATGGCTAACTCCGATGGATTAACGGTCATCAGCTCGGGAAGCACGACGAGACGGGCGCCCGTCGCGAACCCAGAATGCGCCCGCGCCGAAACGGCGTCAATCGACGGGAAGCGGGAAACTCTCGGGACCGGTCCCCGAGTCTAACGGGAGGCTATGCAGATCTCGCAGGCGAAGACCCGCCGTCCGGATCGTAGAGCGACTCCATCGGGTAATGTTCGAAACATAGGCGGGCATCCAGCTGCGGACCGCTGGACGGCAACCGATCCCTCAGCAGGGAGATTCAGGCTGCTTCGATTTCGGCCACCGTGCCTTTGAAATGCGAATGGCGGACTTGCGCACCGGCAAGCCTCGACTCGGCCCTTACAAAGGCTTGGTCACCACCACCACGCCCGGCTCGTCGATCTTCTTGCTCTGGGTGAAGCCCAGCTTGCTCATCAGGTGCAGCATCTTGACGTTGTTCGCCAGCACCTCGCCCTGCAGGGTGTGGAAGTTCTTTTCCCGCGCGGCATCGATCACGCAAGTCATCAGCCGGGTGCCTATGCCCTTGCTCTGCCAGTCGTCCGCGACCACCAGGGCGATTTCGCCGCTTTCGCCGTCCGGATTGCTGAAATAACGCGCCACGCCGACCTCCAGCTCCTGATTGTCTTTTTTGACGACCGCGATGAAAGCCAGTTCGCGCGAATAATCGAGCTGGGTGAAGCGGATCAGCATTTCCCGGCTGAGTTCGTGCAGGGTCTCCATGAAGCGGAAATACTTGGCCTCGGGCGACAGCCGGCGGACGAAATCGCGTTCCATCTCCGCGTCTTCCGGACGAATGGGGCGGATGGTGACATCGACGCCATCGGGCATTTGCCAGTGTGTGACCAGGTGGCTGGGATAAGGATGGATGGCCATGTGGTCGTAGGGATGCCGCCCCGGCGGCTGGTATTGCACGACGATGCGTGCATCCAGCGCCCAGGCGCCGCTTTCGTCCACGGTCAGCGGGTTGATGTCCATTTCCTTGATCTGCGGCAGTTCGCAGACCATTTCCGAGACCCGCAGGAGCACGTGGACGATGGCATCCAGATCCGCCGGTGGCAGATTGCGGAATTTCTCCAGCAGCCTGGAAATATGGGTCTGCCTTATCATCGAGCGGGCGATGTAATCGTTCAAAGGCGGCAGCGCGACCGCGCGATCCTGCAGGATTTCCACCGTCACCCCGCCGGCGCCGAAACTGACCACCGGCCCGAACACCGGATCGTCGATGACGCCGACCAGCAGTTCGCGCCCGCTGCCGCCGCGATACATCTTCTCCACGCTCACGCCTTCCAGCCGTGCCTCAGGCCGCAGTTCGCGTACGTGCTCCAGCATTTCGCTGTAGACATGGCGCACCGCTTGCGCCCGGCCGACATTGAGGCGGACGCCGCCGACATCGGATTTGTGCGTGATGTCCGGCGACAGGATCTTCAGCGCCACCGGGAAACCCAGATATTCCGCCGCGGCCAGGGCCTCATTGGGCGAATGGGCGGTCATCGCGGGCAGCATGGGTATGCTGAATGCGCGCAGCAGCGCGCGGGTTTCCAGGGCCGAGAGCAGCGTGCGGTTTTCCGCGAGGGCCCCTTCGATGATGAGCTTGGCACCCTCGATATCCGGCGGTTCCAGTTCGGCCAAAGGGCCCGGCGCCTGCATCAACAATTCCTGGTTGCGACGATAAGCCGCCAGAAAGCCGAAGGCCTCCAGCGCGCTTTCCGGGTTGATGAAACTGGGCACGTGATGGCGCGCGAAGGTTTCCCGTCCCTTGCGCACCTGGGTTTCGCCCAGCCAGCAGGCGAGTACGGGCTTGCCTTCGGGGTTGTCGGCCTTGATGACGGCCTTCGCCGCCTCGGTGGGCGCGGTCATGGCTTGCGGCGTCAGCATCACCAGCAGACCGTCGATCTGATCGTCCGCCAGGCAGGCTTCCACCGCCGCCTGGTAACGTTCCGGCGTGGCATCGCCCAGGATGTCGACCGGATTGTTGTGCGACCAGGTTTTGGGCAACACAGCATCCAGTTTGGTCCGGGTATCGGGGCTCAGCTCGGCCAATTTTATCCCTTGCTCTACCGCGCGGTCGGTCGCCATCACGCCGGGCCCACCGGCGTTGGTGATGATGGCCAGGCGGTTGCCGCCGATGCGATGCGGATTGGAAAGCAACTGGGCGGCGGCGAACAATTGCTCTATGGTGTCGGCCCGCACCACGCCGGCGCGCTCCAGCGCGGCATCGAACACGTCGTCGGAACCGACCAGCGAACCGGTATGCGACATGGCGGCGCGCGAGCCTTCGGCGTGGCGCCCGGCCTTGATGACGATGACCGGCTTCAGGCGGGCCGCCGCGCGCAGGCCGCTCATGAAGCGCCGCGCATCGCGCACCCCCTCGATATACATCAGGATGCTACGGGTCTCCGGGTCCATGGACAGATAATCCAGGATGTCGCCGAAACTGACATCGGCGGCATCGCCGACCGACACCATGGTGGAGAAACCGACCTCGTGGGCGCTGGCCCAGTCGAGGATGGCCGTGCAGATCGCGCCCGACTGGGAAACCAGCGCCAGCGATCCCGGCTTGGCGACGTTGTTGCTGAAGGTGGCGTTCATGCCGATCGAGGTGCGCATCAGCCCCAGGCAGTTCGGCCCGAGTAGACGGACCCGGCTGCGGTGCGCTTCTTCGAGCAAGGTGTGTTCCAGCGCCTTGCCGGCGCCTTCCAATTCGCCGAAACCGGCCGAAAGCACGATGGCGGCCTTGATCTGATGTTCCCCGCAGGAACGGATGATCGCCGGCGTCGTGGCCGCCGGGGTCGCGATGATGGCCAGATCGACCCGTTCGTTCAATTCGTCCAGCGAGGCGTAGCAAGGTTTTTCGCCTATGGCTTGATACTTGGGATTGATGGCATGAACCGGCCCGGCGAAGCCGCCGTTCAGCAGGTTCTCATACACCCGTCCGCCGACTGCTTCCGCCAGCGGACTGGCGCCGAATACCGCGATGCTGCGCGGCGTGAACAAATGCTCCAGATAATGCCTGCCCATGGGACTCGTCTCGGATGGTCGATGTTGGTTCGGACCGGCTGCACGGAACGCGCGACGCCGGAATACAAAAACGCTGGCCGCATTCTAGAGGAATGCCGGGGACGCGTCAGGCGCGCGGATTACCTTTGGATTTGCAAAAGTCCCTCGCGCGTTGACAGACGCCGGGCGGCGGACCGAAGCTGTGCCCTTCCCGAACAACCCGGAGTCCGGCCATGAGCGGTAGAGACCTCAAGACTTATAGCGATGCGGAAATCGAGCAACGGCTGAAGGAAGAACTGCCGCACTGGTATTACGAAAACGGCTGGATAAGGCGGAAATACAAGACCGCCGGATGGAAGGCCACGCTGATGGTGGTCAACACGGTGGGCCATCTCGCGGAAACCGCCTGGCACCATCCCGACCTGACCGTTTCCTACGCCTTCGTGATCGTGAAACTGGTCACCCACGCCGCCAAGGGCGTCACCGACCGGGACTTCCTATTGGCCAAAAAAATCGAAGAGGTCCTAGGCTGGGATGCCGCAACCGAAAGCGCCGGCATCTTCGAAGGCACGCCGGACGACCCGCGGTTCAAGTACATCAAGCACGATAAATAGGATACGAACCCTGGAGCGTCAGGCGGCCGTTCCGAACAAGCGCCGATAGTTCTCCGAACTGAGCTCGCAGACGGTTTCAAACCGGGTTTGCCTCAGATCGGCCACGAATTCCGCCACATGGCGGACATAGGCCGGATAGTTGGGTTTACCGCGATGGGGTATGGGCGCCAGGTAGGGCGAATCGGTTTCGACCAGGAAACGGTCGTCTGGCACCCGGCGCGCGGCATCCTGGATCTGCGCGGCGTTGCGGAAGGTGACGATGCCCGAAAACGAGATGTAGAAATTCAGGTCCAGGGCGCGGCGGGCGGTTTCCCAGTCTTCGGTGAAACAATGCAGCACGCCGCCGACCTCGGCCGCGCCCTCCTCTTCCAGGATACGCAAGGTATCTTCCCGCGATTCGCGGGTGTGGATGATGAGCGGCTTGCCGGCCGCCCGCGCGGCACGGATATGGGTGCGGAAGCGCTCATGCTGCCAGGCCAGATCGCCCTCGCTGCGGAAATAGTCCAGCCCCGTCTCGCCTATGGCCACCACTTTCGGGTCGGTCGCCCTCTCAACCAGGTCTTCCACGCTGGGTTCGTGGCAATCCCTTTCGTTGGGATGCACGCCCACGGATACCGAGATGGCGTCATGCCCTTCCGCCAGCGCCCTCATCGCCGGGTAAGCTTCCAGACTGATGGAAACGCAGAGCATGTGGCCCACGCCCGCCTCCCGGGTTTCCTGGACGAAGCGGGAAAAATCGTGGCCGTAGGGTGCAAGGTCGAGACGGTCGAGATGGCAGTGCGAATCGATGAGCATGATAGGAAATTGGAAATGAAAAGGCCCCGTACGGGGCCGTTGGGCAAGTGCGGGGTATCACAGCGTGTGCGTGGGCCGGTCCGACTCCACCGCGCCAGCCAGGTAATTTTCGATCCGGCTGCGGGTCGTGCCGCCGTCCTGTTCGCTGAACTGCACGCCGATACCGGTGGAACGGTAGCCTTCTGCACCCTTGGGCGTAATCCAGATAACTTTGCCGGCGATGGGAATACGCTCGGTCTCATCCATGAGATTGAGCAGCATGAAGACCTCGTCGCCCAGTTGATAAGGCTTGCCGGTGGGGATGAACAAGCCGCCGTTTTTGACGAAAGGCATGTAGGCGGCATACAAGGCGTTCTTTTCGCGGATGGTGAGCGACAAGAGACCCTGACGCATGGGGCTGGGTGCGGGTGTGGCTTCGCTCATGGGATGACTCGTTTCAATGGCGTTGCAGACGTGACCATAGGATCAGCAACTCTTCGAGCAGCAAGGGGCGGTTGACCTGCCCCGTCAGCATTTGCCGCGCCGCCAGGAGGCGATCCAAAAAGGCGTAAATCGCCTTCAAGTCTAGCTTTTCGCTGAGGGCTTGCAAACCGGGCCGCAGGTCCGGGTTATCCAGGTCGGCCTGCGCGGACGCAGCCCGTAAGCGGATCAGGTCCTGAGTCCAGGACAGCATCCATTCCGTCAGCGACTCGCAGCTCACCGGCGGCGTCTTCGTGCTGGACGGTTGCCATCGGTCGGCCACGCTCAGCGGGTCCTGCCGCTTCGCCCCTACGGCTTGCCAAGCCGAGAAAAAACCGCTGCGGCGCTCGATCGCGTCCTCGCCGGCCAGGGCCAGTGCCCGCAACGGCGCGCCTTGGGCCAGTGTCAGCAAGGCATCGGCCTGCGCCACGCCTTTGCGACTCAGCCAGGCCAGCGCCAGATCGCGCGTCGGCGGAACTATGTTCAGGCGCTGGCAACGACTCAGTATCGTGGCCGGCAAGCTGTGCGGGTCATCGCTCAACAGCAGCATGAGCGTATGGGCATCGGGCTCCTCCAGCGTTTTCAGGAGGCTGTTGGCGGCTGAAATATTCATGCTTTGGGCCGGAGCGATGATGACCACCCGCTTCCCGCCATATTGAGGCGCGAGCGCCAGTTTTTCGATCAGGCCGCGGATCTGATCGACGATGATCGGTTTGCCGGCCTCGATCGGTTCGACCCGTTGCAGGTCGGGATGGGTCTGGGCCTGAAAAAGCAGGCAACTCGCGCAAATGCCGCACGCTTCATCGGACGGCGATCGGCACAATAGACGCTGGGCGAAAGCCAAAGCCAGGCGCATCTTGCCCAAACCCGGCTTGCCGGTGACCAGCAAGGCCTGGGGCAGGCGATCGTTGGCCGTATAAGCGATCAGACGCTGCCAGGCCGGCGCCAGCCAGGGCAGGTCGTCCGCCAGACTCATGTGCCCAGCCACGGGTTCAGGTGACGGGCGATGGCGTCCTGCACCGACGCCAGGGGCTGGGACGCATCGACCAGCCGCACCCGCCCGGGAAACCGCCGCGCCTGATCCAGATAGGCGGCCCGTATCCGCTCGAAAAAATCGACCCGCTCGCGCTCGAAGCGGTCGGACTCCCCGCGGGCCCGCACGCGCGCCAGACCGATATCCACGGGCGCATCGAACAAGAGGGTGAGATCGGGGCTCAGGCCGGCTTGAACATGCCGTTCCAGCGATTCGATGAAAGCCCGTTCCAGACCCCGCCCGGCACCCTGATAGGCGTAGCTGGCGTCGGTAAAGCGGTCGCAGACCACCCAATGCCCCGCCGCGAGCGCCGGCTCGATGACTTCATGGATATGCTGGGCACGCGCCGCGAACAGCAACAGGAGTTCGGCCCGTGGGTCGATGGCATCACTCCCCAGCAACAGCGCCCGCACCGCCTCGCCCAGTCGGGTTCCACCCGGCTCCCGCGTGGCTATCGCTGGATGGCCGGCCTTTTCGACCTGATCCCGCACGAACGCCAGGTTGGTGCTCTTGCCCAGGCCTTCGCCGCCTTCCAGGGTGATGAACTTTCCACGTGTCATGGCTGATGTCGCTGATAGAGTTCGACGGCGCGGTTGTGCTGATCGAGGGTGTCGGAAAATACATGGCCGCCATCACCCCGCGCCACGAAATAAAGGCTCTCGCCGGGTTCCGGATGCAGGGTGGCACGGATGGCTTGCTGGCCGGGTAATGCGATGGGAGTCGGCGGCAGGCCGTGATGGACGTAGGTGTTGTAGGGCGTATCGCGCATCAGGTCCTCCTTGCGCAGGTTCCCGCGGTAGGCGTCCCCCATGCCGTAGATCACGGTGGGATCGGTTTGCAACGGCATGTTCCTGGCCAGCCGGCGCAGGAATACGCCGGCGATCTTCGGCCTCTCCTCGGCCAGGCCGGTTTCCTTCTCGACGATGGAGGCCAGTATCAAGGCTTCGTACGGCGATGCGAGCGGCAGTTCGGGCGCCCTGCCCTGCCACTCCTGCGCCAATATCGTTTGCATTTTCCGCTGGGCCAGCCGCAAAAGTTCCAGCGCCGCCATGCCTTTATGGTAGAAATAGGTATCGGGATAAAACCAGCCTTCGGGCACGTGATCCGGCATGCCCAATAGCGTCATCAAATCCTTGCCGCTTTTTTCCCGCACGTTTTGCAGCAACGCGGTTTGCCTGTCCATGGCTTCGAGCATCTGGGCAAAACGCCAGCCTTCCGGGACGGTGAGCGGATACTGCTTGACCCTGCCCGCCACCAGCATGTCCAGGACCTGAGTCTGGCCCAGCCCCGCAGGGATCTCATATTCGCCCGCCTTGAGCTTCCCCGCCACGCCCTGGACATAGGCGTAGAGCGTGAACCATAGCCGGCGATCCAAGACGCCGGCCTGCTCCAGTTGTTCGGCGATGGCTTTCAGGCCCCGCCCGCGCGCAATCTCGATGACGACCGTCTGGGCGTTGGCAACCTGACGCGCGGGAAAGGCGCGATAATCCATCCACAGCCAGCCGGAGTAAAAGCTGGCCAGAACGACGAAGATGCCGGTCAGGCGCCGCATGCCCTGGCGATCTCGCTCTCGATGTGCGCGTCCAGTTGCGCGATCAATCGTCCCGTCAGCGGGCCCGGCCGATAATCGCGGGATTCGAAGCGACCGATGGGCCGGATGCGGGTGACCGAATTGGTCAGGAACAATTCGTCCGCATCGTAAATTTCCTCCAGGCCGAGCCGGGTCTCGGCGACCGGCACATGCAGAGCCGTGGCCAAACGGATGACCACGCCCCGCATCACACCGCTGACGCCGCAGCGGTCCAGCAAGGGGGTGCGCACGACACCGTCCTTGACCACGAACAGATTGCTCATGACACCCTCCACGACATGGCCGTCCACATCCAGCAACAACCCTTCCAGGATGGTTTCGTCTTCCCATTCCGCCCGCGCCAGCACCTGCTCCAGGCGATTCAAATGTTTGACGCCGGCGAGGCGCGGTTGCACCGCGAGGCGCAACCGGCATAGGCGCACGGCAATCCCTACGCTATCCCTACTCGAAGGAATTGCGGGATAAGGATGCAGGCTGACGACGCGCGTCGTTTGAGCCGGCACGGGAACACGATAGCCACGCCCGCCGGAACCGCGGGTCAGGATGATCTTGATGACGCCTGCGCTCACGCCCACCGCCAGCCGGGCGACTTCCCCGGCCAGGAGTTCGGGATCCGGGGATTCCATGCCCAAGCGGACGGCATCGCGCTGCAGCCGCTCGAGATGTTCGCTCAGGAACAGGGGAAGGCCGCGCGATACGGCGAGCGTGGTGAATATTCCATCGCCGTATTGAAAGCCGCGATCGGCGATGTCTACGGTCCGCTCGGGAAATCCATTGATCAATACCGAACCGGCGTGTGGCAAGGCTGTGGTCCTTGGAAGCAATCCGACGGGAGTTGAACGGTGGAGAAAACCGAGCGTGTCAGGACGAAAATGCGGGCCGCCGCTCGAAGCGAGCCCGCACGAACTCCGGCTGATCAGCCGTAACGCTTGAATATCAGGGTGCCGTTGGTGCCACCGAAGCCGAAGGAGTTGGACATGACGATGTCCAGCTTGGCCTGGCGGGCGGTATGCGGCACATAATCCAGATCGCACTCCGGATCCGGATCGTCCAGGTTGATGGTGGGCGGAATGACCTGGTCGCGCAGGGCCAGTACCGAGAATATCGCCTCGATGCCACCGGCCGCCCCCAGCAAATGACCGGTAACGGACTTCGTGGAGCTCACCGGAGTACGGTAAGCGGCATCGCCGAACGCCGTTTTAACCGCGCGGGTTTCCGCCAAGTCGCCGGCCGGGGTCGAGGTGCCGTGCGCGTTGATGTAATCGATCTGATCGGAATTGATACCGGCGTCGCGCAGCGCCGACTTCATGCAGCGCGCAGCCCCTTCCCCGCTCTCCGGCGGCATGGTCATGTGATACGCATCGGCGCTCAATCCGTAGCCGATCAACTCCCCGTAGATGCGCGCGCCGCGCTTCTGCGCATGTTCCAACTCCTCCAAAACCACCACACCGGCGCCGTCGCTCAGCACGAAGCCGTCGCGGCCCCGATCCCAGGGACGACTCGCGCGCGTGGGCTCGTCGTTGCGGCGAGACAAAGCGCGCGCCGAGGCGAAGCCGCCCAGCGAGGTCGGCGAGGTCGCCATTTCGGCCCCGCCGGCGACCATGACGTCGGCATCACCGTAGGCGATCAGGCGCGCGGCATCGCCGATGCTGTGGGTGGCCGTCGCGCAGGCGGTAACGATGGCGAAATTCGGTCCTTTCAGTCCATATTTGATGGACAGATTGCCGGATATCATGTTGATGATGTTGCTCGGCACGAAGAACGGCGAGATCTTGCGCGGACCGCCTTTCTGGTAAGCCGCGTGACCGTGCTCGATGCCGGTGATGCCGCCTATGCCCGATCCGATCACCACGCCGATGCGTTCGGCATTGTCCTCGGTCACTTCGAGCCCGGAGTCTTCGATCGCCTGGCTGCCGGCCGCCAGCCCGTAATGGATGAAGATATCCATCTTCTTGGCTTCTTTCTCGGCGATGTATTGGCTGACGTCAAAGCCGCGAACCGAACCACCGAAACGCGTGGCAAAGTCCGATACGTCGAAATGCTCGATCGGGCCGATACCGCTCCGACCGTTCAACACGTTGTCCCAGGAATCGGCGACATTCAGGCCCACGGGCGTAACCATGCCCAGGCCGGTGATCACTACACGACGCTTACTCAAGATAGGCACCCTGCTACAAACAAAAAAACGCGCCCCACCGGATCTGGGATCCGGTGGGGCGTTCGGGGCGTTTTATTAGCTGTGGCTTTCGATGTAATCGATAGCCTGCTGCACCGTGGTGATCTTCTCGGCATCTTCGTCCGGGATCTCACATTCGAATTCTTCTTCCAGAGCCATTACAAGTTCAACCGTGTCCAAGGAATCGGCTCCGAGATCGTCTACGAAGGAAGCTTCGTTGGAAACTTCTTCTTTCACGCCCAACTGCTCGGTAACGATCTTTTTAACACGCTCTGCAACGTCACTCATTGTATTGTTTCCTCGAAGGTTACTCGTAAATTTAAAGCCGGTGAATTTTAATTTGAAATGTGCTCATTACAAGCTTTATCTGCGCTCGCGGGATTTTCTTATCAGTTTGAAATCCTCGCGTAGGCCTCCACGCGGCGGCGCGTACGATACCACGATAGCGCCAGCGCGGAAACGGAGCGCCGGTCAAGCCATATACATTCCGCCGTTGACATGCAGCGTCTCGCCCGTGATATAGGAGGCCTCCGCAGAAGACAAAAATGCCACCGCGGCGGCGATTTCCTCGGACTCACCCAAACGCCCCAGGGGAATAGACCCCAACAAGGCCTTTTTATGTTCCTCGGGCAGGTCGCGGGTCATATCCGTGTCGATGAATCCTGGCGCCACCGCGTTGACCGTGATGTTGCGCGAACCCAATTCCTTCGCCAGCGATTTGGTGAAACCTATCACGCCCGCCTTAGCCGCCGCGTAATTCGCTTGACCGGCATTACCGGTCGCACCGACCACCGAGGTGATGTTGACGATGCGACCGGTCCTGGCCTTGACCATGCCTTTCAGGAAGGCCTTGCTCAAACGGTAAACCGAGGTCAGATTGGTCAGTATGATGGCGTCCCACTCCTCGTCCTTCATGCGCAACATCAAGTTGTCGCGCGTGATGCCGGCATTGTTGACCAGCACGGTGACCGGCCCGAATTCGTCGCTGACCGCCTTGACGAAAGACTCGATGGACGCGGGTTCCGCAACGTCGAGCACCTTGCCATGGCCTTGCAGGCCGGCGCTGGCGAACGCGGCACCGATAGCGTCCGCGCCGGACTCACTCGTCGCCGTGCCGATCACGGTAAAGCCGTCGCGGGCCAGCCGCAAGGCGATCGCATGGCCGATGCCACGGCTGGCGCCGGTCACTACAGCAATTTGTCCACTCATTTCACAAGCTCCAGGGCTTTGTTCAGGGAATCGGGACTAAAAACAGCCTCGGCCCGGGCCTCGGGTGCAATGCGCTTGGTGAGCCCCGCTAAAACCTTGCCCGGACCGCATTCGACGAAGCGGTGCACGCCCTGCTCGTACATGAAGCGCACCGAATCCGCCCAGCGCACCGAGCCGTAGAGTTGTTTTTCCAGGGCAGAGGCGATCACCTCTGGCGCGGGATGCGGGGCGACATCGACATTATGAATGACGGTAATCGCCGGACTCTCGATCTTGACGCCGGCCAAGATCGCATGGAATTTTTCCGCGGCCTCCTGCATGAGGGGGCAATGTGAAGGCACACTCACCGGCAAGATTACCGCGCGTTTGGCACCGTGAGACTTGGCGGCTTCGATGGCTTTTTCGACCGCGGCCGCATGACCGGCGATGACAACCTGGCCGGGCGCATTGAAGTTGGCCGGCGTCACGACCTGCTCGGCCGTCGAAACGCTGCTGCAGACCTCCACCACCACATGGTCGTCCAGGCCCAGGATGGCCGCCATCGCGCCCACTCCCGGCGCGACCGCCGCCTGCATCAGCCGGGCACGCTCCCTCACCAGCGACACCGCATCCCGGTAAGCGATGGCATCGGCGCAGACCAAGGCGGTGTACTCGCCCAGGCTGTGCCCCGCCGACCAAGCGGGCACCACTTCACTCACCTTGCGCCACACCCGCCAGACGGCGACCCCCGCCGCCAACATGGCGGGCTGGGTGTTTTCGGTGAGGTTAAGTTCTTCGGCCGGACCGTCTACAACCAGCCGCCATAAATCGAAGCCGAGCACATCGGAGGCTTCCGCGTAGGTTTCCTGCACTTCCGCGTGTTCGGCGGCGAGCTCCTGCAGCATGCCGACCGATTGCGAACCCTGGCCGGGAAAAACGAAAGCCAGGCCGTTGTCTGTCACACTCATGGATTACTCCCGGATCAATAGCGTATCAACGCCGAACCCCAGGCGAAGCCGCCGCCGAAGGCCTCCATCAGCACCACCTGACCGCGCTGGATGCGCCCATCGCGGATCGCTTCGTTGAGCGCCAGGGGAATGGAGGCGGACGAGGTATTGCCCTGGTTTTCGATCGTCACTACGACCCGATCCATGGGCAGTTTCAGTTTCTTGGCCGTCGCGCCGATGATGCGGATATTGGCCTGATGCGGCACCAGCCAGTCGACTTCGGACTTGTCCATGCCATTGGCCGCCAGGGTATCGTCGACGATGCGGCCTAGCGTGTTGACGGCCACCTTGAACACCTCGTTACCCTGCATCTGGATGTAGCGCTCGTCGTCGATGCCGACATCGGAGTTGGGTAGGTATAACAAGTCCTGGAACTGGCCGTCGGAATGGATGTGGGTGCTCAGGATGCCGGGCTGCTCGGCCGCTTCCAGCACCACCGCGCCCGCCCCGTCGCCGAAGAGGATGCAGGTGGCCCGATCGTTCCAGTCGACCACGCGCGAATTCAGCTCGCTTCCGACCACGAGGGCGCGCTTGGCGGTACCCGTGCGCACATACTGATCGGCGATGCTCAAGGCGAATATGAAACCCGAACAGGCGGCCTGCACGTCGAAGGCGGCACCTTGACGGACCCCCAAACGCTGTTGCAGCAAACAGGCCGTACTGGGGAAGATGCGATCGGGGGTGCTGGTCCCCAGTATGATCAGATCGATGTCCTCGGGACCGACACCAGCGGCTTCCATGGCTTGGCGCGACGCGATCTCCGCCATGGCGGAAGCCGTTTCGTCTGGGGCGGCGATATGGCGCGAGCGTATCCCGGTACGCTCGAATATCCACTCGTCCGAAGTATCCACCGTTTGCGCGATGTCATCGTTGGTTTTGACCTCGGCGGGCAGGTAGCCGCCGGTGCCGGTGATGCGGGCATATCGGGTCACGCGTTTGTCCTCTCGGCAAAGATCTCCTCGACCCGCTCGCCTATGCGCCGGGGGACGTCTTTTTCTATTTCCAGCTCGGCGATATGGATGGCGCGCGCGACGGCGAGTCGATCGGCATTGCCATGGCTCTTGACCACGATGCCGCGCAAGCCCACGAGGCTGGCGCCGTTATATTGGCGGGGGTCGAACTTGCGCCGTATGGAACGCAGCACCGGCAGTGCCACGAGCCCGGCGATGCGGGTCAGCCAATTTTTCTGGAAAGCGTCCTTCATTTCCTGACCTATCATCTTGGCCAAGCCTTCGCTGCTCTTCAGGGCCACGTTGCCGATGAAACCGTCGGTCACCACGATGTCCACATCGCCGGTATAGATATCGTTGCCTTCCACATAACCAATGAAGTTGATGTGGGACTCCGCGATCAGCTTGGCCGCCTGCTTGACCTGTTCGTTGCCCTTGATTTCTTCCTCGCCGATATTGAGCAGGCCAACCGTGGGATTGGGGTTGTCTTCCACGGCTCGCACCAACTCGTAACCCATCACCGCGAACTGGCGCAGATGCTCGGCGGTACAATCGACGTTCGCCCCCAAATCGAGCATGTGGGTGTGTCCCGCATGCGAGGGCACGGTAGCGATAATCGCCGGCCTGTCCACACCGGGGATAGTTTTCAGGACGAACTTGGCGATGGCCATCAGCGCCCCGGTATTACCGGCGCTGACGCAGGCCCCGGCCACGCCCTCCTTGACCAGATTGATAGCCACGCGCATGGACGAATCTTTCTTGTTGCGCAAGGCCTTGGACGGGGATTCGTGCATCTCCACCTGCTCGGAGGCATGGTGGATGCGCAGACGATCACCAAACCGACTCCCGGCACCGGCCAGAACGGATTTCAGCGTCGTCTCGTCGCCGACCAGTATCAGATTGAGGCGGTGATTCGCCTCCAGGCAATCAAGCGCGGCGGGCACCACGACACTGGGCCCGTGATCACCGCCCATGGCGTCGAGCGCGATGACCAAACTGTCGCTCATGCGACGCTCCGTAAGCAATCAACAGGGTTGAGCATTATGAATTCGAGATCGGAAACGCCCGTCGCACACACAGGATGGACGGGCGGGATGGACGCGAAGCGGAAGCGGGGCAGAAAGCCCGCGCTTATTCTTCAGAGATGGTTTCGCCTTTGACGTCTACGACTTTGCGGCCACGATAATAGCCTTCGGGGCTCACATGGTGACGCAGATGGGTTTCGCCGGTGGTCGGCTCGATGGACAGCGCGCTCGCGCTCAGCGCATCGTGAGAACGGCGCATGCCGCGCTTGGAACGGGTTTTACGATTCTGTTGAACAGCCATAGCTAACTCCGGTGTAATTAATGCGTTTTCTTTAACTCTGCCAATACCGCGAACGGATTCTTGCGTGCCTCGACCGGCGGGGCCGGCTCCGGCTCCTGCGCTTTCTGAATGGCCGACACGCAGGACTCATGCTGGGGCACCGAGGGAACCGCCAGCAGCAACTCGTCCTCGACCAACTCGACCAGAGAGACCTTGTCGTCTTCGAGCATCAGCGCCTCGTAGCGCTCGGGGAGCAGATTCGCCTCGTCGACGGTGCGTGCGACGGCGAGGCTCACGGCCACATCGACGTTCACGCTCATCGGCGCCAAACAGCACTGGCAAATCAGTGCCAGTTCCGCCCTGACCCGGCCCGTTACGGTCACATGCCGGCCTTCTTTGGCGAAACCAAGCTCGAATGCCGCAGAACCGTCCCGGTTCGCGACGGCGTCCACCAGGCGCGCCATGCGGGCGAAAGGCAAGGCGCCCGAGAACCGGCGCTGCTTTTCCGCCATGACCGTGGGATCGACGAACTCGGGCAAATGGTCGAACATAATCGACAAATGATACCGACTCGGAACAATTTCTGTCAAAGCTAAGCGAAGCCGGCGTTGCCTCCCTGCGGCCGTCCCTGACATTTCGCCGGCCGACACCGGGGCAACGGCGGGATATGACTGCAATCAGCGCTTCTCGCGTCGCGCCGGGACCTACCCCCCGAACTCAAAGCTTGGTGCTCACCATGAAACCTACCCACCGCGGCAGACTGGGAACATAGGTGTTCCAGTTCGCATTGAAGCCGTAGTCGGTATCGAAGAGGTTATTCACAATCAAGCTTGCATCGACGAGCCTGTCCCGTCGGCCAAATCCGATCGCGACATCGGTTATACCGTAAGGGTCCACCATGGCATAACGGGACAGCGATGGGTCGTTATTATAGCTGGAGGTGAACCGATAATTGACGTTGGCATGAAAGTCGAGGCTATCGGATATCGGCCGCGCATAGTTGGCGTTGAGATTGAACGTAAACTTGGGCGCGCCGGGCAAGGTTTTACCGCTCGCGTCGTAATAGGGTATCGAGCTGCCGCCAAGTTCCAGAGGCTTGGCCAAGAATTTGAAATCTTCGTAGCGGGCATCGTTGTAGGCCCCGGCAAAGCGCAAGGTAGTATATTCAATCCCGGAATAGGTAAGATCCAGCTCCACCCCTTTGGTATGAACCTCAGGCACATTGCCCAAGCCACTGGTATAAGCAATCTTGCCATCGTTGTTCACGAGGGTTTGCGCCTGGTCTTCGAAATACATCGGCTGGAGATAATCGTCGATTTTGGTGAAGAAGACATCGGCAGCGACGAACAGGGAGCGATTGAACAGAGACGACCTGAACCCCAGCTCAAAGCTATTGCTTATCTCTTCCTTGGCGGGCGCTGACTTGCCTCCATTGACGGTCGCGCCGACGACTTGCGAAATGCCTGCTTTTTCGCCGTGTTGATAAGTGAAATAAGCCGTGTGGTTCTCGTTAAACTTGTAGATGGGGCTGAACGTCGCGGTCGGCAGCACCTTCTCAAACGGTTCGGCGTCCGTGTTTTGATAAAGTCCGCCCAACCGAGCGAGACGTATCGCTTTGGCGTCCGCCACCTGTTGCTTTTGTGCGTCGGTTAGTTTCGCGTAGGAAGACTGCTTAAAGTATTTCTGCGCGACTAAATTGGCCAGGGCTAATTGCTCCGCCGAGTTGCTCGTAAGTCCCCCTTTCGCATTACTGTTGAATCCGCCCAATTGCACATTATTCCGCGATGCCGGATTCAACTCCGCACCAAAACCCTGATCTTCGATTCGGCGCAGCGAACTAGTCCGGCGATCTTCGCTCGTCAGACGCAAGCCAGCGTTGATCGTCAACGGTTCGGACAGGTGGAAATTGATATTGCCATAACCCGCCACGCTTTCATTACGAAGAACATCTTTGGTCTTGGTAAATAGCCGGTCTATCGAGTTCAGCATCAGGTACCGCCCATTGCCGTCGGCATCCAGCCGATTATATTGATCAACAGTGGCATAGTAAGCCCCGGCATCGGAGCCGTATCTGTTTTGGCTCCACCGCTCGGGCATGTAGTTTCTGTACAGATAAACTCCGGTCTGGTAATCGACGAAACCACCCGATTGTGACCTCAGCTTGAATTCTTGGCTGTATTGTTCGTATTCGACGTGACCGGCGGAGCGGGTACGATCGATGTCAAACACGGTATTCGGTCCGCTACCGGCATCAAAATAGTAATCCCTATAGGCGGTGATCGAACTGAGAGTATGGTTAGCTACGTCCCACGACAGATTCAATGCCCCACCCTTGGTACTATAGCGATGGGGGAGTTGGTTTAGCCGATTGACCTGATCTGCAAGGTAATTGCCGCTGACCGAATAATTACTCTCCTGTGCAAACCAGCGTCGGCTTAGCCTGCCCGTAGGCTCAAGGGCCTGGTTGACGGCAATGGGATTCCCCGACGCGTCTCGGGTATCGTAATAATCCGGTGTCGCCCTCCAAAAGTTGAGAAAGTTAACATTTTCATTAATCGTGGGCGTGAACTCCACGTTGAGCTTGGCCGTAAACGTATCACTCGGCGTCAATAAGAGTTGGAGGCGTCCGAAAGTGCGATCGCGATTCTGGAAAGTACCTTTCTGGTCGTCGAGGTTCCTTTCTTGTCCATCGGCCTGCTCGCGGTAAAAAGTTCCGCGCCAGGCAAGCAATCCATCGATCACCGGGCCACCGACCGCGGCCTGCGTCCGGATCGTGTTGCGTTGCCCGTAGGTGATGGACGCATTGGCCTCGGGGGTAAAAGTCGGCGCCCTCGATGTGATGGTAATTTGCCCGATGCTGGAATTTTTCCCTCCCAAGGTTCCTTGCGGGCCTCTGGTAACGTCGAAACTTTCGAGATCCACAAAGTTCGTGGATGCCGCGATCGCACCGGTGCCGTAAGCTACTCCGTCGACATTCATTCCTACGCTAGGATCGAGCTGGCCTACGCCACTCGCCCATCCTACCCCACGAATGGTCAAGCTTGCCGCCTGCGGATTGCTGTATCCCATTCCGACATTGCCGACGCGGGTAATGATGTCGCGGAAATTGACGGTGTCCTGCTTTTGCAGTTCCGTCCCGGCCACGACAGAGACCGACTTCGGAACATCTTTCAGTTTTTCCAGTGGAGTTTTTCGACGTACCACAACGTCATCCAGGGTCTTGGCGGACTCCTCTTCAGCTTGCTGCGCTGGTTCGGTTTGCGCCACAGGGGTCGCGACCTCCGTACTTTGTGCCGCTTGCGCCGGCGGAGTCGCCGTGGTGTTCGCCTCCGCATGGGTTTGCGATTTCAGCAACAATTGCTTGAGGGCCTCGATTTCCTGACGCTGGTGCTCCATTTCCTTGCGTTGCCGTTCGTTTTCGGCCTTCAATTCGGCGACCTGGGAATCGTCCGCCGCCAACGCTTGGCCGTCGCACGCTAGGTACAAACTCAATATCACCCCCTGCGTAATAAGATTGAGGGGAAAACGGTTTGTCTTGGCCTGCATATATTGTGGAGACCGTGCTGGGGAGAGTTCGTGCATTCAATAGTCCTGAAATCCGCTCGGAATGCTGTCTACGCGGTCATTTCTGACGCTCAGACAGGCCTGCACCCCCATGCCACGTTCAATGATCTTTATTTGAACGAGTTGGGTGATGTCCCCCACAGGCAACCGCCATGCCACCACTCCGGAAAAATGGCCTTGCAGCACCGCTCGGCATATCCATAGGGCGTACCGGGACCCTCGCGCGAGGCAACTCGGTGTCTCAGCACAGCCCCAACATGCCCCTGCCCACCCTTGAATGCACGTGACGAGGCAGCGTCCGCGCAAATTGCGCAGACAAAACCATCTGCCTTCCCCGAAACTTTATGGAATACCGTCGCCCCCTGTAATGAGCGACTAAAGCGACGAACTAACGGTAACGCCAACCCAACGCTTGTCGGTGGGATAATATTAACCCGGCCATAAAATACCGTACGTTCTAAGCGGCGTACTTGATGGGGGCGGCTTTGAAGTAGGCGCGGATGCGGGCGGGCTGTTTCTGGATCGAACGCAGGTGCGAAGTCACCTTGCGCTTCAGGTGAGAGCCGTCGCGCACGGGTTCGGCGGCACTCATCCGTGCCTTGAGGTCGGCATTGAGGTATTCGTCCGGATTGAGTTCAGGGGAATAGCTGGGTAGGAAAAACAGCTCGATCTGGTCGGTTTTGTCTGCCAGCCATGCTTTGACCGTTTGGCTGTGATGAACCCGCAGGTTGTCGAGGACCAGAAACACCTTGCGCCCCGCCTCACGGACCAGGCGCTGGAGAAACTGGATGAAGACATCGGCGGTGAGCGTTTCTCGATACATCATGAAGCGCATCTTCCCTTGGTTGGTGATGGCGGAGATGAGGTTGATGCGCTCCCGCTTGGACTGGGACAACACCAGCACCGGCGTTTTGCCGCGCGGCGCGTAACCGCGCGGATAATGCTCGACCGAACTGACAGCGGTTTCATCGCCCCAGCAAATTTCCGCCCCTTCGGCCTTGGCCCGTTGGGCGATGGCTGGGTAGTCCTCTGTGAGCCACTTTTGCACCGCCGCCGGTCGTTGCTCGAAGGCGCGTTTGAGCGGGCGCTGCGGCGTGAATCCCCAGCGCTTCAGATAGTTTCTGACCGAGCGCACTGGCAGGTTCAGCCCAAAACACGCCTGGATATGCGCTCGCACCGCCTGCGCACTCCATAAGGCGAAGCGCAGTTTCACTTGATCCGGCGTTTTGTCCACCAGGTCTTTCTGGAGAACGCTTTCCTGAGCGGGCGTGAGACGGCGACCGTTGCCTGCGGGCCGACCACGCTGGGCCTCTTTCACGCCATGCCCGGCTTCGGCTTTAAGCAGCCAGAGCGTCACCGTGGGACGGCGCAAACCCAACTCCCGCGCAATCGCCGCCTGGCTATGCCCTCGCCGGTGCAAGCGGATGACCGTACGGCGCAATTGCTCTCGTGCCGCCGGCTCCAGTTTTCGAGTATCGATTCGTTCTGCTTCCATGCTCGAATTTTACCAGACTCAGTACGGTATTATTTGGCCGGGTTAATAGGTATTCCAGCTTGGGGTATAGGAAGTATCTTGGTCAAATACGTTCTTGATGATTAGATTCGCATCGAACAGCCTGTCCCTACGACCGATACCGATAGCAAAATCCGTAGTCCCGAGGGAGTCCTTCCACGCGTATCGGGATAATGACTGGTCGGTATTGAATCGGCTTTGGTACCGATAATTGACATTGGTATGGAATTGCAATGTGTCCGCAAACGGTAGCGGGCGAGCATATTCGGCGTACAAGTTTGCCGAAAACTTAGAGGCATACGGCAAGGTTTTTCCACTCGCGTCGTAATAAGCCACCCCCGTACCATCATTAAGCTCCGCCGGTTTCGCCAAGAACTTGAAGTCCTCATACCGCGCATCGGTATAGGCGCCAGCCAGGCGGAACGTCGTGTATTGCAAGCCCGTATAAGTCAAATCGAACTCCACCCCCTTACTCTGCACCTTGGGCACATTGCCGAGCCCCGAGGTATATGCGGTCTTACCATCGTTATTAATGGCTGTTTGAACCTTATCCTCGAACAGCATCGGCTGTATATAATCGGTGATGTCGTTCAAATAAATGTCCGCATTTACGACTAGCGTCCTATCCAACAATACCGACTTGAGACCTAGTTCGTAAGCATCGCTGGTTTCCGCCTTATTGGGGACGGACTTGCCGCCCAATACCGTAGCGCCGATGATTTGCGAAACGCCGGCCTTTTCGCCATGCTGCCATGAAAAATAGGCCGTCTGACGTTCATTGAACTTCCAGCTCGGACCGATATTCCAGCTTTTCAGAAGATCGTTGAAAGGTTCGGCCTCGGTTGTCTGAAATAGAGTACCCAAGGCTGAATTGCGGATCGACTTGGCGGCAGCCACCTGTTTTTTCTGATCCGTACTAAGCGAGCCGTAACTCGCCACGCCGAAATATTTCCGTGCGACGAAGTCCGCCAGTGCCAGTTGCGCCGCGTTGTTCTGCCCGGCGATCAAAGCCCCTGAGTTGCTATTGGAAGCAAAGCCGCCCAACTTCACGTCATTTTTCGATACGGGGTTTAGTTCTGCGCCGAATCCGTTATCCAGCACCCGCGACGCGGCCGTGGACGTACGCTGCTCGTGGGTCAAGCGCAGGCCCGTAGCAATCGTCAGGGGTTCGATAGGATGCCAGGTTGCGTGACCGAAAATAGCGCCACTCTCATTATCGTATTCCTCCTTGAGCTTGGTAGATAACCTATCCACCGAATTTAATAGCAGGCCACGACCAGTCACGGAAAGCGATCGGTTTAAGGGAGTATCGGCTCCGTTATTCAGAGGATCCAGGATATTGTACTGGGCCGTGGTTGCCCTGAAAGCGCCGGCATCGGAACCGAACCGGGTCAAATTCGTCCGGCTGGGCACTTTTACTTTTAGTAGGTACACGCCGGCCTTGTAATCCACGAAACCACCGGGCTTCGAGCTGACGTTCAACTCCTGGCTAAATTGATAGTTATCGACCTGACCCGAAGCCGGAGGTCTGGAAACGTCAAATGGATTATCGCCTGCGCCACCGGATGAAAAGTAATAATCCTTGTAGCCCGTGATCGAGGCCAAGTTGTGATCGGCCACATCCCAACTCAAATTCAGGGAGCCGCCCTTGGTGCCGTAATAAGTGTAACGTTGATTAGCGATATTGATTTCATTACTCAGATACTGGCTGGGCGAATAATTCGGCTCTTGCCCGAACCAACGTCTGCTCAACTTACCCGCCGCCTCGTTGGTTTGATCGACGGGCCTGCCGGTATCGTAATAATTCGGTGTAGGCGTAGGGAATGTCGAGGCGTTATCCGACCCTTCCTTAGCCCTGGGCGTGTAATCCATGCTGACGCGCGCACTGAAATTGTCGGTCGGCGTGAGCAGGAATTGTATGCGCCCATAAGTACGATCCTTGTTTCGGTAGGCGTAGTCCGGATCGTATTTGTTGTATAAATAACTATCCGACTGCTCCCGGTAAAACGATCCCCGCCACGCGAGTAAGTTATCGAGTACCGCTCCGCCCAGCGCGCCCCGGGTAATCAGGGTATTAAAATCGCCGTATGCAATCGAGCCGTATGCCTCCGGGGTAAAGCCGGGCGCTTTGGTTGTGATATTGATTTGTCCCAAATTGGCGTTCTTGCCGCCGAGCGTGCCGGTTGGCCCGCGCGTAACGTCGACGGTCGCCAGGTCGACATAACTGAAAGAGGAAACCATGGCGGAGGTTGCGTAACTGACGCCGTCGATGGATACGCCCACGCTAGGGTCCAAACCATTTAACTTACCCGTGACGCCCACGCCACGAATAAACGTGCTTGCCGTTTGGGGATTACCGATCGTCATCCCCACATTGCCGATTTTTTGGACTATCGACTGAAAATTGTTGGCCTGGAATTTTTCCAGTTCCGCACCGGTCACGACCGAAACCGATTTGGGCGTATCCTTCAACTTTTCCAGAGGGCTCTGGCGCTTCACCACGACCTCTCCCAGGGTCGTGTCCTTCTCCTCTTCGCCTGTGGCCGCGACGGTCTCAGGCGCTTTAGCGTTCTCTTCGCGCGCCGGCGCCTGCGTCGTCGCAACACCCGCCTCCTGCGCCTGAACGGCTTGTGTTCCGGCAACCGCAGTGGAGTTTGCCGCCGCGCCTCCGGATTGAGACTTCAGCAGCATTTGCTTGAGGGCCTCGATCTCCCTGCGCTGCTTCTCGTTCTCCGCCTTCAATTCCGCAATGGTCGCGGCCTCGTCCGCCGCGTAGGAGGGCCCACTGCAAACGACGACTCCGCTCAGGAGTATGCCGCGCATGATGGGCGTGAGGCGGAAGCATGCGGTGTTTTCACGGCCGCGTTGCGCATGCCGGGGGATAGCGATCTGATTCATTCCCGAAGTCCTATGAAACTGTTCGAAATACCGCCCGCGCCTTTCCATTTGGATTCGTGCGCGTCCGGCTCCTCACCGTCCTCCCTTGAACCGTGTCTTCCTTACATTCCCTGCGCACCAACCTGGCAACGCTCGGCGATAGATCGAACAGTTTTTCGAATAAGATCGGGTGATATCGGCAGTGAGCAACCGATGTGCCAACAACTCAGACTCGACGAGCGAGCGCCGCCTAATATGGAAATGGGGAATATTTCCTGAACTTGCTCGATGCCGGGCGGCAACGCCGGGCAGGTCACGAAAGCAGCGGGATCAAACAGTGAGGCCGCCGATGCTGAATGCGGGGCAGAAGCGGACCATCGTGCGTATGCAGGACCAGACGGGAGAGGCGGCCGCAACCCGGTTTGTTCGGGCCGCGGCTGCCGGAAGAACCGCCGTGCCTGGCGGCGAAGAACGCGGCGGTCGAGCGGCATGCGATGCAGCCGCCCTCCGGCGTGAACCGGGGCCGCCGTCAATAGTGGAACGTGGCCCTGGCGTAGTAGAACGCGCCATCAACCGGGTATGGCGAAAAGGTCGGGTACACGGCCGCGTTGGTCGAGCCCCGCGTGATGGGCTTGGTCTTGTTGGGATGGGTGTCGAAGACGTTGTTGGCGCCCACCACGAAGTTCAGGCTGGACGTGAGATCGTAGCCGACAGAAAGATCGAGCAGAGCCGTGTCCTTGATCGTATTGCGGGTGAATGGGGCGAGGCCGGTGCCAGCATCCGACGTCAGCTGCGACGACTCGCCGTAATGCGTCACTCGCGCGTTAAAGCTCCAGTCGCTGATGAAATAATTCGCCGCGAGCGATAGCTTGTACTTCGGGTTGCTGTCTTCCAGTCCCGAAACGATCACCGGGGTAATCAAGGCGCCTCCGCCCAATTGGGCCGATGCGTTCTTGATGTCGGTGACCTTGGTATCGATATAGGACGCGGTGAAATTCCACTTGATGCGACCGTACTCGTCGAATTCCGTAGCCCAATCCGCCGCGGCGTCGACCCCTCGCGTGCGGGTGTCCACCCCGTTGGTGAAGAAGTTCAGATTGGCCGACGAACCCTGGAAAAAGATGCCGTTGGCGGCGATAGCGTTGCGCACGGCCGGGCCGTTCAGGTTTCCGGTATTGACGATGCGGTCGGAGATATTGATCTGGTAGATATCGAGCGATGCGTAAACCTTCTGGATCGGTTCGAAAACCAAGCCCACGCTGAAGTTGCTCGACTCTTCCGGCTTCAAGGCGGGGGCGCCAAGCAGTTGGGCCGCGGGTGAATTGACCGCCAATTGGATATTGGAAAAACTCGGGCTCACGTTGGTGGCCGAAAAGTTCTGCTCCGCCAGGGTCGGCGCCCGGAAGCCCGAGCTGGCCGTGCCGCGTATGGCCAAGCGGGGATTGAAATCGTACCGGGTCGAACCCTTGCCGATGGCGGTATCCCCGGCGTCGCTGTAATGTTCGAAGCGGCCGGCGAGTGAGGTTTGCCATTCGGGGGTGAATTTGGTTCCCAGCTCGACGTAGATAGCTTCAACATGCCGCGATTCGTTGCGCGCGTCGCTGAACTGATAGCCGGGAAAGGCCTGCGAACCCTCCTTGTAGCGGGACGCCGCATCGCCGGCAATCAGTTGATAGGTCTCGCGGCGGAATTCCACGCCGCCAGCGACGTTCAAAGGCGCGGGCAGAAAATCCACGTCGACCGGCTTGGTCAAATCCAGGTTGGTGGTCCACTGGCTGTTCTTGAACGTTCCGTTCTCGAACTTCGTGGGGGTGAACCCCTTGTCGCGATACAGCCCCTGATTGGCCGAGTGCTCCACGATAATGTCGGCGTCGTCGCGGCCGTAAGTGCTGCTGAAATCCCACCGTCCATCGCCCAGAAAAGCGCCTTTTGCACCTGCGGTGAGTGCCAGATCCGTTTCTTCTATGCCTATGGTCGGCACGAAACCGGTGGGGTAGACCGCCGGCAACAGGTTGTAGCGCCGGAAGTTCTGCTGGGCGTCGGCCTTGCGGTGACCGGCCGTGCCGAAGCCGTAGAGTTCGATGTCGTCGGTCAGCTTGAATCCGGCATTGAATCCCAGATCGTAAAGCTGGTAAGCCGGCTCGCCGGCGATGCGGTTCACCCATCCCGGACTGGGAATATTGGCGGCCTTGATGGTGGGATGCTGGCCGGAATTATTGGTGTAATCCTTGTCCGTCCATTCCGCGCTCAGGTTCAAAAAACCCTGATCGGCATCGCCCAGCTTGAACCCGCCGTTTACCGCGACATTCTCGGTCTGGCCGTTGTCCTTGCTTTGCGGATTGACGTCGCTCTGGTCGTAGCGTCCATAGCCCACCGTCACCGAGCCCCCATGGTTGGCCGACTTCAAGATGATGTTGACCACGCCCGCGATAGCGTCGGTGCCGTACTGCGCGGCCGCGCCGTCTTTGAGGATTTCGACATGGTCGATGGCGGAAACCGGTATCTGAGCGAGATCTACCGCGGTGGCGCCGGCGAAGGTGCCCGAGGCATTGACGATGGCCGTGGAGTGCCGGCGCTTGCCGTTGATGAGCACCAAGGTCTGGTTCGGCCCCAGTTGGCGCAGCTGCACTTGTCGGGTCAAATTGCCCACGTCTCCGCTGCGCGCCGGCACATAAAACGACGGCTCGAGCTTGTTGAGCGCGTCGATCAGGTTGACCTGGCCGGTTCCTTTCAATGTGCTGGAAGAAATCACGGTGACCGGCGAAGCACTGGCGCGCGCCTTGATGCCAGTCTGGCGCGAGCCGGTCACCACGACCTCATTCAGAGTGTCGACCTCCGCATCGCCTTGCGTCGCGGAGCCGTCCGCTCCGGCTGCTGCGAGCGGCCCGGACTGCTCCTGCTGATCGGGCGGCGCCGCTACAGGGGCTAGCGGCAGCGTCTTCGGCTCCTCGGCGTTCTTCGATTGCAGCAAGCGCTTCAAGGCCTCGTTCTCGGCTTTCAGCTCGGCGATGGTGCGTGCGTCATCCGCCGCATAAGCCTGAGCATTTGAAACGACGGAAAATCCCAGCAGCATACCCCCAACGATCCTAGAAAACGGTATCGTAACGGGGAAATGAGAATGACGTTTTTCGGGTTTTGATATCACGGTGCTATCCATATTTATATCCTTAATAAACCTTCTTTAAAATCTCTTTATCCATCCCATGGCATAGCCGAGAAGACCGCATTTTCCCCGCTATCGAAAACCGCCGTCGGCCTGCCTATAACCACCACAAAATACGCTGGGCTTACTGCCACAAACGCTGGTAGACGGGACGCGTGTCTAATAGGGCAACTATCATGCCGCACCTTCCCGTTGCGGGATAAGCGCATACCCGATGCAGCAAGCCGGACCGGTCGTAACTGGGATTTCGTGCAATTGCAGATCGGGAACACTTGATTCGCGACCCTAAATCTTGCCGCAAGCTGCTCAAGAGGCATGGCGCGTGCAGCGTATGCACCTAAGAAAACAGCCGAAAGGAAACGCCGGACGAAATGGATATATCCAAATGATGCCCGGCATTGTGGGGGGAATAGGCGTCGAAACTCCCGGCTACGGGCTGCTTGGACTACCAGGCGCGAATACGCCGGGCAGGGGCAGGAACTACTCGCGAACTCGGCCGTGAGAGTTTCGATCGCAAGGTGTTTACGCTTAAAGCTGGGTACTGACCGTGACGCCTATCCAGCGCGGTATGCTCGGCTTATACGAGTTCCATACCGACAGATTCCCGTAATTGGTATCGAACAGGTTTCTGACGATCAAATTCACGTCGAACAGTTTATCCCTGCGTCCAAAGCCTACCGCCACATCGGTCAAACCATAACCGTCGACCACCGTATAGCGTGACAAGGAGATATCCGGGTTATAGGAACTGGTGTAGTTGTAGTTGACGTTCGCATGAACCTCATTGTCGTCGAATATCGGCCGGGCATATTCGGCGAACAGGTTGAACGTGAATTTCGCGGCGCCCGGCAACGTTCTTCCGCTGACGTCGTAATAAGGTACCGCCGTTCCTCCCAACTCCGCGGGTTTGGCGCTGAATTTGAAGTCCTCGTAGCGAGCATCGTTGTAAGCGCCGGCAAAACGTATCGTGGTAAAAGGCAAACCGGTATAGCTGGCATCCAATTCCAAACCCTTGACTTGGACCTTGGGAACATTGCCGAGACCGGCGGTATATGCCAATAAGCCGTTATTATTGACGATGGTTTGCGCCTCGTCGTAGAAATACATCGGCTGTATGTAATCGCTGACGTCCTGCAGGAATGCCGTCGTATTGATGGCCAGAGTTTTATCGAAGAACGTCGATTTCAAACCGATTTCGTAGGAATCGGTTTTTTCCTCCTTGAGCGTGAACGTCTTGCCCCCGTTGAGCGTCGCACCGACGATTTGCGATACCCCCGCTTTCTCGCCGTGCTGCCAGGCGAAATAAGTCGTGTGGTTGTCGGTGATTTTATAGCTGGGACTGATATTGACGGTCGGCAGCATCCCGTCGAACGCTTCCGCGTCGGTGGATTGGTACAAGCCGCCTATGGATGCCAGGCGTACCGCCTTGGCGTCGGCCACTTGCTGTTTTTGCGTGTTGTTCAATGCCGAATAATTGGCGATGCCGAAGTATTTCTGCGCCACGAAATTCGCCACCGCCAACTGAGCGGCATTATTGCTGGTCAGATTGCCGCTCGCATTGCTGTTGAATCCGCCCAGCCGCACATTGTTCCTCGACGACGGATCCAACTCGGCACCATAACCTTCATCGACGATGCGTATCGAGGATCGGACGTTCTGCCTATGCTCCCATGACAGGCGCAAACCGCTGTTGACGGTCAAAGGCTCGAACAAATGCCAATCGGCATTGGCATAGATGGACCGGCTTTCCCCCATGAAATCGTTCTTGGTTTCGGTGACCAGACGATCCAGCGAATTGATCATCAAATAACGGCCATTGCCGTCGGCATCGAGGCGGGCATATTGTGCTGCGTTGGCGTTATAGGCGCCGGCATCCGAACCGCCGCGTATATTGGTGCCCCAATGCTGGCGATTGAAACTGAGATAATAAGTACCGACCTGATAGTCCACTAAACCGCCCGGTTTCGACGCGATTTTCAATTCCTGGCTCACCTGCTGCTGGCGCGCTTTCCCGGCGGTTGGCGGGCGAGTGATATCGAATACCGTGGCCTGGCCCGACTGGAATTCGAAGAAGTAATTATGAAAACCGGTGATCGAACTCAGGGTATGGCTGCCCAAATCCCAATCGAGGTTGATACCCGCTCCTTCCGTCTTGTTCAGGGTCGGTAATACGACACTTTTCTCGATTCTTTGCCGCAAATAATTGCCGGCATAAGTGTAATTGGCCTCCTGCTTGAACCAGCGGCGGTTGAGCTTACCTACCGGCTCGTTGGCCTGATTTACCGCGATACGCTGACCCGTCGCATCGACGCTGTCGTAATATGCAGGTGTCGGCCGGTTGTAGAACCCGGCCTGACCGGTCACGTATTCCCCTCCGGCCGGGGTATAGTCGAGTTTGACCCGAGCGGTAAAACTGTCGGTAGGCGTCAGCAGGAACTGCAATCGGCCGGACGTACGGTCCTTGTTGAAATAAGTATTCGTCTGCGCAGCGTTCTCGAAGGGGCTGTCGGCCTGCTCCCTGAGAAAGCTGCCGCGCCAGGCCAATAATCCGTCGAAGATGGATCCGCCGGCGGCGGCCTTGGCGATCAAGGTATTCCACTGGCCGTAACCGATGGACGCTTCCGCCTCCGGGGTAAAGCTCGGCGCCCGGGTCTTGATGGAAATCCGTGCGGCGCTCGAATGCATGCCGCCCTGAGCACCTTGCGGCCCGCGCGTCACGTCTACCGACTCCAGATCGGAAAAACTCACCGACGAAGCCAGCGGGATCGAGGCATAACTGTCGCCGTCGACGACTATGCCCACGCTGGGATCCATACCTTCGGCAGCCGCCGTGGAAGCGGAACCGAGATGGCCGATGCCGCGCACGCTGAGGCTGGATTCGCGGGGATTGGTCGAACGCCATTTGACGCTGCCGATGCGCGTAAGGATGTTGGCCATATCGTTGGCCTGAAACTTTTCCAATTCCCGCCCGGTGACGACGGACACCGACTTGGGCGTATCTTTCAGTTTTTCCAGCACGCTCCGCCGTTTAACCACCACTTCGCCCAGCGTCGCGCCGCTTCCGTCGTCGCTGCTCGCGGTTTGCGGGACTTCGCTTACTTTCAACGCGTCCTCGCTTTGAGCCGCATTGTTGGCGGGTTCGGCGGCCGGCGAGGCCGTCTGGGGTCTGGCCTGCCCCAGCAACTGGCGTTTGAGAGCTTCGATTTCTTCGCGCTGGTGCTCCATTTCCAGTCTCTGTCGTTCCATCTCCTGCCGCTGCCTTTCGTTCTCGGCTTGCAATTCGGCATAGCTGCCGGCCGCCATGGCCGGATGAGCGGAGAAGGTGGAAAGTCCTAACAGCATTCCCTGCATGATGGGGGTGAGTGCATAGTGAAGACCCGTCCGGCGTAGATGTGCCGGCGGGTTGGATTTGAATTGCTTATTCATCGGATTCCTGCACGAACGTTGAGGTAAAAGACACCGCTCCGTTCCTGTCTTTCGACCGATTAAGGGCATGGGAAGCCGTGGGATGAGCACGTCGGAAAGGGAACGCTGAGCAGCATCGGCCCTATGCGCAACGATCATGCCGCGGGGGCTACGGACGAGGAGCGCGCCGTTGCGGAAGGCAAGCGCGCCTGTTTATGAAGGGATACGGCGGACACGCTGCCTTACCCTATGGCGGCCAATCCCCTGGTTGCCGCGGCGTGCCGGGCACCGCTGTTAGCCTCGAGACAGACGACATCCAAAATTGGTGGCTGATGCCCAAACGACGAGTCAGGCTGTCGGTCACTCGGAACGACGTCCGTACTCGGGCGGTCGCTCCGGCCGGTTTTAAGGAAGAAATCCCCTAGGCAAACGCGCAGGCTTTAGGCAGGCTATCGAATCCGTTTCGTTCCGCCGACGCCTCGATGACCCTGCGTACCCGACTCTATCTAACCCTGGCGCTGACCCTGATCGTGATCCTTTCCATGGGAGCCGCTTTCTCCATCCATCACGGCCGGCAGGCGGTGGAAAGCGAGATCCGCTCGTCGGTCGAACTGGCGCTCCACCTGATGGACGCCGGCAGCCCGGGCCAGCCGGCCAGCGAAGAGGCCTACAGCCGCTGGCTGCTGCCCCTGGCGCAATCGCAAAGCACCCGGCATCTGCGCATCCAGGTGCTCCGCAACGGGCAGGCTGTGGTCGCGACTCCGCCCCCGGCATCGGCAACCGATTCCGCGCCGGCTTGGTTTGCCCGTTGGGTCACGCCCACCCCCCAGTGGGTGGAGCGGAGCTTTCCGCTGCCCAACGGAGTTCCCGTCCGGGTCGTCATTCAGGCCGATCCCCAAGCCGAGATCGCCGAAGTGTGGGAAGAGTCGCTGGGATTCCTGGAATTGCTGGGCCTGCTGGCCGTGGCGATCTACGGCATCATCCACATCATGCTGGGCCGCGCTTTCCGCTCGGTGGGGGTGATATTGCGCGGCCTCGAAGGCATAGAAACCGGCGATTACGGCGCCCGCCTTCCGCACTTCGCGCTCCCGGAGTTCGCCAGCATCGCCGATACCTTCAACCACATGGCGGCGGCCCTGGAAAAAGCCCGGCAGGAAAACCGCACCCTGACCCAGCGCTCCCTGGCCATACAGGAAGAAGAGCGGCGTTACATCGCCCAGGAATTGCACGACGAACTGGGCCAATCGCTGAGCGCCATCAAGGTGCTGGCGGTTTCGGTACGCGCCATGGTGCCGCTGACGGAAGGACGCGAGGCGCTGGCGACCATCGCGCAGACCTGCGATCAACTCTTCGAGGTGGTGCGCTCCCTCATGCGCCGCCTGCGCCCGGTGATGCTGGAAGACCTCGGGCTCACCGCCTCGCTGGAAGACCTCATCGCCTATTGGAAGGCCCGCCATCCCGACTGCGCGGTGACTTTTCACTGCGAGCCGGCCGTTGAAGCCAGCGCGGGGACCGCCAAGATCCACCTGTATCGCATCGTCCAGGAATGCCTGACCAATGTTAGCCGCCACGCCGGGGCCAATACCCTGCGCATCCGCCTGACGGCGCCCGAGGCCGGCGGCACACGGACGATACATCTGGATTTTGCCGACGACGGCCAGGGCTTCGACGCCACCCGGCCACCGACCGGCTTCGGCTTGTACGGCATCCGCGAGCGGGCGCTGAGCCTGGGCGGAAAATTCGTTTTGGGCACGCAGCCCGGCCGCGGCGTGCGTATTTCCGTCACCCTGCCCTGCAAGAGCGAGGACGATAGCGATGAGTAAAACCCGGATATTGTTGGTCGACGACCATGCGGTGGTCCGAGCGGGCTACCGTTTGCTGCTGTCGCAAACGCCCGGACTGGAAGTGGCGGGAGAGGCCGAGCGAGGCGAAGTGGCCTGCGGCATCTATTCCGACCTGCAGCCGGACGTGGTAGTGATGGATCTGTCCATGCCGGGCATAGGCGGCGTGGCCACCATAGCGCGCCTGCGGGCACGCGACGCGCACGCCCGTATCCTGGTGTTCAGCGTGCACGACGAGCTGGTCTATGTCGCCCGCGCCCTGGAGGCGGGCGCGAAGGGCTACATCAGTAAGAGCAGCGCGCCGGACATCCTGGTGGAAGCGGTCCGCCGCATCGCGGTCGGCCAGCCCTACATAGAGCCGGAGATCGCCCAGCGCCTGGCGCTGTCCAAGGCCACCGGCAACGATGCGATGAGCGTGCTCAACAGCCTATCGGCGCGCGAATTCGACATCTTCTGCCTGCTGGCGCGCGGCTACACCACCCGCGAAGTCGCCGAAGAACTGCGCCTGGGGCTCAAGACCGTGTCCAACTATGCAACCCTGGTGAAGAACAAGCTTTCGCTAAGCACCAGCGCCGAGATGGCCAGGCTGGCTTATCAGATCGGGCTCATCAAGCACTAGCCGTATCGTCGGGTTAGGTTGCAGCCTAACCCGACCGGCCTGTCCGGGCCGGGATACGGCTATTTCCCGCTTTCCAACTGCTTACGGAGATGATCAAGCCCTGCCCGAAACAAAGCCTTCAGGGCTTGAGTGGCGGCTTCGTCGCTGAGATTTTCCGGCGGCTCGTTGCCGGTGTCGCCGCGGTAGGCGCGGGCGTACCAGGTCAGCTTGGTGCCACCCTCAATCGCGGTAAGCTTGAGGCCGCCGCTGTAGGAACTCACCGGCAGCGCTTTGAGATTTTCCTTGGCCAGGCGGTAGCGGTATTCGAATTGGCTCTCGTCGTAGGTATCCAGGGCTTCTTCCACGCTCTCGCCGTTTTTCAGCGTCAGCACGCGTCTGGCGCCCGGCGCATTGCCACCGGAACTCTCACTCTTGGCCACGGCGGGATTCCAGAAATCCGGCCGGCCGAACTCCCTGACCGCCGCCCACACCTTGTCGGGCGGCGCATGCAGGGTCACGCTCTCGTCGATTTTCTGCGGGGTGGGTCCATGCGCATGGACCGCCAGGGGAAAACACAAGATCGCCAGAAATAGTCGGGGCAGACGCACGGTGGATACTCCTCTATCGGGTTTCAGAATCGATGCCGCTTGAGCGGCGCATGGCTGTAGAGATCGGCGAGATAAAACGCGGCCAGCGAGGCGAGCGCCAGACCCGCGTACAACCAGGCCACATCGGTATCGAGCGTTTGCCGATGAGCGCGCGCAGGATTGTGCAGTTCGTCGAGCAGATCGCCGGGACGTTCCAGGCGGCGGTACGCCAGGCCGGATACGCGCGCCAGTTCGCGCAGGTAGTCTTCCTTCAGCGACGAAAGGTGCTCGTGGCCCAGTTCCCAGTTGCCGCCGAAAGGCGCATTGCGGGCGTGATAACCCTCGGCACCCTCGGGCGCCCGCTCCGGCAAGCCGAAACGGCTCTGGTGCGGCACTTCTTCCGGGCCGTAAAAGCCCGCCGGCTCGCCCTTTTCGTCGAATTTGGGTATGGGTGAGAGCGTCAAACCGCCCACGCCCACCACCACGCCCTGGGCTTTGCCCTTGATGTCGGCAAACGGGGGACGGTAGCGGGGATTGCGCGGCGGTGCCTCCTGGCCGTCGGTCAGAAACAGCAAATCGGTCTCACCGCCGGCCAACAGCTTCATTCCGTCGTACAAGCCATCGGCGATGCGGCTGTCGGCGGCCCAGGCCATGCGCCAGTCGATGGCGTCCAGGCTGGCCGCGAGCACCGGATAGCCCTTGCAGACTTCGATGGGCCGGTAAAGCAAGGCGACGCGGCGCTCGGTGAACAGCCCCAGCCCCACGCGTGAACCGCAGGGCAGTTCCGCCAATATTTGTTTCAGGGCCGCGGCGACGAACTCCAATCGGCTGACGGAGCGGCCCTCCCACCGATAGTCGCGCACGTTCATGCTGCGGGTGATATCGACTACGACCAAGGCATCGGCGATTTCCCGGCCGGCCGGGCGGACCGGCCCCCACCACGCGATCGCGGCCGAAACCAGGGCCACGCCCAACAAGGCCTTGCGCATGACGCGGGCCATCACGGCAGCCCCCGCGGGAAGCCCGGCAGCGTCGTCCAGTTGCGCCGCGTCTCTTCCTCCGGCGGGGTCTCGTCGCCGCCCGAGTTGCGCCGCGCCATCTCGGGCAACAAGCGCATGGCGAATTCCAGGTTGTATTTAGCGTCCCAGTCGCCGGGATCCAGCGCCAATGCCCCCCGGTAGGCCGCCTTGGCCAGTTCCAGCAGCGGGACCGCCCGCCGGGTTTCCAGTTTCTCGGCCAGTTCGGCCGCGCGGCGCAACTGTAAATTGCCCAAATCGTAAAGCGCCGCCTGACGCACCTCGACTTCTTCGGAGTCGCTCACACGGGCGTAAATATCCAAGGCATCGTCGTAACGGCCCAGGCTCGCCAGATGAGCGGCTCTGGCCAACAGCACCGGTGCTTCGGCACCGAAGCGGCGTTCGACGGGCAAATCGTTCCCCGCGCTTAATACCGCCAAATCCGCGTTGAACAGGTTCAACCGATAAATTCGCACGGACGAGTAAACGGCGAGCATGAGGAACAGGGCCGCCGCCGCCAGCCAAAACCACCGCAATCCAAGCAATCTCATCAGGAGCCGCCTCCGCGGCTTTCCAGCCACTTCATGATGCCCAAATAGACCAGGCAGAGCACCGCCCAGCCGTAGCAATACCCCGTCAGATCGAGGCACGGCTCGCGCTCCCGGTATTTCAGAGGCGCGCGTTCGAGCCGGTCGATTTCCGCGATGAATGCCGCCAGCTTCTCCGGCGATTCCGCTTCGAACGCACGGTAGGGCACACCCAGGCTCTCGAAGAAAAGATGCAGATGGCGCTCGGGACGACTCTGCGGTGTGTCGTCGTCCGGATTTTCCGAGGCCTCGAACAGGCCGGGCGTGTTCGCGGTACGCAAAAACAGCCAGTAAAGCCGGGTATTGCTCGCGAGAAACTGCGTGCGCAGCAAGCGTTCGCCGGCCGGATCCAGCACCGCCGCGCCGTCCGAGATCAGCAGCACCACCCGGCTGCCCGGCTCATGGGACGGGGGGAAAAAATTCAGCGCCATCGCCAGTCCCTTGCCCACATGGGTGTAGGCCAAAGCCGGCGTGGCCAGCGCGTCGACGGCGGCCAGGGTGGCCTCGCGGTTGTCGGTCAAAGGCTGCACGAACAAGGGAGCGGTGCTGAACGACACCACGCCGTAACGGTCGTGTCGCCGCGCATTCACGAAACCGCCGAGCAGGCGGCGAGCCGCCTGGGATTTCGACTCCTCGCCGCCGCTCGGGGCCCGGCCGGCGAAGCTGTGATCCATGCTGTTGCTGCGGTCGAGCAGCAGCACGATGTCGGCACCGTAGCCCGACTTTTCCGACCATCCACCCTCGCGCGTCGGTCCCGCCATGCCCAGCACCAATCCCGCAAATGCACCGGCTCCGACCAATTTGAGGGAAAAATCGAATGCCCTAGACCAGCCGTCCGACGGCCACATGGCTACCGACGAATAAGCGCCGGACTCCAGTGTCCCCCGCCACAACGGCAGCAAGGCCAAGGGCAGCAGCCAAAGCAAGGCCGGGGTCTGAATGTGGATGCCCGTCATTCCGCGAGCTCCAGCCGGGCGCAGGCGGCAAGCAGATCTTTCAGGCGCCCGGGCAGGGTTCCGTCGCTGTCAACGGCGTCTTCATCGAAGTGAACGGCGTACGAAAACTTGTAAAAGTCCTCGATGTCCGCGCGCCGGGGCTCCCACGCCTGCCGTTCCGCGAAAAAAGCGTCGAGCCGCTCGGCGAAAACCGGCTGCCCGGCATACCGGTTGAACGCGCGATGGACGATGGCACAGGCGTGCTTGACGGCCGCCGTATCCCAGGGACCCGCTCCCAGGCGCCCCAGCTCGGCCCCGGCGCGGGCAAAGACGCCGGCTTGCGGCCACCAGCCCGCCAGCCAAGTCCAGCGCAAACCGCTAGCCAAGGCCAGCAGCAAAGATCCGGTCAGCGCCAACGCGGCGGGGACGACAGACAGCTCGGCGGGCACCCGGTCCGGGCGCAGCGTGTGCAGGCCCTCCACCCGCAGGCCCCGCAAGGGGGCGGCGCTGAACTCCCAGGCCGGCAACTCCAGCGGGCGCCGCTCGCCCCCGCATTGCATCGTCAGATTCACGCCGGGCACGCTGAGTCCTTTTACCTCCAAGGGCGCGTAGAAAATCTGATAGGTCCGTTCAATACGCGCAACCGGGCCCTCGGCGCCCTCCAGACGAGCGTGTTTAAGATCCAGCCAATAATCAAAGGCTCCCGGTTTGGGCAGGGACTCCGTCAAGAACCGGCACCCTTGCGGCAGCGTCACCACATTCACCAAGGGGATTTCGTCGCCGATGACATAGCCGAATGCCCGTGCCGGTTCCGACTCCACGAGCGGATCGCGTGCATCCGCGCGGTACGGCAGAGCCGACGCGCACCCCAGGACGAATACCGCTAAGCCACGCCGCTTCATGAACGCCACGCAAAATAGCGGTTGAACGCATCCGCCGAGAACGCGCCTTCGACGAACAAGGGCTGACAGCCGCGTGCACGGGCCAGAGCCTGCAGGCGCTGCCGGCGGTCTTCGAAAGCCGACTCCAGGCGCCGGCGCAGTTCGCCGCGGAGCCATAACACACGTTCGCCGCCGCCTTCCAGGTCGACCACCCGCCGCGGCCCGGTTCCGCTGGACTGCCGGCCCTGTTCGGCCTCATCCCATAGCACCACCGGCACCAGATCGTGATGATGCAAACGCTCGAACACCAGCCGTATCGTCCCTACCGGCAGGTGGAAGTCGGAGATCAGAAATACCAGCCCTCGATGTTGCGACAAATACGGCGCGCATTCCGCCAAGCCTCGCGCGTGGCTGCCGGACGGCACCCAGTCGCGCAGACGCGCGGCCAGCGTCAAAGCCGCGGCCAGGCCGCGATGGGCGGGAACATGAAGCGCGCTCAATGGGCGTTCGGCGCAGCCGACGAAGCCGAACCGGTCGCCGAGGCGATAGCTGGAATAAGCCAGGGATTCCACCAAATCGGCCAGGAAACCGAGCTTGCGGATGTTGCCCCGATAACCCATGGAGCCCGACAAGTCGGCCACCACCCAGACCGGAATCCGGGTAGGCTGCCGATATCGGCGCACCCAGCAGGTCTCCAGCGGATCGACCAGACTGCGCCGCAAATCCAGGCGACGGCCGTCGGGATGGGCGAGAAAAGGCGCCCAATCCTGGAATATCCAGCCCGATCCGCTGTGCGCGCCGCGATGCGCGCCGGCGCGTAGGCCGCGTGCGCGATCCTTGAGGCGGTAATCGATTTCAGGCACGGGCATCACGGAGCAGCGACGGCATTCAGCAGTTTGTTGACCAGCACCGGTACCAGCGCGGCCCGGCGATATTCCAGCATCGGGTCCAATGTCAAACGGTGCCCTATCACCGAAGGGAAAACGGCCTGCACGTCCTCCGGCAGCACGGAGGTGCGGCCAGCCAGCCAGGCATGCACGCGGGCGGCGCGTATCAGCAAACTCATGCCGCGCGGGCTGGCACCCACTTGTACCGGCGGGATGCCGTCGGCGTCGGGCAATTGCACCCCGTAATCGGCGGGATGGTGGCTGGCCTTCCACAGGTCCAGCACATAGGCGCGCAGCCTGGGGCTGGCGTTCACCGCCTGCTGCAATCGGGCGCCGAGCGCGTTGAGGCCCGCATAGGGCAGGATGCCCGGCGTAACCTCGGCGACCAGCGCGTCGGTATCGTGAAAGCGGGGATCGAACATGACGGCTTCCAGACTGGTATCGTCGGCGGGATATTCGAGCGGTATCTCCATCATGAAGCGGTCGCGGGCGGCCGCAGGCAGCTCGAAGGTTTCCTCCTTTTCCACCCGGTTGCGGTCGGCGAACACCAGCAAATGGGGAAAACGGAATTCGCGGTTGAATGCGCCGACCGCGCGCTCGGCCATCACGCGCAGCAACTGGGCGTGCACCTGCGGACGGGCGCGGTTGATTTCGTTGAAAAAGAACGTCGCCAGGGATTCGCCGTGGCGCAGCAGGGGGCCGGGCTCGACACGGGGTTTTCCCTGGCTGTCTAGCTGGGTGTGATAGATCAAATCGGTCGGCATCATGTCCATGCTGCCTTCGATGCGGCCGCTTTCTCCCCCCAGCCCCCGGGTCAGGCCGCGAAGCAAGGTGGTCTTGCCGATGCCCACGTCGCCTTCCAGCAAGGCATGGCCGCGTGCGTGCACGGCAATCAGCAACAAGCGCACCGCGCGCGCTTGTCCGAGCACGATGGCGTTCAGGTTTTCTTCGAGGCGTAGGGCTGTCTCCCGCGCCTGGGCGAGCTGTGTGTCTTGAGTCATGAGAAATTGGCCGGCGTCTTCGCCTTAACGATGAAAGTCCAGGCTATCGGAGGGCGGATGCCCGCCAGGGCGATCCGCCAAACTCCATCCGGCGGAACCCGGCAAAGCCGGCACCGCCCCATGCCTGCTTATTCGACCTTGTAGTTGAATTTGCCGGTCGCGTTGTATTGCTCCACCCGCTTGGCGTTGCGCGCTTCCATCGCCTTGATCGCTTCCTGCTGCTTGTTAAGCTCGGCGGGATCGTGCTTGGGATCGTACTGGCTGCCGGCCACCTTTTCCGGGAAGCCGGGCTTGGGCTGCCAGCAGTTGCCGGCCGATTTGCAGACGGTACCGTCGTAGGCCTGCGCGGATGCGGCCAATACGGCGAGAACCAGGGCGGGTAAAACAATTTTCAGCGTTGCCTTCATGACGTGCTCCTGTCGTGGTCGGTTATTTGAGCCATTCGGCCTTGGCGGGATCGCCTTTGTAGATGCTGCGCAGGAAGCTCATGATTTGCAGCAACTCGTCGGCGTTCAGATTGGTGTATTGCGGGCCCATCATGCCCTGGGCGCCGCCCCAGAGGATTTCGAACAAGCCCACGTCGGTGGCGCCGCGCGGATAGGTCCAGTAGTCGTCCGCCAGCCCCGGTCCCAGCTTGCCCTCGGCCTCGTGGCCGTGGCAGCCGGAACAGGCCGTCAGATACAAACTGTGGCCTTTGTCGATGGCGGCCTTGTCGGTGTTGTAAGGGTTCTTGCCGCTTTGCTTGAACTTCTTGAAAGCCTCGGTATCGCCCCCCTTCTTGCCGTATTCGAAATCCAGGGTTTCGCCGGTGATGGCATGGCGGAAGGTGATCTCGGCGGATGCCGCCGTGGCGGCCAGCGCCGCACCCAAGGCGAGTGCGGTCAGCGTTCTGCGTTTCATGAATGATTTTTCCTCGATGTCTGCTTGGGGCGCCTAGCCCGCTTTCTGTTTGTCGACGCCGCTGCCTTCCGCTCTGGCGCCGGGCTCGTCCAGCGGCAGCAACGGGATGCCTTCTTCCTTGAGCAGGGTTTGAATCTCCTCGTTGCGCTTCTTCAACACGCGGTCGATATCGGCCGCCAGGGCTTTTTCACCCTTCCTCACTCCGATGGCGGAGGAATAGTGATGCGGTACCTTCTGGCCGTCGGCGCGTACCTGATGATCCGGTATCACGCGCAATTCCAGGGTCTTGTCCGCCTGCTTGACGTAGCGGCCGGCCTGGGGGCCCCAGATCACCGCCAGGTCGGCATTTCCGCCGGCGACTTCCTGCACCAGCTTTTCCGGATCGAAGCGGATGTACTGGTTGCGTTTGGACTTGAAGCCGACCAGCGACTGCTGGTAATTGAACAAATCGTTGTAACGTCCGATCTTGCGGATCATCGCTTCCGCCGGGGTGTCCGGCACGAAGGCGATACGGTTTGCCTTTTTCAGGTAGGCGTCGTCCCAATCTGCCAGCTTCAGCCCCTTGTCCTTGCGGACGACGAAGACGTAGCCGGACCGATAGTAGGGCGACGTGGTGAGCAAACGGGGATCGCCCGCGTCGACGCCGATGACTACGTCGCAGAGCCCCCGATCGAGTTGATCGCGGATGAAAAGCCGCGGATCGCTCCACCAAACGTATTCCACCGTCCGCCCCAAATCCTGGCCGATCAGCTCGGCCAGCTTGTTTTCGAAGCCCGCCTTGTTCTTGTCCGAATAAGGCAGGTCGTTTTCCCCTGCGCACACCTTGAGCGGCGCGGCGGCCTGCGCACCGCCCGCGATAACGGGCAGCGCCAAGGCCAAAATAGCGATGCGTTTCAGACGCATGGGTTCTTATCCTCGTAAATCGATGCGGAAGGGGTAGATCGGGTTAGCGCCAGCGTAACCCGACGTATCGGCGATGTCGGGTTACGGCTAATGCCTAACCCGACCTACCGTTAATACGCCTTACAGCGAGAACACGAAGACCGAACCGCCCTGCTGGGTGAAGTGGGCGAGCTCCTTGAACGCGCCCACCGCGCCCAGACCCGCGGTCGGGTCCTTCAGGTCGAACACCAGGCCGACGCCCGGCCAACCGCCCACGCCGCTGTAGATGGCGACGTACTGCTTGCCGTTATGCGCATAGGTGATGGGATGGCCGATGGAGCCCGACGGAAGCTGGAACTGCCACTTGAGTTCGCCGGTACGGGTGTCGCGCGCCTTGATGTAGCCGTCCAGCGTGCCGTAGAAGACCAGGTTGCCCGCAGTCGCCAGCGTGCCGCCCCAGACCGCGAACTTCTCCGGTATCTCCCATTCGATCTTGCCGCTGACGGAGTTAAGTGCCTTGACCTGGCCCAGGGTGCCCTTGGGTCCCGGATACATGTTCAAGGTCGCGCCTACGAAAAATTGACCGGCGCGGTAGGGCAGCATGAAGGGCTCCCAGTCCATGCAGATATGGTTGGTGCCCATGAAGAACAGCTTCTTGTCCGGGTCGTAGGATTCGAGTCCCTGGTTGTGATAACCCATGGCCGAGGGGCAGATGCCCTTGGCTTCGTGATCCATGCGAGTGCTGTATTCCGGATCGCGGATGGGAAGGCCGGTCTTCAGATCCACTTTCTTGACCCAGTTGACGGTATCGTCGATCTTGAACGCGTTGACCAGATCGCCGTTTTCGCGGTTGAGCGTATACACGATGCCGTTGCGGTCCGGATGGGTGAGCAGCGGAGTCAGCTTGCCGTTGACTTCCTGCTCGGACAGGCCCATGTAGTTGACGCCGGCGTAATCCCATTCGTCGTGCGGCGTCTTCTGGTAACCGAACTTGGCCCGGCCGGTATCGGCGTCGCGGCCCCAAATGGTCATGGTCCATTTGTTGTCGCCGGGACGCATGGTTTCGTTCCACGGCGCCGGGTTGCCGGAACCGTAATAAATCATGTCTAGCTTGGGATCGTAGGCATACCAGCCCCAGTTGGTGCCGCCGCCTATCTTCCAGGCGTCGCCTTCCCAGGTTTGGGTGCCGAGGCCGAACTGCCCATAGTGCGGGTTGTGTTCGTTGAATTTGGGGTCGAGCAGCAAATCCTCGTCCGGGCCGGTCGCGTAAGCACGCCATTCCTGCTTGCCGTCCTTGATGTTGTAGGCGGTGACGTAGCCGCGCACGCCCAGCTCGGCGCCGGCGGAACCGACCAGCACCTTGTCCTTCACCACGAAGGGCGCACCGGTCAGGGTGGAACCCACGGTGATGTCGGAGTTCTCCAGCTTCCAGATCTCCTCGCCGGTTTTGGCATTCAGCGCCACCACGTGGCCATCGAGCTGATTCAGGAATATCTTGGCCGGGCCATGATCGCCAGCCGGTGCATAGGCCAGACCGCGGTTCACCACGTCGCAGCAGGCCACGGCGCGAGCGGCCGGATTCTGCTTGGGCTTGTATTGCCAGAGTATCTTGCGGGTGTCGTTGAGATCGACGGCGTAAACGTTGTTGGGGAACGGCGTGTGGATGTACATGATGCCGTCGACCACCAGCGGCGCACCTTCATGACCGTTCAGCACGCCGGTCGAGAAAGTCCAGGCGACCTTCAAATCCTTCACGGTGTCGGCGTTGATTTCCTTCAGCCGGGAAAAATGGGTGGCACCGTAATCCTTGGTCTGCATGACCCAGTTCTTGTCTTCGTGGGACAATTTGTCGAGGTCTTGATTGGCCTGTGCCTGGCCCATCAAGGCCAGTAGAGCGGTAGCAATGGCGGTCAGAGACGCGGGCGCCCGTCTTGCAATGTGCATAGTTTCCTCCTGTCTTGGTTATACCGGCCCCTTTCGGGAGCGCCTGGGATCGTGTCGATCACGAGGCCGGCATTTTCGGCAGTAGCCCTCCCGACGGGATACGGAATTACACCCCCCAGCGTCCTGGAAAGCTTCCATCATGAGTCGGGAAAACGGGCATCATGCTATTGGGAAAACTACCCACGCCCCCATGGGAGTGCGGTGGAAACTGAGTCAGGCTCCCCGTCCGCCCCCCCCAAAAAAAAACGCCGGACTGATACGCCCGGCGTTCGTGTCGGCTTTGAAGGTTGGCCGTACGCTATTCGGCCTTAGCCTGTCCCATACTTTCCGGCCTGACGGCGATACCCCAGGGAGCGTGGCCGACGGCGACGGTCTTGACCGTCCTGCGCTGATCAAGGTCGATGATGGACAGGTCGTCGCTCAGGCCGTTGACGGCGTAAAGGCGCTTCTGGTCCGGGGAAAACTCCAGGAACCAGACCCGCTTGCCTACCTCGATGTAGCTCAGCACCTCCAGCTTCTGCGCGTCCACCACCGCCACCCTATCGGCCCGGCCCAAGGCCACGTAGGCGTAGCGCCGCTGTTTGTCAATGCGTATGCCCACCGGCTTGACCAGGCCGGGAGCGACGCCAGGCAACTTGAACTCCAGTTTCTTCACCAGACTGCGGCTGGCCGTGTCGATGACGCTCACGGTGCCGCCGGTCTCCGAGCTGACCCAAAGCTGCAGGCCGTCATCGGTAAACCTGGACGAACGGGGACGGCCGTCTGCCGGCGTGCGGTCGACGATCTCCAGGCTTTGCGTATCGATCCACTGCGCCACGTTGCCGCTCTCGCTGGTATTGATGATCCAGCGGCCGTCGGGGCTGGCGGTAACGCCTTCGGGCTCGATGGCGACGGGTATCTGCTTGACGATGCTGTTTTGCGCGATATCTATGACCGCGAGCTTTTGCTCGTCGTCGTTGCTGACGAACAGCCGTTTGCCGTCGGGCGTTAGAGCGAAGACCTTGGGGTCTTTGAGCGCGGGTAAAGCGCCTATGGGCTTCAGACTCGCGGCGTCCAGGACGCCGATGGCATTTTCTCCCGCATTGGCCACATACAGACGGGAATAGTCGGGACTCAGCGCGAGGCCATGCGGGCGCTTGCCGAGCTTGACGGTGCGTTTGAGTTCGCCGCTGAGACCATCGAGAACGGCGATCGCGTCGTCTTTCTCGAGGCTGACATAAACGACATCGGCACGGGCCGCGCCGATCAAGGAAATCAGGCTTAGGAACAACAGGTTTCTTTTCATAAGGCGTATTGACAGGCAGGCGCTACCGCCGTCCGCCTGAAAGGGCGGCGCGGAAGTGGCGGCATTGGACCGAAGGACAGGGAAATCGCGGCGGCGGGAACGCCCGCCGCTCCGCGAACACGCAGAGAAACCGCTGTGGCAGCGGTTCCGGAAACGCCGATCGCTCAGCGGTTATGGATATACATCGTGACTTCGAAGCCGAAGCGCAGATCGATGTAGGCGGGGGTTTCCCATTTCATGGCTTACCTCGGTAGACGACTAAACCGCCCCAGCGGCGGCATCATCAACGTAAGCCGATGCAACGCCCCGAACAAGACGACGAGACGGGCAGGATTCCTTAGGGATGCCCTGAAATATTCCCCGAGAGGAAAATTGCAATGAAGACCACCCGGATATTGCTGGTCTATGACCATGCCGTGGTGCGTGCCAAACATCCTGGTGGAAGCCGGTCGGCCAGCGCTACATAGAGCCGGAGATCGCCCAGCGCCGGGCGCTGTCCAAGGCCACCGGCAACGACGCCATGAGCGTGCTCAACAGCCTGTCGGCGCGCGAATTCGACATCTTCTGCCTGCTGGCGCGCGGCTACACCACCCGCGAAGTCGCCGAAGAACTGCGCCTGGGGCTCAAGACCGTGTCCACCTACGCGACTCTGATCAAGGGCAAACTCGCCGTGAACACCAGCGCCGAGATGGTCAGGCTGGCTTATCAGATAGGGCTCATCAAGCATTGAGTGAGCGCCATTCCGCCCACACGTTCAGATATCGGCATTGCGGCTTGAGGCCCAGCGATCTGTCCCATCAATACAGCATCCGGGCTCGCCTCTCGATGGAAACACAGTCCGCCCTTTACAGGCAGGTCGCATCGGACAGGCTTGACAGCAGTTTATAATGAAGTTATCTAGTATTATCAATAAACGCTAAAATCTGTTTACTTCCATATAAACATGGACCCAAGACGCAACCCATACGCACCGGGCGCCGGCACGCCACCGCCCGAACTGGCCGGTCGAGACGAGATCATCGAACGTGCGTCGATCGCACTCGACCGAATACGAGCGGGTCGTGCTGCACGCAGTGTCGTCTTATACGGGCTACGCGGGGTCGGTAAAACTGTCCTTCTGCAACGTATTCGTCAAGCCTCGGAACGGGAGGGCTTTGTGCCCGTGGGTTTCGAGGCACCTGAAGACCGCTCATTACCCTCCGTACTCGGGCCGGCGTTGCGCACGACGCTCATCCGCCTGAGCCGCGGCGCCGCCGCCAAGACCGCGTTACAGAAAGCACTCCGAGCCCTGGCTGGGTTTACCAAGGCGGCGAAACTGAAATACGAGGATGTCGAATTCAGCGTCGACTTCGAATCCCTGCCAGGGCTTGCCGACAGCGGTGATCTGGAAACTGATCTAACCGATCTTCTACTTACAGTCGGCGAAGCCGCTGCAGAGGACAAAACGGCCGTCGTCATGTTCATTGACGAGCTGCAATATATCCCCGAAGAACAACTGGCCGCACTCATCAGCGCTTTACACCGAGCCAATCAAAATCAGCTACCTATCACCATGGTAGCAGCCGGTTTGCCTCAGCTCCTGGCACAAATGGGGCGGGCGAAATCCTACGCGGAACGCCTTTTTGAATTCGTACCGATTGGCCCCCTCGAACGCGACGCGGCGAGGCGCGCCCTCTGTGTGCCGGCCGAAAGTGAAGAGGTCGAGTTCGCTGACGATGCCATTGAGGAAATTCTTTTCCGCACAGAAGGCTACCCTTACTTCCTGCAGGAGTGGGGTAAGCATGCCTGGGAAGAGGCCGACACTTCACCCATCACTCAGAGGGACGCCGTTCGAGCGACTGAAGTGGCACTGGCCGAGTTAGACGCGAGCTTTTTTCGTGTCCGCTTCGATCGACTAACGCCCGCCGAGAAGCGCTATATGCGCGCCATGGCGGAACTCGGCCCCGGTCCGCATCGGTCTGGCGATATTGCTGAAATTCTCGGCAAGAAGATCACTGCCGTCGCGCCCGTCCGTAGCCGGCTGATCGAAAAAGGCATGGTCTATAGCCCGTCCCATGGCGATACGGCATTCACGGTTCCCCTTTTTGATGGCTTTATGAAGCGGATCATGCCCACACTGAATCCATAGGTAGGCCACGATAGACCCGGGGAAATCAGCAACATTGTCGGTCGGCAAAAATTCGCGCTTGCTAATGCCGTAAGGCGTATACGGACTCCTCCAATTTTGCAAGGCCGTAACACGGAACCGGCTCTATCAGATTCCGCCGTATGGGAGCGGGACAAGATACCCCATCCATGGCTTGACTAGGACCGGTGCGAAAGCCATTCAGACGGTTATTATTCGCTGCCTGATTGGCGGATCGCCCTGGCGGGCATCCGCCCCTACCCTCGGCGGTTTTGCCCCATAGTCAGCCGAGACTGCGCTCGATGTCGGCTTCGATGGATTCCGGCGAGGTGGTGGAGGCGTAGCGTTCGACCACTTCACCTTCGCGGTCGACGAGGAACTTGGTGAAGTTCCATTTGATCGCCTCGGTGCCCAGCACGCCGGGTTTCGCGCCGGTGAGGTATTGATAGATCGGGTGGGCGTTGGGTCCGTTGACGTCGATCTTTTCGGTCAAGGGAAAAGTCACGCCATAGTGGCTCTCGCAGAATGCGGCGATGGCTTGCGCATCGCCCGGCTCCTGGGCGCCGAACTGGTTGCAGGGAAAGCCGATGACGACCAGGCCTCGGTCCCGGTATTTCTTGTGCAGCGCTTCCAGTCCCGCGTATTGCGGCGTGAATCCGCACTGGCTGGCGGTGTTGACCAGCAGCAGCACCTTGCCCCGGAAATCGGCGAAATTCAGCTCTCCGCCGGTTAGGCCGGGAATCTTGAACGCGTATATCGGTTTGCTCACGGGGCCTCCTGCGGCTCGGTCTGCCAGGGTGGAACGATGCGCTGTTGTTTGGCCTTGCCCTTGTCATAGGCGGCCCAGAGATCACGATAGGTCTTGCCTAGCACCGGATGCACGCGGTCCGGCGCGATCTCGGCCATGGGCTCCAGCATGAAGGCGTATTCGGTCAGATCCGCGCGCGGAACGCGCAGCTTCCCTTCGCTGATGATTTCGTCGCCGTAGAGGATCAAATCCAGATCCAGGGGACGCGGGGCGAACTTCTGGCTGTCGCGGGTGCGGCCGTGCAGCGTTTCCAGTTCGGAAAGCGCGCGAGCGACATCCTGCGGCGGCCGTTCGGTATGAAACGCCAGCACCAGGTTGTAGAAAGGATCGCCCTGGAAACCCACGGCCTCGCTTTCATATACGCTCGACAGGGTCAGGGGGCCGAACAGGCTGCCCAACTCGCGCAGGACGGCCGGGACGTGCCGGTCGCGTTCCACGTTGCTGCCCAGACTCACAAAGACTTCAGGCATGGCCGGATTTATCTCCGCGTTCGATGATGATGCCCACGTCGCTGGCGCCGCTGATCGCGCCTTTCTTGTTCAGGGTCAGCCTGACCCAGGGTACGCCAAACTCCTGGCGGATGATATCGGTGATGCGCTCGGCCAGGGTTTCAACCAGGAAGAAACCGGACTCCTCGACGAAGGAAATGACGCGCTTGGACACCGCCTTGTAATCCAGGGTGTCTTCGATGGCATCGCTGGCCGCGGCCTTGCGGATGTCCGTACCCATTTCCAGGTCGAGCACCACGGTCTGGCGGGTCACCCGCTCCCAGTCATAGATGCCTATGATCGTATCGATATGCAGGCCGCGCAGAAATATAATGTCCATCGTTCGTTCACAGAGTCAAAGTGGGCGGCATAGTTATCACAAACCCCCGCGGCGGGACAAGCCGCGCGCCCACTCTTAAACCATCCGGAGAAATTCATGTCGCTATGGCTGCTCGTTCCTGCCGCCTATCTGTTGGGTTCCGTCTCCAGCGCGGTCATCGTCAGCCGGCTGATGGGCCTGCCCGACCCGCGAGAGCAGGGCTCGAAGAATCCGGGGGCGACCAATGTCCTGCGTCTGGGCGGCAAGAAGGCGGCCATCATCACCCTGCTGGGCGACGCGCTGAAAGGCCTGATCCCGGTATTGATCGCGGTGAGTTTGGGTGTTTCCGCAGAAATCCTGGCGGCGGTGGGGCTGGCGGCCTTCCTCGGCCATCTCTATCCGGTCTTTTTCGGCTTCAAGGGCGGCAAGGGCGTGGCGACCGCGCTGGGCGTGCTGGGCGGCTTTTCCTGGACCATAGGCTTGGCCGTCCTGGGGACCTGGCTGGTGGTAGCCTGGCTCAGCCGCATATCTTCGCTCGCGGCCCTGGTCGCCGCGGCCCTGGCGCCGGCCTATGTATGGGCGCTGGTGGGTTCACCCGCGCTGGTCGGCGTGACGGTAGTCATGAGCGTGCTGCTGATCTGGCGCCACCAGGACAACATCCGCCGCATCCTCAAGGGCGAGGAAAGCCGCATAGGTCAGAAGAAGTCCTGATTTCGTGGTTTCGTAGATAAGCTGAATCGGCGCCCAAATTCGGCCGGGGGATTAGGCCCTGGGCAACGAGATGCCCAGGGAGGAAAGCAAACGGAAATCAAACCCGGGTTCAAAGCCTGGGTGGAGAGGTACTAACGCCGCAAGGCCGCTATGCCGAAGGCAAGGTCATCGTGCGACATAGCGGCGAGAAAGAAACCGGACATGGCGATGGCACAGGATGCGCAGTTGAGCCAAACCGCCCCGAAGCGACCTTGCACAAACCCAGGAAATCAGGGCAGCAAGGCACCCGCATCCAAATCATTACAGGGGGGATGCCTTGCTCTTACAGGTTACGCTACCCGCTGCCTACGGTAATACACAGGTGCCATCGCCACCGTCGCGTACGTAATAGTCGGTAGATAGGGCGCCATAGGCGGCTGAGATGACGTTCAGACCAGCGCTAAGAAAAACGGGGGTATGCCGGCGGGTTGTGCCGTTAAGCTGCGTCAGCGGCACGTTATTGACGGAAACATTCAGTAGGTAAGCACCGTTGTCAAAAAGGTTTATATAGGGCTGCGGCCCACCGGTGAGTGGATTCCATGCGCAACCCGGTGTCACGGTGGCGGATGAACGACCGCTGAAGGCGGTTTCCAGGTCAGCACTCACGGTATTGCCAGAGGTATCCGGGATGCACATATTCGGTTGGCCGGGATACGATAATGAAGCGTCGAATGCATAAGTATCCGCCGTGCGCCTATTGAGTGCCACGACTACCGTGTTGGCACCATTCGCGAGCCAAACATCGGCGTCCGGAGCAAAGAATGTAACGTTGGCTACACCGCTGCCATTGAGCGACACGAGGGCAGTCGAACTTTGTTTCGGGTTATATAGCCCAGCCTTTGCCAAGGGCGCCATGCCTATAGTCGGATGGAGGGCACATTGCACTCCGCTCGATGCGTAGGTTTTTCCGCTGGCTCCGACTTGCACGCCAGTAGCCGCCCAAACCGGCGCACCTTGCACTGCCACAGCCAAAAATCCAGCAACGCCTACGGATAAAAGGTTGGTGCTTTTCATATTTGTTAACTCGCTTTATGGAAAAATGTTACTGGAACCTATAAGCCTTGGTTGAAGATCTGTTTCCCTGGTCCGTAATATAAAACCTGAAGTTAAATTCAAGCTTAAAAGACGAAACCCCTATTCTTTGCTAAACGGGGAAATCCGCGGCTTTGGTTCCGGCTCCTGATCTGGAGAAAAAGAAATACCTGCGCATACTGGCTGCGGACGGAATAGATGCCTTGACAGGATAGGGACCGTTTGACGCGTCTCGCCGCCGACGGGATGCAAGAATGCTCACCAGAAATCGATCATGAGGGTATTCGGGCAGTTGGGGGCTTGAGCCGGATCCGTTTCGAACGCCGGCGAACTCAGGTTGTAACCGACGACTTCGGATAGCTGCCAGCGGGCACGTCCACTTCCGCCGTTGAAAGTACAAGAACCGTCACTTTGAGTGACGCAGGAGTCTTGCCGGTACTTGAAAACGGCGTGGTTTTGTCGGTAGTCGACATAGGTCCACAGTGCATTGACCGTTACGCCTGCCAAGTCCGCGAAGGTCTGAGAGACCGTCGTGCCGTCGGGGTTGAGGACATCCGGGCCACGCAAGGTCACGGTGACGGTGTTCTTGTTTGCCGTTGGATCGGCGCGACAAATGCTATAGAAGTGGAAGCCGTCGGCGTAAGACGCGCCGGGCGAGGCTGCGGCCACCACCAGCATTGCGGCACCGGCTGCGCGGATAAAGGAACGGACGCGGACGTTAGTCATGGCACTGATTTCCTCTGTCTAATCAAGGAATAAGCGTTAACAGGAACGTGTAGAAATTTCCGCTCATATCGTTGTAGCCGGTCAGCACGGTACCGGCTTCATTGATGTCGGTGGCGTGAACGTTCCAGGCGACTCCCTTTGCCGATGCGGGGGCGAAAGCCTGGTTTGCGTTCAGATCGGTTGGACTGGCCGGATCGCTCAACCAGACCAGAGCGGTGTAGCCGTCTGGCGCGAAGGCGCCGGGCTTGACCGCGCTGCCGACCGCCTCGCCCCGGCTATTGATGGATGCTGCGCTCAGGTTGCTGCTGCCTGCGAAGCTCAACTCGGTCAAGGTGCCGCTGGTTAGCTCGTAGCGGAAAGGCCGATTGCCCGCGCAGTTGCCCACCACCCAGACATTGCCGTTATTGGCCTGACTGATGCGCGCAGGACGGCAGTTGATGAGGGGGTCCAGATTGGGAATCGGGGTGATGTTGCCTAAGGCATCGGCCACGAAGCTTTGCTCGACATTGCCGTTCTTGAACCAACCGGTGATCATGCCCACGTCGTTGATGTCGACGGTGGCGTATCCGGAGGCTAGGACAGGCGAAGCGACCCCGTTAAACTGATAGGTGACGGGCCGGTAGACGCCGGAAACGTAAGACATCCCGACCGCGACGCCGTTATTGTTAAGCGCGGCCAATCGGGTGCTACTCGTACCGCTGGTCGAGCTGTCGGCATAGTCGACGTTACCGTTTGAATAGAACCAAGCGCCCGTGAGATCTGCGCCAACCAGCTCACCCGCGTCATTGACCGCAACCGCCATGGCGTTTGCATTACTAGGCCATAGACCGCTGAGCTTGCTCACGCGTTGACCGTCGAACAACCAAGGCGCGTTGTAACAAATGGTTCGCTTGGGCTGCGAGCTGAGTGTCGTGCATTTGGCAACATAAAAACCGGCCACTCTGCCGTTGCTGCTCATGCGCATCGCCGGCCCCGGAGAACCGATCTCCTGGACGCTGACCCCGACGGCCGAAGCGGCGGGCGCAGCGAGGGCGCACAGCGCACCTGACAGCAGGGCGAACTTGGCGGAATGAATCGTTTCGATCGAATTAGCGGTCATAACCATCTTTCTTGTCTCATGGAGTGCTGGCCCAGGCCCAAGCCGGGAGCCCGGTTCAGCGATCATTAAAGGCGTGCCGAGCGGCGTTCGCGATTACTCAGCGATAGTTGGTAGCCACGATCCTGGTACCGCCCTTCGAACTCGAACTCTTCCAGATGGCACGCGCCACGGCTCCGGAACCGGCATCCAGGCCTAACACCTCCTGGAAGGAAGCAAACGCCGTCCCGCGACCCAGCGTGGTCGTGTTCCAGCCGTTGGCGGTCCATTGAGCGACTTGGGCGCTGCCGTGGTAGTGGTCTATCCAGCCCACTAACTGCTGTGCGCCGTTCGGCGACACCGCGACACGCGTGGCGTAGGCGTCCACCGGCACCGTCGGGTCGGTGATGCGTTGCGCCTGCGTCCAGTTGCCGCCGGCATCGCCTTGGCTAACCCAGACGGAGGCCCGATCCACGCCGACGGTCGGATCGAAAATCGAGAGAGCGACGACGGCATTACCGTTGTTGTCCACGGCCAGATCAGGGCTCATGTAGCTCGCCCCGCTGATGTTGGTCTGGATGATGGGGCGATGGGCAGTCCAAGAATTTGCCGAGACTTCGCGCGTTGCCTCCAGACCGTTGCCCATATAGATCACGGTAGCCAAGCCGTAGGCATCAACCGCCACCTGCGGGTTCGTCACGTAGCCCACCCAGGACATGATGGTCTCAGAGACCTGTACCGGACTATTGCTCCAGAGCCCATACGGGCCCGTGCGGGACACATAGTACGCCGCGGTTCCCGTCGAATAGGTGGTGTAAGGTGAAAGCGTATATACAACTCCCGCGTCGCCCCGCGCGTTTACCGCCAGGCTGAAATAAAGCCCGTCGTGGCCCGAAGCAGAGATCGTGGTCGGTCTCGACCAGGTGTTACTGCCGGCCGGCAATGTGGCGGTTTGCACCTCGTTGCCGGTCCCGTTCCACACGTTCCATACCGCGGTCACGTTGCCGTTGTCATCGACAGCGACCGGAACCGAGCGCGTGATCGCGACACCGCCGGGCGTAAACGTCGCAAGCGTGTAGCCTGTCCAGCTCGTTGAACCCGCCGGTCGTACCGCAACCTGGACCTTCTGGCCTGTCAAGTTGGCGTTTTGGTAGGTCCAGGAGACCGCCAGGGTGCCGTCGGCGCCTACGGCGACTTTCGGAGTCATGGAAAAGTTCGTGACGCCTGACATGCTAGGCGCGCATGTCAGGTTGTCGGCTCTTCCCGGACTGCTTCCATCGGGATTTCGATCGGGGATCGAAGTGCCGGAGAATGTGCAGGGAGCGCCCCATCGTCCCCCGGATTGGATGGCAACGCCGATACTGGCGGAAACAGGGGCGTAAAAGTTGTTCTGATCCCATGCCGCCACCGTGAGGCCGCTGGCGTTGACCGCAACATCGTTCAACTGGGAACCGCGCGTCGGGTCCGGCTGTAGGGCCGGGGAGATCGTCGAGGTGCCCGACCAACCGGCTGCCGGCGCAGCCTGGATGTCGATACCGATTGTCAGTGCTGCGACGCATAAGCAAGCCATTGAGGTCGCGCGCAACCGAGCTAGTACTAAAACGGGAACTGAGCTTTGCATAATTTCTTTATTCACCATGTTGGCGGCTATGCGGGACGATGCTTACCTTGTCTCCATTCGGAACGACACATCCGCTGCAACCCGTGATGCAGGCGGTTCCTTGGCTGAGGCTGTGCCACTGGATCGGACGTGTCCCCGATCTCGATCGGGGTGGCTCCGATGAGGTTTTGCCCTTACGGAAATTAGAGCGGGTCATCTCCGGACCGATACGGCCAGAACCATGAGGCTGTAAGGGCGGACAGGAGGGGCGGAGCGAACTGCAGGGTCAATGCGTGTACCGCGGACGCGGCAGAAGAAGCGGCGATTTGTGCAAACGTAGCGAAGAACATGTTCATGGCGTCTTAACTTTCTATGTAGAGCGGGATGCCATGAAACCGTGGCGGAACAGATCCTAGTTACTCCCTATGGGACGTACGATTTACCACATGAAGTTAAATTCAAGCTTAAAAACGGGGAGTAGCGGGCTGTTCTGCGCAACCGAAGATGATGAACGATGAGGGAAGAAGATAGGTAGGCCTTCGGCCCGTCCGGCTCCAAACGGCGTTACCGTGCACCCGTGTAAATTGCACACGCCTTAAGAACCTGAGACCGGGTTCGGCTGCGAGATCGCTGAAGTCGCGCCCGCGACTGTTGGCCTCCGTTTCGACCTGCCGCTTGTATCCCAAGGCTTCCCGAAGCGCTTTTATCGGCTTGTTTGACCGGCCGTCTGTTTCAAGAGTGACGGTTTCTAGGCGATCGCGGGTGGCATCGGCAAGAAAACCCGAACTGAAAGACCACCCAAGGACTCCGACCGGCCGAATTCGAGATCACCACCGTAGAATTCGGCGATGTCGCGAGCAATGGCCAGGCCGAGCCCGTGGCCGGGTTTCGATTCATCCAGGCGGAGACCCCGTTGACTCAGCTGTGCGATCTTGTCGGGCGTACAGCCGGGCCCGTCGTCCTCCACGTTGACCGTGAAGCCGTCTTGGCAGGCAACATGGATGTGAACTTTCCCCTCCGCCCATTTGCAGGCGTTGTCGGCCAGATTGCCGATCAGTTCAAGCAGGTCTTCGCGATCATAGGGAAACAATTGGCACGGCGCGACCACTTCGACGGCCAGATTTTTTTCCAGGTAGACATTTTCCAGAACTTGGACCAGGACGGGGAGTTCCTCCCCCGGATTGAACAGGGCACCGGAACTACCGGCGCCTGCCAAGCGAGCCCGTTTCAGTTCCCGTTCGATCCGCCGGTGTATGGTGGTGGATTGCTCCAGTAAATGTCGGGCAAGATCAGGCGTTGCTTCTAACCTCGAATCGGCAGCAATCCGGAACAGGATGGCGAGGGGGGTTTTGAGGGCGTGGGCCAGGTTGCCAACTGCGGTGCGCGATTGCTGGAGGCGGCGTGCCGTCAGAACCAGCAAGCGGTTGATTTCATCCACCAGCGGCCGGATTTCCGCCGGAGCGTCGGAAGCGATACGCGAACTCTCGCCGCGGGCGATGGCCAAGAGGTCTCGCCGTAGCTCGGACAACGGTCGCAGGGCACGCCGCACATCCAGGCGCTGCCAGATGATGGCGACGAGAAGCAGGCTTGTGCTGAGCACCAGGTATCCGAGACTCAGGCTGGCGATCTCGTGGTCGATGGCCGTCAGTTCCTCCGCCACCGTGAGGGTGATGTTTTGGCCCTGCAGGGCGAGCCCACGGGCAAGTACCAGCAGGGGCTGGCCTTCTGGGCCTACGCAATGGTATTGGCGCCGCTGCCCCGGCGCCAAAGGCTCGACCGCCATGTGTTCATCCGCCAATGACCTCGAATGGAACACCTGGCCATCGGCATGGATGTCCAAGTAATGGCCGGAATAGGTTTGTTCGTAGATCAGTCCCAGCCGGTGGGTGTCGAATCGGATCGCTCCGTCTTGTCCCACTTCGAAGGATGACAGCAGGGAGTCGCCGTCGTGTTCGAGGCGGGTGAGCATTTCATGCTCGACCACGAGGCGCGTGGCATAGCTTCCTAATAGCCATTGCGAAGCGAACACGATCACGAGGATGGCAACGAGTCCGCGGTTAAGCCGGCCTCGCAACGACCTCATGGTTCGTGTCCGAACACGTAGCCCTGGCCTCGGCGGGTGGTGATGAGATCCTTGTCGAGCATGCGCCGGAGCCGGTTGATGTAGACCTCCAGGACGTTGCTGTCGGGATCGATTTCGCGCCCGTAGACGTGCTCCACCAGATGCGCCTTTGACAGCACCTTGCGCGGATGCAGCATGAAATAACGCAGCAAACGGAATTCGAGGGCGGTTAGCTGCATGATCTTCGTGCCGTCGATGGTGACGGTCTGCCGCTCCTCATCCAGCTTGATCCCGTACATTTCGAGTTGGGGATGAACCAGGCCGGCCCGACGTTTCAGCATGGCCTGCAGACGCGCGATCAGTTCCTCGATGTGGAAAGGCTTGCCGAGATAATCGTCGGCACCGGCCTTAAGCCCGTCCACTTTTTCATACCAAGCATCCCGGGCGGTCAGAATAATAACCGGCAGGGCATTGTCGGCCGCGCGCCAGCGGCGCAAGACTTCCAGCCCCGGCAGTTTGGGCAGGCCCAAGTCCAGTATGGCGGCATCGTAGCTTTCGGTCGCGCCGAGGAATTCGCCCGTTTCACCGTCGGCGGCCATATCCACGACGAAACCGGAGCGCTCGAGGTCGGTCTGCAGCGAAGCGCTCAACACGGGGTCATCTTCGATCAATAGCAGGCGAATGGCTAATTCTCCTATTCTCTAATCCCCACTTCGGTCAGGACTAGCCCAGTAGATCGATCACAGCCGTAACCCGACTTTCATTCAAGCCACCTGCTCGGCATCGACTGGCTCGAAGCCAGGGTAGCCAATCGCCATACCGGCCGTCTCGATGGCCCGGCGTGCGTGCTGACGCCTTGGGCCGAAGTCGTGGCGAGCCGCCCTAAGGCACGCACCAAGCCATAGGGCTGGCGGTTGACCGCCGAATCTTCCATGCTTGCGGAAGCGGCCCAGCTGTTCAGACTTCCCGCCAGCGCAAAGATGTTCGCTGAATTCATCTGCGAAGCGGGAAGCGGGGAAATTACGGCCGTAGCGGACATATCCTCACCCCCCCTCCGTTCCACACTTCTATTACCTTAGCCGACCTGATCTTTCCGGGCCGTCAGATAGGCATCGATCAGCAACATACCGACGCCCACGGTGATGGCCGAGTCGGCGACGTTGAATGCCGGGAAGTGCCACTCGCCGTAATAGACGTCCAGGAAATCGATGACGTAGCCGTAGGCCACGCGGTCGATCAGATTGCCCAAGGCGCCGCCCAGCACCAAGGCCCAGGCGCCGGCTTCCCAACGACGATCGCTAGGCAGACGCTTGAGCCAGACGGAGATGCCCACGCTGGCGACACCGGCCAGCGTGATGAAGAACCAACGCTGCCAGCCCCCGGCATCCCTCAGAAAGCTGAATGCCGCCCCCGTGTTGCGCAAATAGGTGAGTTGGAAGGACGGAACCAGCGGGATGCTGTCGTAAAGTGCCAGCGAGTGATCGACCAGCAACTTGGTCGCCTGATCGAGCGCGATCACCAGCACCGACAGCCATAGCCATTTGAGCATGGGCGGGCCTCAGGCGTAGCGGCGGCTTTCGCCCGCACCGGCGACGTTTTCCACGCAGCGGCCGCACAGTTCCGGATGCTCGGCGTTCGCGCCCACGTCGTGCCTATGGTGCCAGCAACGCACGCACTTGGTGTGTGCGCTCGCCTTGAGCTTCAATTGCAGCCCCTCGACCTCGGTCGGCAAGGCGTCGGCCGGCGCTTCGGCGGCCGGCGAGACCTTGGCATATGAGGTGATGAACACGAAGCGGAGCTCGTCTTCCAACTTGGCCAGTTGCTCGTGGAGCGCCGGGGCTGCAAAGAGCTCGACCTCGGCATCCAGGGAGGAGCCGATTTCGCCACGCACGCGCAAGACTTCCAGTTCCTTGCTCACCGCTTCGCGCACCGCCAGCACGACGTCCCAATAGGCCCGGTTCAATGCCGCGGCGTCATCCAGGGCATAGAGTCCTTCGTACCAGCCGCTCAGGAACACGGATTCGGCGCGCGCGCCCGGCAGAAAGCGCCAGATTTCGTCCGCGGTGAACGGCGTGATGGGTGCCAGCCAGCGGGTCAGGGCTTCCGCCAGATGGTACATGGCGGTCTGGGTGGAACGCCGCGCCAGGCTGTCGCCCTTGGCGGTGTATTGCCGGTCCTTGGTGACGTCGAGATAGAAGCTGCCGAGATCCACCGAACAGAAGTGGTGGACCTTCTGATAAACCAGATGGAACTGGTAGGTTTCGTAGGCGGCAATCACGTCCTGCTGCAACTGCCAGGCGCGGTCGACCGCCCAGCGGTCCAACGGCAGCAGCCTCTCGGCGGAAACGAGATCCGTAGCGGGATCGAAGCCGTTCAGATTGGAAAGCAGATAGCGCGCGGTATTGCGCAAACGGCGATAGACGTCGGAAGTGCGCTTGAGGATCTCGTCCGAGACGCTCATCTCGGCGCGGTAGTCGGTGGCCGCCACCCACAGGCGCAGCACGTCCGCGCCCAGGGTTTTGACCACTTTCTGCGGTGCGACCACGTTGCCTTTGGACTTGGACATCTTCTTGCCCTGGGCGTCGACCGTGAAACCGTGGGTCAATACCTGCTTGTAAGGCGCCTGGCCGCTGATCGCCACGGAAGCCAGCAGCGAGGACTGGAACCAGCCGCGGTGCTGGTCGGAGCCTTCCAGGTAGAGATCGGCCGGGAATTGCAGTTCGGGCCGGCGCGCCAGCACCGCATGGTGCGTGACGCCGGAATCGAACCAGACGTCCAGCGTATCGCTCGCCTTGCTGTAGTTTTCCGCGTCCGCGCCCAGCAACTCGGCGGGATCGAGCTGGAACCAGGCTTCGATGCCGCTCTGTTCCACGCGCTGCGCGACCTGCTCGATCAAGGCCAGCGTGTCGGGATGCAGCTCGCCGGTCTGCTTGTGCACGAACAAGGCGATGGGCACGCCCCAATTGCGCTGGCGCGAGACGCACCAGTCCGGCCGGTTGCCCACCATGCCTTCGATGCGGGCCTGGCCCCAGTCCGGCAGCCACTGCACCCGGGCGATCTCTTCCAGCGCCTGGGCGCGCAGGCCGTTCTCGTCCATGGCGATGAACCATTGCGGGGTGGCGCGGAAAATCACCGGCGTCTTGTGGCGCCAGCAATGCGGATAGCTGTGCTCGATGCTGGTGGTGTGCAGGAGCGCGCCATGATCCTTGAGCACCTCGACCACCTGGGGATTGGCGGTCATCACGTGCTGGCCGGCGAAAAAAGGCGTGCCGGGCAGGAACTTGCCGTCGTCGCCCACCGGGTTTTCCACGGCCAGCTTGTATTTGAGGCCGACCGCATAGTCTTCCTGGCCGTGGCCGGGTGCGGTATGAACCGCGCCGGTACCCGCTTCCAGCGTCACGTGATCGCCCAGGATGACGGGCACCTCGCGGTCGAGGAAAGGATGCTTCAGCAACAGGCCTTCCAGCGCGGCGCCCTTGCAATAGGCGACCACGCGGTATTTTTCGATGCCGTAGCGCACCAGCACGTCCTTGATCAGCGCTTCGGCCAGAATCAGGCGTTCGCCGGATTCTTCCAGTTGCACGACGGCATAATCGAGTTCCGGATTGAGCGCCACCGCCTGATTGGCCGGCAGGGTCCAGGGCGTGGTGGTCCAGATCACCACGGACAGGGGCCCTTGCCCGCCCTGCCCGTCGGCAGGATGGAAGCGCTTGATCGCCGCATGCTCGTCGACCACGCGGAAGCGCACGTCTATGGTCAGCGATCGCTTGTTCTCATATTCCACCTCGGCTTCGGCCAGGGCGGAACCGCAATCGGTACACCAGTGCACCGGCTTGGCGCCCTTGATCAGGTGGCCGTTCGCACAGATTTTGCCCAATGCGCGGATGATGTCGGCCTCGAAGGCGTAATTCATCGTCAGATAAGGGTTGTCCCAATCGCCGAACACCCCGAGACGGACGAACTCGTCGCGTTGCAGGCCGACCTGCTCTTCCGCATAGGCCCGGCAGGCGCGGCGGAATTCTGCCGGCTCGATCTGCACGCCGGCCTTGCCGAGCTTCTTCTCCACCATCAGCTCGATCGGCAGACCGTGGCAATCCCAGCCCGGCACATAGGGCGCGTCGAATCCCGCCAGCGTCTTGCTCTTGACGATGATGTCCTTGAGCACCTTGTTGACCGCATGGCCGATGTGGATCTCGCCGTTGGCGTAGGGCGGGCCGTCGTGCAGGATGAACTTCGTCCGCCCTTCGGTCGCCTGGCGGATCTTGGAATACAGCGCCTTCTCACGCCAAATGTCCAACTGCTCCGGCTCGCGTTGCGGCAGATTGCCCTTCATCGGGAAGTCGGTGGCGGGTAGATTCAGCGTGGCTTTGTAGTCCATAGGTCTGTTCCGGCGGTTTATCTGATAGTGTGAGTCGCGAAATACGCCCGCGCGCCCTCGGCATCCCGGGCAATCTGCTCGGCCAGGGCGCGGACGTCGGCGAAGCGGCGCTCGTCGCGCAGTTTGTGATGGAAACGGACATACACCCGGCGCCCGTACAAGTCGCCGGCGAAGTCGAACAAATGGGTTTCGAGCAAGAGGGTAGGCCCCCGATCGACGGTGGGCCGCACACCGACGTTGGCGACGCCGGTCAGGGTGCGGTCGGCGGCACCGGTCATTGTAACGGCAAACACGCCCCGCACAGGAGAGTTTTTGCGGTCCAAGCGGATGTTCGCGGTGGGAAATCCTAGTTGGCGGCCCAGCATCGCACCCGGTCCGACCCGGCCGCACAAGGCATAGGGCCGGCCCAGCAAGCGTTCGGCGCGCGCCATGTCGCCCGCCGCCAGGGCCTCGCGGATCCAGGTGCTGCTGACCCGCACGCCGTCCAGCAGGACGGATTCGGTATCCTCGACGGCGAATCCGGCCTCCACCCCGGCCCGCACCAGGGCGGAGAAATCGCCGGTGCGACCGCGGCCGAAACGGAAGTCGTCGCCGATCACCAGGCGCTTGACGCGCAAGGTGTCGATCAAAATGCGCTGGATGAAACCCTCCGCACTCATGTTCGCCAGGGCATGATCGAAGCGCAGCAGCAGCACCCAGTCCAGCGGCAGTTGGGCCAGCGCGATCAGCTTCTCCCGCAAATTCATGAGCCGGGCCGGCGCCGTGGCGGGCTCGAAAAATTCGCGCGGCTGGGGTTCGAACAGCACGACGACGACCGGTAGGCCCAGACGCCGGCCTTCCGCAGCCAGATTCTCGATCACGGCCCTGTGGCCGATATGTACGCCGTCGAAATTGCCTATGGTGGCGACGCAGCCGCCGGGCGGCAGATCGATATGGCGGATTCCGCGCGCGAGCCGCATGCCTATATCGCCTCGCGCGTTTGCAGGTGGATGGGGCGCAAGCCCAGTACGGCCAGCGCCAGGAAATAGGCTCCCCCGCCGGCGCCGATCCAAAGCCCCAATTGCAGCACCCGTTCGCTCGCCCCCCATTCCAGCCAGGGCAGGCCCCCAGCGGCCTGCGTCAGCAGCCATCCCATGAGGACATTGCCGAGTATCACGCGCGACAGGAACAGTCCCCAGCCGTCCAGTGGACGATAGATCCTCGCCCTTATCAGCCCGCCCAGCAGCAAACCGGCATTCAGCAAGGCCGCCAGCGCGGTGGCCAGTGCCAATCCGGCATGACCCCAGCCCCGCGGTGCGAGCGCCAGCGTAAACCCCAGACCGAGCAAGGCGTTGGCCAGCATCGCATAAATCCCGTAGCGCACGGGGGTGCGTAAATCGTGGCGGGCGCCGTAACCCGCCGCCAGGATCTTCACGGCGATGAATCCGACCAGCCCCGACGCGTAGGTTTTCAGGCTGCGGCTCGCCATGAGAACGTCGCGCTCGCCGAATTCGTCGTAACGGAACAGGGTAGCCATCAAAGGTTCGGCCAATACCAACAGCCCGACGGTAGCCGGCAGACCTATCAGCAACACCCAGCGCAGGCCCCAATCCAGGGTATGGGAAAAACGCCGCGGGTCTTTCTGCACATGGGTCTTGGACAATTGGGGCAGGATGGCCGAGCCCAGCGCGACCCCGAAGATGCCCAAAGGGAACTCCACCAGCCGGTCGGAGTAATAAAGCCAGGACACGGAGCCGGACATCAGGAAAGAGGCCAGCAAGGTATCGACCAGCAGATTCACCTGCGTCACCGAAACGCCGAAGATGGCCGGCCCCATGCGCTTCAGCAGGCTGCGCACCGCCGCATCGCGGAAATCGATCCTGGGCCTGGGCAGCAAGCCGGCGGCGGCCAGAAACGGGATCTGCAAGACCAGCTGCGCCAAGCCTGCCAGCAATACGCCCCAGGCCAGGGCCGACACGGGCTCGGCCAGGTGCGGCGCCAGCCAGATCGCGGCGGCGATCATGCTCAGATTGAGCAGGGCCGGCGTGAAGGCGGGCACGGCGAAGCGACCCGCGGCATTCAAAATGGCTCCGGCAAAAGCCGTCAGCACCACGAAGAACAGATAGGGAAATGTGATTTGCAGCAGCCGGCTGCCCAGATCGAGCTGGCCGGGCTGGTCCAGGAAACCGGGCGCGAATACCAGGATCAATACCGGAGCCAGCACCACACCGGCCAGCGTGGCCAACAGAAACAGCAAGGCCAGCGCGCCGGTGGCCCGGTCGATCAGGCGGCGAAAGCCGTCCCTATCCTCGCCGTGACCGGCGAGCAAGGGCACGAAGGCCTGGGCGAAAGAACCTTCGGCGAACAAGCGGCGCAGGAAATTGGGTATGCGGAAGGCCACGAAAAAGGCATCCGTGGCCGCATCGGCGCCGAACAGCCGGGCGATGACCATGTCCCGCAAAAAGCCGAGCACGCGTGAAACCAGGGTCATGAGCCCCACAACCGCCGTCGATTTCATGAGTTGCCCGCTCAGAGCATTGCCCTCTCGCACCCGCTGGCCCAAAAGCGCGCGATTATAATGTGATGCGCTTCCCCCGCCTAGTTGATATCGGGGATGAAAGGTTGACATCGCTCATGGGCATCAACCAAAATACTCCTTTAAATTTTTGACCAACCCCTTGTTTGAGGTCGTCCCTTGGCTAACATCAAATCCGCAAAAAAGCGCGCCGTCCAGGCGGAGAAGCATCGTGCTCACAATGCATCGGCCCGCAGCCGCCTGCGCACTTTCGTCAAGAAAGTCATCCTCGCAGTCGAAGCCGGTAATCTCGAACTGGCCCAGGCCGCATTTCGCGAAGCCGTGCCCGTGATCGATACCTCGGTCAACAAGGGCCTGATCCACAAGAACAAGGCCGACCGCAGCAAGAGCCGCTTGAACGCACGCGTCAAGGCGCTCGCACTCAAGGCCGCCGCCTAAGTTCACGCCTTCGCCGGAGCGGGCGACTATCCGGTCGCCGCGCTCCGCGGCCTCTCCGCCAGCCCCGCTACTCCGTCAGAACCAGGTTGTCCCTGTGGATCAACTCCGGTTCGTCGACATAGCCCAGTAATTCCTCGATACGGCCGCTCGGCTGCCGCATGATGAGGCGCGTCTCGTCCGCGCCGTAATTGACCAGGCCACGGGCGATTTCTCGGCCCGATTCGTTGCGGCAAGCCACCAGATCGCCGCGCCGGAACTCGCCCGCCACGGCGGAAACGCCTATGGGCAGCAGACTCCTGCCCGATTCCTGCAACACCTTCGCGGCCCCCTGGTCCAGCGTCAAGCTGCCCTTCAGCTTCAATTGACCCGCCAGCCACCGCTTGCGGGCGATCAGAGGATCGGTGTCGGGCACCAGGAAGGTGCCCAGCGCTTCGCCACGAACCAGCCGGGTCAGCACGTCCGGCTCGCGGCCGCCGGCGATCACCGTCGCCGTGCCCGAACGCGCCGCGAGACGCGCCGCCCGAAGCTTGGTGACCATGCCCCCGCGACCGAGACCGCTGCGGCTCTCCCCCACCATCTCGCCGAGGGACGGGTCGTTGATGCTGGCCTGCTCGACCAGTTTGGCATCGGGATTCAGCGAAGGATCGCAGTCGAACAAACCACTCTGGTCGGTCAGTATGACCAGCAGATCGGCTTCCAGCGAGTTCGCCACCAGCGCCGCCAGGGTATCGTTGTCGCCGAAGCGGATTTCGTCGGTGGCGACCGTGTCGTTTTCGTTGATGACGGGCACCACGCCCAGCTCCAGCAAGGTCAGCAAGGTGCTGCGCGAGTTGAGATAACGGTGGCGGTCCGACAAATCGTCGTGGGTCAGCAGGATTTGCGCGGTATTCAGGCCATGCTCCTGGAACAAGGTTTCGTAGGTGCGCACCAATCCCATCTGCCCCACCGACGCGGCGGCCTGCAGTTCGTGCAAAGCCTTGGGACGGCTCTTCCAGCCCAGCCGCGCCATGCCTTCGGCGACCGAACCCGACGAGACCAGGACCACCTCGCGATCCTCGCGACACAAGCCGGCCATCTGAGCCACCCAGGAAGTGATGGCCTCCTTGTCCAGACCGCGGCCGCCGCCGGTCAGCAAGGCACTGCCGATCTTGACGATGATGCGCCGCGCGGCGCCAAACTCACTCCTCTGCTGCATGACGCGCCGCTTCCTGTTCCAGGAAGTTCATGATGCCGTAAGTCAGTTCGCGCACGCCGTCGCCGCGCAAGGCGGAGATTCGGAACACCGGGCCGTCCCACTCCAGCGCGGCGACGATTTCGGCGCAATGCTGGTCGGTCTCCTCTTCCGGCAAGCGGTCAACCTTGTTCAGAACCAGCCAGCGAGGCTTCTCGGCCAAACCTTCCCCGCGCTTCTCCAGTTCGGCGACGATCTTGCGCGCGACCTCCACGGGCGATTCCTCGCCTTCGTAAGGCATGACATCGATCAAATGCAACAGCAAGCGGGTGCGCGCCAGATGCTTGAGGAACTGTATCCCCAAGCCGGCTCCTTCCGCCGCGCCTTCGATCAATCCCGGAACGTCGGCCATGACGAAGCTGCGTTCCTCGTCCACGCGGACCACGCCCAGATTCGGATGCAGGGTGGTGAAAGGATAATCGGCGACCTTGGGCCTGGCGGACGAAACCTTGCGTATGAGGCTGGATTTGCCGGCATTGGGCATGCCCAGCAGGCCGACGTCGGCGATCAGCTTGAGTTCCAGCCGAAGCAAGCGGTGCTCGCCCGGCGTGCCCGGCGTCGCCTTCATCGGCGCGCGATTGGTGCTGCTCTTGAAGCGTGCGTTGCCGATGCCGTGCCAACCGCCCTGGGCGACCAGCAGGGTTTGCTCGGGCTCGGTCAAGTCACCCAGCAGCTCGTCGGTCTCGGCGTCGAACACCAGCGTGCCGGTAGGCACCCGGATCAGCTTGTCGTCGCCTTTCCTGCCGGTACAGTTGGCACCCGAGCCTTTCTTGCCGTGCTCGGCCCGGTGAGTCGGGTTATAGCGGAAGTCGACCAAGGTGTTGAGATTGTTCGACGCCACCAGGATGACGCTGCCGCCGTCGCCGCCGTCGCCGCCATCGGGTCCACCGAAGGGGATGTATTTCTCCCGGCGAAAGCTAACGCTGCCGTTGCCGCCGTTTCCCGCCTCGACGCGGATTACCGTTTCATCTACGAATTTCATGGATCTTTAAAGACAAAAAAGCCCCGTCAAGGACGAGGCTTCCTGTTTCGTGCGTGTAAGAATGAAGAGGCGCGCCGCGGCTCAGGCCGTGGGAACGATACTGACGTATTTGCGCTTCTGCGGTCCCTTCACATGGAACAAAACCCGCCCTTCGGCCGTCGCGAACAAGGTGTGATCCTTGCCGATGCCGACGTTGTCGCCAGGATGGAACTGGGTTCCGCGCTGACGCACGATGATGTTGCCGGCAGCGACCACCTGACCGCCGAAGCGCTTCACGCCAAGGCGTTTGGACTCGGAATCGCGGCCGTTGCGGGAACTGCCGCCTGCTTTCTTATGTGCCATGAGTATCTTCCTCGATTAACCGGAGATGCCGGTGATCTGGACTTCGGTATAGTTCTGACGATGCCCTGCCCTTCTCATGTAGTGCTTGCGGCGTCTGAACTTGATGATGTGAACCTTTTTGTGGCGACCGTGGCTCTTGACGGTGGCGGTGACCTTGCCGCCTTCGACGTAGGGCTTGCCGACCGTGATGCCGGAATCGGACTGGATCAGCAATACCTGGTCGAACTCGACCTGCTGGCCGGCTTCGGCATTCAGCGTCTCCACCTTCAAGGTTTCGCCCTGCTTGACGCGGTATTGCTTACCGCCCGTTTGAATTACAGCATACATGTTGGAAGGCTCCACGAAGGATAGTTCTTTATAGAAACCCGGTATTCTCTTTATACGGCGGGGTAAAGTCAACCTGTGGAGTTGCTGTGATGTTGGGCTTCATATAGAGAGACGGGAAGCCGGGGCGGCGACAGCCGCCCCCCTGCAGCGCTCCCAGACTCATGGTCCGGCTTTGCGCGATTGCCACGGGCTCACCCGGCGGGACCGAAACACATCATGCCTAGCGGCTTATCCTGAGTGGTTTGCGCTCTCCGAGCGATGCCGTTGAAATCGGCTCACCCCGCTGGTTAACTTATACGACCGTTGAACGTCCAGTCCCGCCCACTTGAAGAGCCGCATGCCGACGATAGTCGACCTCAAACACCGCTTCCATAGTCTACCCAGGCCGTCGACCACAAAGCCGGCCAGCGGGTTCGCCGGGCTATGCTCCCTAGCTCGCCTTGGCGCCGTTGCAACGCCATAAGCCGGCATAGACGATGCCGTGAAAAAGCCGCTCGCTTACAAGGGCCGGGGCAGCGTCAGCAATGCCGTGGGCCGCTTCGAGAAACTCGACCGCGAGGCAATCGACGACGGCTGGGGCGGCCTGGATGCGGAACTGGAGCCGCTCGCCACCGAAGTCCTGGTCGACAGCAGTCGCTCGGTCATTACCTACAACGACTCCCCCGACATACCGTTCGACCGTTCGATCAATCCCTACCGCGGCTGCGAACACGGCTGCATCTATTGTTACGCCCGGCCGTCGCATACCTATCTGGGCTATTCCGCCGGGCTGGATTTTGAAAGCCGGATCCTGGCCAAGCCGAATGCCGTCGAATTGCTCCGCAAGGAACTGGGCAAACCGTCCTACCACTGTGCGCCCATCGCCCTGGGCGTCAATACCGACGCTTACCAGCCACTGGAGCGCAGCCACCGGATCACGCGACAAATCCTGGAAGTGCTGGCGGAGAGCCGCCATCCGGTGACCCTGGTCACCAAGTCGGCCTTGGTTGAGCGCGACATCGACCTGTTGGCGCCCATGGCGGAACAGGGGCTGGCCAAGGTTTACCTCTCCATCACCACACTGGACCGCAAGCTGGCGAGAACGATGGAACCGCGCGCCGCGGCCCCGCAAAGACGACTGGAAACCCTGGAGAAACTGAATCGAGCCGGCATACCGACCGGCGTGAACGCGGCTCCCCTCATTCCGGCGTTGAACGACCACGAACTGGAAGCCATTTTGGAAGCGGCCCATGCCGCCGGCGCACGAAGCGCCGGCTATGTGCTGCTGCGCCTGCCCCACGAGGTCGCAGGCCTGTTCGAGGAATGGCTGCGCCACCACTATCCCCTCAAGGCCGACCACGTGCTGAGCCTCGTCCAGCAAAGCCGGGACGGCAAGTCCTACGACGCCACCTTCCACCAGCGCATGACCGGGTCCGGCGCCTACGCCGACCTCATCGCCCAGCGCTTCCGCCTCGCGATCAGACGGTTGGGGCTGAACCGGAAAGGCAGCTCCCTGCGGACCGATTTGTTTCTAAAACCGGATTTGAGAAACAACGGCCGGCAGATGAGCTTCGATTTTTGAAATACCGCAGGGTGGGCTAGGTGCGCATACCGAGTTGTTTGTCGACTGACTCGCCCTTTATCCGCACCGTAACCCACCAAACCCGCATCGGGTGCGAGCGGTTTTATCGCGTATTCACACCGAATAAGGCATCCATAACAGCGCAATACGGTTATCGATAATTGCGCCTTAAGCGGGAGGTCGTCCGACACAGTGATGACAGACACCCAAAATTGGCAAATCCCGATCGGCATGCGATCAACCGAACGGACTAGAAACCGTATTCAGTTTCGGCCCGGCAGATGCGAATCCTAATAAAGAAACCACACCGGTCTTTTGCTCGGCATTGGGCGTGACAATGGAGCGCATTTTCCCACCACGCGCGGATTGCTTCCAGACTGGCCCAATATATTTTTGGAAGATTACGCACTCATTATTAATCCAATGTCCGACAAACTCACACCACGCGCGCTATAACCTATAAATTACATCTTATTTCGAGTGCGGCGCATACACCCGAGCATACTCGCAATCCCAGTGACTAAAAACCAAATAGCAGAAGGCAAAGGCACTGGTGTAGTATTGTTAATCAGCAATTGACTCTCGTCTAACACAGTATTGGAAAGCCTAACTTCATCAATCAGCCCATCCAATTCGAAACCAAATTTTGCACCTGCGCCATCACCGCCGATCGCCAATGATGCAATCGAATTCAACGAAGTTGCACCATGGGCTTTGCTGGTACTTTGCAAGACACCGCCATTGGTCAAATCTTGCACCCAAAAAGAGGCGTTTCCGCTTAGGTCAAACGCAGAAGCAACGTAATAATCTGTGCCGGTGCCCAAAACGAAGCCAGAATTCACAAAAGCAAGTGAGGCGCCATCACTTGTTGCCAAAACGAGTTCTCCAATCTGTGAACCGTATACTTGGTCCAAACGAACTTCAAGAGCGAATGAAGTTTCCGCAATAGACGCCGAATTGGTCGTGCTGCAAACGATGCATTTTCCAAACGGCCCTTCAGCCGAGTTGAGATGAACGAAAGCCTCCACGGTAAAGTTCGAGGTAATCGGAGCGATGGTTGTGCTCAAAGCCTCGCTGCCGTGGAAAGCGGCGGCAGAGGTATTGGGTCCGCCCCCTGGAACTGAGAAATAATGAGGAAACGCCGAACCCGGCCCCGACGCCGGAACGGCGGTTTGTGTGCCACCACCAACGAGTGCGGAAAAACCCGCAGAGTCTGCCGTGAATCCAGGGGCGATTTCGAACCGCCAGTAATGCAGAGTATCCGCGTCTGCCCTGATAGAGGGTGCGAGCCCCCCTAATACTGAGAGTAAAATGGTAGCAATCGAGCAAATACTCCTCCTTAACAAGGATGCGGAATTTCCACCATTTATCAAATCATTGCTCATCGCCTCACCTCACTAAGTCGAGATCGTGGTAACTCACTTGATGTATTCGCTTATTATCGGCAGATGTAAATAGCTAAGCTTTACACGTAAAGAGCGAATCGACCTAGTGCGCAAGCAGACTTAGTGCCAAATTCCTTATCTTATTGAAAGCACTTGGCTTTACTCATCAAATATCGATACAAGAAGATCGTATGTAAAATTTCCTGACATTTTTAAGACCCCACCTCTCACAGGCTTGTCCAATTTGACGGGATACACGCGATTTCTGACAAGTCTCATACGAATAGTCAGTTGGTAAGTGCCGACCTAAGCCAGCGCCACTGTAACGAGCCCATACACATTGCTGTCAATGTCCCAGCCGCGCCCTCACCCGCGCCAGATCCTCTTCGGTATCCACTCCCGCTTCCGGAGCCTGCTCGACGGGTAGGACCAGGATGCGCTCGCCTTGCCAGAGGATGCGCAGCTGTTCCAGCGCCTCGATGTTTTCCAGGTCGGAGGGTGGCCAGCTAACGTAGCGGCGGAGAAAGCCCGCGGTATAGGCGTAGATGCCGATGTGGCGCAGCCAGGGGAAATGAGCCGGCAGGTGGGCGGCATCGCCGTCGGCGAAGCTGGCTCTATGCCAGGGTATGGGCGCTCGGCTGAAATACAGCGCGTAGCCTTCGCGGTCGGTAACGACCTTGACGGCGTTGGCGTTGAAAGCCTCGGCTCGATGTTCGATGGGCGCGGCGAGGGTGGCAACCTTGGCTCGAGTCTGCCCGGCCAGGGCTTCCGCCAGACGGCCGATCAGCGCCGGCTGCACCAGGGGTTCGTCGCCCTGCAGGTTGACGATCAGCGTGTCATCGTCCCAGCCCAGGATCTCGGCCACCTCGGCGATGCGTTCGGCGCCGTTGTTATGGTGGGGATGGGTGAGCTGGGCGCGCACCGGCAGTTCCACCACGGCCTCGACGATGCGCGGGTCATCCGTGGCGACCACCACCTCGCCGGCGCCCGCTTCCAGTGCGCGTTCGCAGACGTGAACGATCATGGGCCGACCGGCGATGTCCAGCAGCGGCTTGCCCGGCAGACGGCTGGAACCGTGCCGTGCCGGAATGACGATCTTGTAGCCGGCCATCACTCGGCGACGGGGGAGCTATGCCGGGACAGGGCATCGTATTCTTCCAGATCGATGCGGCGCGCCTCGTTTTCCAGCATGACGGGGATGTCGTCGCGGATCGGATAGGCCAGACGGTCGGCCTTGCAGATCAGTTCCTGGGCTTCCTTGTGGTAGATGAGATCGCCCTTGCACACCGGGCATACGAGTATTTCAAGCAGTTTTCCGTCCATCGCGTTTCACCTGTAATAGTTGTAAGAGTTTTTCGCCGAATTCCGCCGGCAGCTCGGCCGAAACCGGCACGACCCAATGGTGCTCGCCGGCCAGTCCTGGACATTTGACGGCGTCTTTTTCGGTCATCAGCACCGGACTTTCGTCGCCGAAATCGATGTCGGCCGCCTCATAGGCGTGATGATCGGGATAAACATGCCCTTCCACGGTCAGCCCGGCCCGGCGCAAATCGTCGAAGAACCGGCCGGGATGGCCGATACCGGCGACCGCATGCACCGGCACACCGACAAACTCGGTCAAGAGTTTGCGCAGCGTCGGGTCTAGCAGGTTCACCGCCTCGCCGCCGGCCAGCTTCATTTCGTATTCGCCCGCCTGCGGTCGGCCGCGGGCGACGACCAAATCCGCCTCGTCCAGCCGCTCGGCCGGCTCGCGCAGCGGACCGGCCGGCAGCAGGGCGCCGTTGCCGAAGCGTCGTTCGCCGTCGACCACGGCGATTTCCACATCGCGGGCCAGGGCGTAATGCTGCAGGCCGTCATCGGCGATCAGCAAGTCGCAATCGGTCTCCGCCAGCAAACGCCGGCCAGCCTCCGCCCGCTGCCGAAAGACGTAGACCGGTACGCCGGTGCGCCGGGCGATCAACACCGGCTCGTCGCCGAAGTAGCGCGGCAGGCTGTCGGCATCGACCCGGCAGGGCTCGTTCAGAGGCAAACCGCCGTACCCGCGGCTGATGACGCCCGGCTTGTAGCCCACACGGGCGAGAAATTCGGCCAGCCAGATGACCAGCGGGGTCTTGCCGACGCCGCCGACGGTCAGATTGCCGACCACGACGACCGGCACCGGCAGCCGGTCCGCGGTTTTCCAGCCTTGCGAATACGCCAGCCGGCGCAGGGCCACGGCCCGGCCGAACAGGCCGGCGAAGGGTTTCAGCCAGGCGGCCGGTCGTTCCCGGTCGTACCAAAGCTTTTGGGCATAGCGTTCGAGCGGGAGTTTCACGGTTTCTCGGCCGCTTCACCCGGAGCGGTCTTGGCGGCGAAGGTAATGTGCACGTAGCCGAGCTGGCTGGCGGCATCCAGGGCGGTCATCACGGCCTGGTGCGGAGTTTTCTGGTCGGCGCTGATGACGATGAGCGGGTCCTTGTCCTCGCCCGCCGCCTCCTGCAAGGCTTTCTTGACCGTGTCCGGCTCGTTGTTGATGAGCTGGTGACGGTTGATGATGTAGCGACCGGCGGCGTCGATAACGATATCCACGCCCTTCTCCTCGGCCGAAGCTTGCGCGCTGGCCTCCGGCAGACTGATGTGCAGGCTGGCTTCGCGGCTGAATGTGGTGGTCAGCACCAGGAAGATCAGCAGCACGATGAGCACGTCTATCATCGGGATCAGATTCAGCTCGGGCTTGTCCTCGCGGCGCGGGCGAAAGTTCATGGCCTCAATCCTCGCGCTCGCCGTGCAGGATTTCCACCAGGCGCACGGCCTCTTCTTCCATGCGCACGGTGAAGTCCTCGATACGGGCATTGAAGTAACGATGGAACATCAGGCTGGGTATGGCGATGGCCAGGCCGGAGGCGGTGGCGACCAGGATTTCCGAGATGCCGCCGGCCAGATGCGCGGGGTTGCCGATGCCCTGTTCGGCGGAAAAAGTGGAAAACACCTTGATCATGCCCAACACGCTGCCCAGCAGGCCCAGATAGGGCGAGATGGCGGCGATGGTGCCGAGTGTCGTGAGATAGCGTCCGAGTTCGTGCACGACCGCGCGGCCGGCCTGCTCCAGGCTTTCCTTCATGATTTCCCGGCCGTGCCGGTGATTGGCCAGCCCGGCGGCAAGTATGGCGCCCAAAGGCGACCCCAGGCGTAGCTGGCGGATGTTGGCGCTATCGAGCTGCCCCTTGCGGTGCAGGTTCCAGACATGCGCCGCCAATTCCGGCGGCATGATCCGGCTGGGCCGCAGCGTCCAGAATCGCTCGCCGATGATGGCCAATGCGACGATGGAACACGCGATGATGGGCCACATCATCCAACCGCCGGCCTTGATGATTTCTAGCACTCTGCACTCCTGACACTGACAACGCGAACGGGCATTTTAACCCAAGCGCCGTTTCGGCGGGCTAAAGCGCGCCATCACGGAGCCGGAACAGCCCCCTCCTCCCGCATCGACTGTGGAACGACAGGCGCGCGCAAGCGCTCTGCTGGTATCATGAAGGCATACGGACTTCCCTCCCATCCCTACAACCTCACGCCCTCAGCCTTGCCCATCCGCAGCTTGTTGTTTCAGCGAGAACCCCAGTGGGTGCCCGCACACGTCCTGAAGCACGCCTATGCCCCGACCGCGGCCGGCTCCTGGATCGAGGAATCCGGTTCTCTCACCGCAAGATTGCGCCGGATTTACGGCGGCGGTTTCGGCGTGAAAGTCCTGGGACAGCGCTGGAACAAGCCCTATCCCGACGAGATCCGCATCCTGGGACTGGCCTGGCAACGCCACACCCTGGTGCGCGAAGTTCTGCTGCAGGATCGCGGACAAGCGCTCGTGGCCGCACGGTCCATCATCCCGCGCGAGGCCTTGCGCGGCATGCAATGCCGGCTAGCCCATCTGGGCAACCGTCCCCTGGGAGAACTGTTGTTCGCCTACCCCAGGCTGGCGCGCTTGAGCCTGGAAGTGAGCCGCATCGAACCGTCCCATTGGCGCCCTGACTGCCTGGGCGAGCTGGCTCCGCAAGGCGAAATCTGGGGGCGGCGTTCCGTTTACGCCGTCGCCAGCGGACAAATCCTGGTTTGCGAATTTTTCCTTCCTGCCCTGATCACCCCCACTTGATCATGCTCACCGACATCTTGCTGACACCCGCATTGCGCATCCGTCTGGGCCATTACTGGCGGCTGACCCGCTTCGACAAACCCATAGGCATCCTGCTGTTACTGTGGCCCGCGCTGTGGGCCTTGTGGATCGCCGGACACGGATGGCCCGACCCGCTGGTGCTCGCCGTCATCGTCTTAGGGGTGCTGCTGACGCGGGCGGCCGGCTGCGTCATCAACGACTACGCCGACCGGGATTTCGACCCGCACGTGGAACGCACCAAGCTGCGTCCCATCGCCGCCGGGCTGGTGTCCCCCGGCGAAGCCTTGAAACTGTTCGCGGCCCTGGGCCTGACGGCCTTCGCCCTGGTTTTGCTGTTGAACTGGCTGACCATTGCCATGTCCGTGGTCGGCGCCTTGCTGGCGTCGTCCTATCCCTTCATGAAGCGCTACACCCATTTGCCGCAGGCCTACCTGGGCCTGGCATTCGGCTGGGCCGTGCCGATGAGTTTCGCCGCGCAGACCGGCACCGTGCCCGGCGTGGCCTGGGCGCTGTATCTCGCCACCATCATCTGGGCGCTGATCTACGACACCATGTACGCCATGGTCGACCGGGAAGACGATCTGAAAATCGGCGTCAAATCCACCGCCATCCTGTTCGGCCGCCACGACCGGCTTATTCTCGGATTACTGCAACTGATCATGTGGATGATATTGGCCGGCATAGGCCGCTATCTGGGCCTGAGCCATTATTACTATCTCGGATTAGTCGCCGCCGCCGGATTCTCCATCTATCAGCAATATCTGATCCGGAATCGCGAACGCTCAGGCTGTTTCCAAGCCTTCCTCAACAACCACTGGTTCGGCGCGGCGGTGTTCGCGGGGCTGGCGCTTCATTATCTGGCGGCCTGAACGCGGACATTGCCGTCGTCGGCGACGCCGAATTCAGGCGGCGCGCCGTCCCTCTCGCGCTCCTCGAGGGCAAGCAACAAGCTGCTGCGGTGAGTGCGGGCCACCTCCTGCCAGGGCTCGCCCGACAGCGCAGATTCCAATGCCCAGAGGAGATTGAGGCTTGCCTTAGGGTTGGCCCGCCTCGCCAACACATACGCAGACACCGAGCCCAGTTTGCGCAGTTGCTCGACCGAGCGGATGCCCGCACGGGCGAGCATCTCTTGGGATTTTGGCCCGAGGCTCTTCAGGTCGCTGATCGACTCAGGGTCGGTCATGGACCAGCCTCAAGACGTGGAGCGAGAACATCTTCAAGCGTCGACGAGATTTTGCGCGAGACGTCTTGAGCCGATAGAGACATTCCGGTTTTCCCGCGCCGTGCGGTGGTCTCGCCACCCGTATGCCGGGCACAAAAAAGGCATCCTAAGATGCCCTTTTGCGCCGGTGATCAGACGCCGTTCGGATAATCGTAGCTATAGTGCTTGCGCAAAGGTTTGACCACTTCCCATTGACTGTCCAAGCCCGCGTGAAACGAGACCAGGTCGCCCGGGACGATACGCACGGGTTCGCCACCGGCGGGCGTCACGATGATCTCGCCTTCCAGCACATAGGCCGTCTCGGTTTCGTCAAAATCGATCGGAAACTTGGAGATTTCCTTTTCCCAAATTTCCCAACCGGCCACGCCGAGTTCTTTCAGACGCTCTTCGCTGGGATTGTGTTCTATCGTGAGTTTGCTCATGTCTTTACTCGCTACCCAATTCATAAATAAAAAATCCTAACATCGTTGCCTGTCGGGGAACCAGTCCCGCAGGATGGGTCAAGCGTAGCGAAACCCATCATTCGCCGAGTTCCGGCAGGTCGATGAAATTCGTCGTCGCCCGGTTTGCCGGATAAATCCCTTACTCGACATACCCGTCGAAGAAAGAATGAGGCCCGTCCGCGGCGCCCGTCACATCAGCATGTTTCACCGGGTCATGACGCAGGCAACCAGATGCCGGTTTCGATCCCACGGGAAAATAAGGCGATAGGTTTCGCTATGCTCGACCCATCCTAGCGTCGTTTGGTTTTTGCACCGTTTTTCTTGGAGCTTTGCGGCTTCGTCGCCGGCTTAGGAGACGCGGCGGGGACGTCGTGTTTGGCCCGTCCATTTGCAACGGGCTTATTCGCCCGGGCTGCGCGAGCATGGGTTTTCTCATGACCAACGGTTGGGCCGGCCTTGAGTTCGATCACCCTGCCCTTCTTGCCCCGCCGAGTGGAATGCCTGCCCAGACTGATGACGTGGGCGGGTTCGCCCTGCAGGCCGCGGATACGCACGCGCAGATTGCCTTCGAGGCGGCGGAACCCGCGTTCGTCCAGGCCCTGTCCGGAGAAATAATCCGTAGGGCTGTCGGATCCGTCCTCTTCGTCGCCGTCTTCACTCTCGTCTTCGTCTTCATCCGATGGAGACGGCGCCGATACGACGTCCTGCGCCCATCCGCTCTCACGCTCCACCCGGCGGTGATGCAACCACTCCTGCATCTGCCGCACGCGTTCTTCGTAATTGCGCGGCTCGGCCTCCGCGTCGCCGTTATCGGTTTCCACCCCGATGTTTTCGTCGCCCACTTCGGGCTCGACGGCTAGCACGGGCAGGGCAACCAGGCACAGGACTACGCAGGCCGGCAACAGCGGGCCAAAAACGAACTTGAGTAAACCGCTCATGAGCCGCGAAAATCGAGATGGACGCGCTCCTTGCGTGCGCGGGTTTCGAGGTCGTGCAACAGACGTTGGATCTTGGCCTCCAGGGCTGGACCAACTTTGCGGAAGGAGAAGCCCACTCGCACCGTGGGCTGGCGGGCATCCTGATCGGAGGTTTCGAGCTTGCCGCGTATTTCCAGATCCAGCCGCTCGCTCTCGAAGCCCGGAAAATCCAGCCTGCAATCTTCGAAAACCTGACCGGGGCGTCCCCAGTAACGCAAGCGGCCGGTCTTATCGACCAACGCGATGCCGCGTATGCTCAAATTGACGACGTCGAAATCGTGGATCTCACCGTCCGGCAGGGTGACCCGGCATTTGACCTCCGTACCGTAGGGTATGAACGCCCGGAAGAAATTGCGCCTTTGCAGCCAGAACAGGGATTCGGGGATAGGCGCGGCCAGGAGATCCTGACCGTCCAGCGTGGCTTCGCGTATACCCCGGACTTCAAAGTGGGCCTGGATTCCGTCCAGTAAGCCGTCGAGGACGAGAGGCTCGGCCTGCAACATACGCTCTATGGTCGGGCGCTCGGTCCCGGCATCCAGCGCCAACAGGCCGCGCTCCGGCAATATACGCACGAGGCTGACAAGCACCCCGGAACCGTCGCCCGCACAAGTGGCGGTCAGCAGCACTTGCCGCCTTTCCAGAAGGCGCAGCTTGTCGAGGACCGCACTCCGATCGGTGAGCGTGTAAACCCCTGACTGGGCAGACGGATGGGAGTCCGGCATACGCTTAGCCTGCCTGCACTAGGCCTGGGAACTGCCCGCTCGCGCGCATGCTTGCTCAGAAATGCAGCAATGCGTGGACCGGTCGCGGAGCCAGCTTGTCGCGGCCGGCCAGGAAATCCAGTTCGACCACGAAGGCACAGGCGACGATTTCCGCGCCCAGTCCTTCGATCAGCTCGCAGCTGGCCTTGGCGGTGCCGCCGGTGGCCAGCAGATCGTCGATCAGCAGCACGCGGTCGCCCGGCCCCAGCGCATCGATATGCACTTCCAGCGCTGCGGAGCCGTATTCCAGATCGTAGGCCACGCTCTGGACGTCATAGGGGAGCTTGCCGGGCTTGCGCAGGGGCACGAAACCGACGCCCAGCTCCCAGGCCACCAGCGAGCCGAAGATGAAACCGCGCGCCTCCATGCCGGCGACCGCAGTGATGTTCTGCCCAAGAAAGGGATGCAGGAGCTGGTGCACGGCCAGGCGCAAGGCCGCCGGATCCTGCACCAGCGGCGTGATGTCCTTGAACAGTATGCCCGGCCGGGGAAAGTCCGGGATGTCGCGGATTTTCGCCTTCAACCTCTCCATCAGTGCTTGCTCCGGGCCTTGGCCGGGTGAGCCGGGTTTTGCCGCGCGAGAAAACCCTGTACGGACGCGCGGATGCCGGCGACGTCCAGCCCGCAGGCGGCCAGGCACTCCTCGCGGCTGCCCTGCTCCACGAAGCGGTCGGGCAGGCCCAGGTTGAGGATGGGCAGCAAAACGCCCTGCCGGATCAGGTATTCGTTGACCGCCGCGCCGGCACCGCCCGGTATGACGTTTTCCTCGACCGTCACCAGTACGTCGTGGGTAGCGGCCAATTCCGCCACCAGGGTTTCGTCCAGCGGCTTGACGAAACGCATGTTGACCACGGTCGCGCCCAATTCCTCACCGACGGTCAGGGCCGGTGCCACCATGCTGCCGAATGCAAGCAGGGCCACACCCTTGCCGTGGCGCTTGATCTCTGCCTTGCCGATGGGCAATTGCGTGAACTCCGCGACGGGCGTCACTCCGGGTCCCTTGCCGCGCGGATAGCGGACCGAGGCCGGCCCCGGATATTTGAAGCCGGTATACAGCATCTGCCGGCATTCGTTTTCGTCGGCCGGCGCCATGACGACCAGGTTGGGCAGGCAGCGCATGTAGCTGAAGTCGAAGCTGCCGGCATGGGTCGGACCGTCCGGGCCGACCAGACCGGCGCGATCCAGGGCGAACAGCACCGGCAGATTCTGCAATACGACGTCGTGGATCAACTGGTCGTAAGCGCGCTGCAAAAAGGTGGAATAGATGGCCACGACCGGGTGATAGCCCTCGCAAGCCTGGCCGGCCGCCAGCGTGACGGCATGCTGCTCGGCGATGCCCACGTCGAAATAGCGGTCCGGGAAACGCTCGGAAAACTCCAACAGCCCCGAACCTTCGCGCATGGCGGGCGTGATGCCCAGGAGCTTGGGTTCCTTGGCCGCCGCATCGCACAGCCAGCGGCCGAACACTTCCGTATAGCTCGGCGTGCTGGGCTTGGCCTTGGGCAGATGGTCCTTGCTCAGGTCGAAGGTGCCGACGCCGTGATAGGCCACCGGGTCGAGCTCGGCCGGCAGATAGCCCTTGCCTTTCTTGGTGACCACGTGCAGGAAGCGCGGCCCCGGCGGCAGATCGCGCAGATTGCGCAGGGTGGTGACCAGGACATCGAGGTCGTGGCCATCGATGGGGCCGATGTAATTGAAGCCCAGTTCCTCGAACAGGGTGCCCGGCGCCACCATGCCCTTGACATGCTCCTCGGCGCGCCGCGCCAGCTCCCACACGCTGGGCATGCTGCGACTAAGCAGATGCTTGCTGCCCTCGCGCACGCTCGAATAGAACTTGCTGGAAAGTATCTTGGCCAGATAGTTGTTGAGCGCGCCGACGTTGGGCGAGATCGACATCTCGTTGTCGTTGAGGATGACCAGCAGATTGGCATCCAGCACGCCGGCGTGGTTCAGCGCCTCGAAGGCCATGCCGCCGGTCATGCCGCCGTCGCCGATGATGGCGACCGCATGACGGTCGCTGTGATCCAGGGCCGAGGCGATGGCCATGCCGAGCGCCGCGCTGATCGAGGTGCTGGAATGGCCCACGCCAAAGGTGTCGTAAGGGCTTTCCTCGCGGGTGGGAAATGCCGAGACGCCGTCCTTCTTGCGTATGGTGGTCATGCGGTCGCGCCGACCCGTCAGGATCTTGTGCGGGTAAGCCTGATGGCCCACGTCCCACACCAGGCGGTCTTCCGGCGTGTTGAACACGTAATGCAGGGCGATGGTCAGCTCCACCGTTCCCAGGCCGGCCGACAGATGCCCGCCCGACTGACTGACGCTGTCGAGCAGAAAGGCCCTCAGCTCCTCGGCCACTTGCGGCAACTGCTCTTCGCTGAGTTGGCGCAGGTCCGCTGGGCTGTTGATACCGTTCAGTAGGGTCGTGGTCGATTCACTCATGGATTACGCATTCCGGGGCTGGGGGACGGCTTCTGCAAGTCCGCAAAAGCCGATCATTCCGATAAGAAATTTCGGTCGATTATGAAGCGCCGGGGGGGGCGATTCAACCGGAGGGGCTGGATGCCCCGCCGTTGCTCAGCTCCGCCGCTGGACGATGAAAGCGGATAGCTGGCGCAGATAGTCCGCCCGCTCGTCGAAACCGGCGAGGCTGGCCAATGCATCTTCGTGCAACTCTTCGGCCTTCTGCTTGGCGCCCGCCAGGCCCAGCAGGGCCGGGTAGGTCGGCTTGTTGTTGTCGCGGTCCTTGCCCTGGGTCTTGCCCAGGGTCTGGGTGTCGCTTTCCTCGTCCAGGATGTCGTCCTGGATCTGGAAGGCCAGACCTATGCACTTGGCGTAATGATCGAGCTTTTCCGCGGTTTCCGTCGGCAGATCGGGCGAGGCTAAAGCCGCCAGCCTGACGCTGGCACGTATCAGCGCGCCGGTCTTGCGGATGTGCATGGCTTCCAGGCCCGGCAGATCGAGCTCGCGCCCGACCGACTCCAGGTCTATGGCCTGGCCGCCCACCATGCCGCAGGAACCCGACGCCAGCGCCAGGGTTTCTATCATCGCCAATCGGCTCGCCGCCGGCACGGAGATCGTCGGATCGGTCGCCAGAACCTGGAAGGCCAGCGTCTGCAAGCCGTCGCCTGCGAGGATGGCGGTCGCCTCGTCGTAGGCCTTGTGGCAGGTCGGCTTGCCGCGCCGCAGGTCGTCGTCGTCCATGGCCGGCAAGTCATCGTGGATCAGCGAATACACGTGGATGAATTCCATCGCGCAGGCGGGGCCGTCCAGGACCTCCGGCGCCACGCCCAGGGCATGGCCGGTGGCGTAGGTGAGCAGGGGCCGCAAGCGCTTGCCGCCGCCCAGGGTGGAATAACGCATGGCTTGATGCAGGCGCTCCGGTAACTTGGTGGCGAGCGGCAGGCGTGCGTCCAGAGCGGATTCGGCTCGGGCCTGGCAAGACTGCATGAAATCGGTCAGGGTCATTTCAGGATTCATCGGTGGTGAAGGGCTTGAGTACCGGCTCGCCGTTCTGTTCCAGGAGTATCTGCACCTTCTGTTCGGCATCCTTGAGCGCGCTCTGGCACGCGCGGGACAACTGCACGCCGCGCTCGAACAGCTTGAGCGATTCTTCCAGCGGCAGATTGCCCTGCTCCATCCGCTCGACCAATTGTTCGAGCTCGGCAAGGGATTCTTCGAAACGGGGAACTTTCTTGACCATGACGGCGGCCGGGTTCAACGGCCGGCTATTATCCCATAACTTGGCCCGCTTTATGAAAAAGCCCCCTATCCCGTATTCCCACTGAGCGAGCGTACCGGGCATACACCGGTTAGGCGGCAGAGGCTCCGGCGCGAGCAGGGCCAGTGTCAAATTCAGCAGCAGACGTTCACCAAACTCTGTTCGCGGTTCAACAGGCTAGTCGGCCTGATCGGCCGAGGGCAGCATCAAACCGGTCAACGCAACCCACCCGTTAATTTAAACATTTTATTTATTTTCATGATCTTACATGAAACTCAAAAACATTTTTTTGAGCAGATTTCACCTATCGGCTGGCGCTGGCATGTCCATTGCCCGAGCCCAGGATCGGGCGGAAAAATGCCGGGTACGTATTTGGAAGCGAGTTTCCCGCGGCCACTGCATGAGACGGGGCGCCTCTGAGCAAGTGGATCTCGCTCGCGCCCTTCGGCGGGATCGGGAAAGCGCTCGAGTGAGCTGATCGCAGGGGGAACCGATACGTTACCGTTCGTTCCGCGCTTGTCGAAGGGCATGATCAGCGGCTTTTTTATGACCCTAAACCCTTGCTTCCAACCACTTTCTTCACGGCAGGCTTATGCGAACCCATTCAGTCCCGACATGCTTCTCGGTCTTGGCCCTAGTATTGGTATTGGCGGCTTGCGCACCAGTCCATGACGATGTTCCTTTGGCAGTGTCACCGCAACCGTCGGCGGCCCAAGCGCCTGCAACCGACGAAACGGATCCGCAAGTGATCGGCAATGTGCGGCAGTTGAGCTATACGGGGCTGCGTGCCGGGGAGGCTTATTTCAACCGGGACGGCACCCAGTTGATCTACCAGAGCGAACGGGAAGACAAAAACCCGTTCTACCAGATTTACACCCTCAATCTGTTGTCGGGCAAGATCGACCGGGTGTCGCCCGGCCAGGGCAAGACGACCTGCTCCTGGTTTCATCCCGACGGCGAACGGGCCTTGTTCAGCTCCACCCACCAGGACCCGCGGCTACAAGAAAAGGTAAAAGAAGAATACGAGGCGCGGCGTAACCCGCAGAAGAACCGGTACTCCTGGAGCTTCGACGAGGAATTCAAGATCTACGAGAAAAACCTCAAATCCGGGAAGTTGAAGCTGCTCACACCCGAGCACGGCTACAACGCGGAGGGCTCTTATTCGCCCGATGGCCGGCTGATCGCTTTCGCGTCCAACCGCAACGCCTACGCGCATCCCGAGACATTGACCGCCGAGGATCAAAAGCTCTTCTCGCAAGACCCCAGCTACATGATGGACATCTACATCATGAACGCCGACGGCAGCAACGTGCGGCAGCTCACCGACGTGCGCGGCTACGACGGCGGACCGTTTTTCAGTCCCGACGGACGGAAGATCACCTGGCGACGCTTCGCGCCCAACGGCCAGTCCGCCGAGATTTACACCATGAACCTGGACGGCAGCGAGCAAAAAGCGCTCACCAAAATTAAAGCCATGTCCTGGGCGCCTTTTTTCCATCCATCGGGCGACTACCTGATCTTCACCACCAATACGCAGGGTTACGCCAATTTCGAACTCTACATCGTCGATGCGGAAGGCAAACACGAACCGGTCCGGGTCAGCCACATACCCGAATTCGATGGCTTGCCGGTATTTCATCCCAATGGCCGGGAAATCGTCTGGACCCACAAGACCGAAAAAGGCGACGGCCAGCTCTTCCGCGCCGATTGGGACGATGCCAAGGCACGCGCCTTGCTGGCATTGCCTCCGGCGCAAGCCGCGGCGATACGCGTCGGCCAGTTTTCCAGCGTCAACAAGCCGCTGGAAATTTCGCCCCAGAGCGTGCAGCAAACCGTCGACTACCTGGCCCAGCCCGAGTTTGCCGGGCGCTTGACCGGAAGCGAGCAGGAAGCACGGATTGCCCGGGAGTTGAGTAGCGTTTTCCAGCAGATCGGCCTGAGCCCGGTCGGCGAGAACGGCGGCTATCTAGCGTCCTTTCCGTTCACCTCGCAAGTAGATCTGGGACCGCAAACCCGGGCCGCCTGGTCGTTCGGCGAACCGGGCAAACCCGCGTGGTCCGAGCTGGAAACCGGCAAGGACTTCGTACCGCTGTCGTTTTCCAGGACGGGTACGGCCAAGGGCGGCGTGGTGTTTGCCGGCTACGGGCTGGTGGCTCCTGCAACCGAAAAACTGGAGGCCTTCGATTCCTACGCCCATACCGACGTCAAGGGCAAATGGGCGTTGATCCTCCGCGATATTCCGGAAAATCTTCCGGCGGACAAACGCGTGGAACTCCTGTATTTCTCGCGGCTGCAAAACAAGGTGCAGACCGCCGCGCAAAAAGGCGCCGTCGGCGTGCTGGTAGTCTCCGACAAGATAGCTCCGCTGCATTTCGAGGGCGCCAGCACCGCCCTTTCCCTGCCGGTGATCGGCGTCAGCAAGGAACTGGCGGACAAGCTGCTGGCGTCCACCGGCCGCAACCTGGCGCAATGGACCGAAGTGCTGGACACCGGCACGACGCAGGCGGCCGAGATCAAGACCCGGGAAAAGGAAGTCCTCGTGGACGCCAATATCGACCTGATATGGACCCGCTCCACCGGCAACAACGTGGTGGGCGAGTTGAAAGTGCCAGGCGCCAAGGAGACGGTGGTCATAGGCGCGCATCTGGACCATTTGGGTCACGGCGAATTCGGCAGTTCGCTGGCAAAGGACGAAGAAAAAGGACAGATCCATCCTGGCGCGGACGACAATGCCTCGGGCGTCGCCGGCGTGCTGGCCCTGGCTCACCAACTTGCCGCAGAGACCCAAGCGGGCTTGATACATCCGCAACGCAACATCATTTTCGCGCTGTGGTCCGGTGAAGAACTGGGCCTGCTCGGCTCCACCCATTGGGTGCGCAACTTCGCCGCCAGCCACGGCGGCAAAAACGCGGAGAAAATCGTCGCCAACATCAATCTCGACATGATAGGCCGCTACCAGGGCAAGCTGCAGGTGCAAGGTCTGGGCAGTGCCAAGGAATGGAAAGGACTCTTCGAGAAAGCCGCCCTGCAAACGCCGGTGAACCTGATCTTGCAGGACGATCCTTATCTGCCCTCGGACTCCATGGCCTTCTATCTGGAGAACATACCAACCGTGATGTTCTTCACCGGCGCCCATGGCGAATATCATACCCCTCGCGACGTCGCTTCCCTGATCAACGCCCAGGGCGAGGCGGATGTCCTCAATCTGGTGCGCCGCACTTTGGACGAGCTGGGTGCCAGCCACGGCGGCAAGCCCCTGCCCATCACCTATGCCAAGGCGGAAAGCAGCCGCGGCCAAATGGAAGGCCGATCGTTCCGGGTCTATCTGGGCACCATACCCGACTACACCCAGGAAGCCGTAAAAGGCGTGTTGCTCAGCGGCACCACCAAGAACTCGCCGGCAGAGAAGGCCGGGCTGGCAGGCAACGACGTCATCGTCGAACTCGCGGGCCTGAAGATCGAGAATCTCTACGACTACGTCTACGCACTGCAAACGCTCAAGGCCAATAAGGAAACCCAGATCAAGGTGCTACGCAAAGGCGAAGCCAAAGAGTTCGCTATCACTCCGGAAGCCAAGGAATGACTGCAAAAAAGGTGGGAGGGCCCCGGAACGGGCCATCCCGATGATCGAGGAAGCGCTGACTTAACAGGCTCAGAGCGGACGGTAAGGTATTGATTCCGTCCGTGCTGAGCCCTTCGACTGCGCTCGGGACAGGCTGGTCGAGCGTTCTCCTGTGCCCGCAGTAGGGCATGAATCGAATTATTCGGAGCACCGCTAAGGATTCGGACGCCGGCAAGCCGTCCTGTCCCAAAAGAACCGCTTGCTCGGCATCCTTGAGCGCAGTCGAGCCGCCGCCCGCCGCGCTATTCGTAAAGCCCCCGCTGCTTCCGGCCAAGCCGGCGCACCATACCCCACCCGGCACCTTTGCTGCCGGCCTCATACATGCAGCACGCCTTGTATCCCGACGATCGCGCACTCAAGGCCGTCGCCGCGCCCGCCTGGAATAGAAACAATCGGGCCACCATGAGGATGCAAAGGCGAAATGAATTATTACCTATAACCAGCATGGTTTTTGGTGGATAAAGTCATTAATCTGCCCGACGCCGTTTGGGCCGCTTGGCACTCCGCATGCCGCCCCTACGCTGTCTGAAAAGTCCTGCCGATGGGGTCCGAGTATCGCCGTTGGGTGATACGCCTGATCGATGGCTCCGGGGGCTTTCCGTCGCGAAAAAACATCAACAAATCAAAGGGGCGACCGGTTCAACGGCCGCACCCGGCGCAACAGGGGGGAGCGATGACCGAAACGTTCTACGACGTGCTCAGGCGGCAAGGCATCAGCCGCCGCAGCTTCATGAAATTCTGCAGCCTCACGGCTTCCACGCTGGGCCTGGGCTCGGCCTTCGTGCCCAGGATCGCATCGGCCCTGGAAACCAAGCCGCGTACCCCGGTGCTGTGGCTGCACGGGCTGGAATGCACCTGCTGTTCGGAATCCTTCATCCGCTCGGCGCACCCGCTGGCCAAGGACGTGGTGCTGTCCATGCTCTCGCTGGACTACGACGACACGCTGATGGCGGCCGCCGGCCACCAGGCCGAGGCGATCTTCGACCAGATCATTTCCAAGTACAAAGGCAATTACATCCTCGCGGTGGAAGGCAATCCGCCCCTGAACGAGGACGGCATGTTCTGCATCCACGGCGGCAAGCCCTTCGTCGAAGTGCTACGCCGCGTCGCCAAGGACGCCAAGGCGGTGATCGCCTGGGGCTCCTGCGCTTCCTGGGGCTGCGTGCAGGCGGCCAAGCCCAATCCCACCCAGGCCACGCCCATCCACAAGGTCATCGTCGACAAGCCCATCGTCAAGGTGCCGGGCTGCCCGCCCATCGCCGAGGTGATGACCGCGGTGGTCACCTACATGCTGACCTTCGACAAGATCCCCGAGCTGGACCGCCAGGGCCGGCCCAAAATGTTCTACGGCCAGCGCATCCACGACAAATGCTACCGCCGCCCGCATTTCGACGCCGGCCAGTTCGTCCAGGACTTCGACGACGAATACGCGCGCAAGGGCTATTGCCTGTACAAGGTCGGCTGCAAGGGCCCGACCACCTACAACGCCTGTTCCACCGTGCGTTGGAACGACGGCGTGTCCTTCCCCATCCAGTCCGGCCACGGCTGCATCGGCTGCTCGGAAGACGGCTTCTGGGACAAGGGCTCCTTTTATGACCGCGTCACCGGCATCCAGCAGTTCGGCATCGAATCCAACGCCGACACCGTGGGCGGCGTGGTGGCTGGCGGCATCGGCGCATCCGTCGCCGCGCATGCCGCGGTCAGCGCCCTGAAGAAGGCGCAGAACAAACCGTCGGACGGCGCGAACAACCGGGAGGGGAATTAAACCATGGGCGCATACGAAACCCAGGGCTTCAAGCTGGACAACAGCGGCAAGCGGGTCGTGGTCGATCCGGTCTGCCGCATCGAAGGCCATCTGCGCGTCGAGGTCAACCTCGACGAACACAACGTGATCCGCAACGCGGTCTCCACCGGCACCATGTGGCGCGGACTGGAAGTGATCCTGCGCGGCCGCGACCCGCGCGACGCCTGGGCCTTCACCGAGAGGATCTGCGGCGTCTGCACCGGCACGCACGCGCTCACCAGCGTGCGGGCGGTGGAAGATGCCTTGGGCATCAGCATCCCGGAAAACGCCAACAGCATCCGCAACCTCATGCAGCTGTGCCTACAGGTGCACGATCACCTGGTGCATTTCTACCACCTGCATGCCCTGGACTGGGTGGACGTGGTCAGCGCGCTGTCGGCCGACCCGAAGAAGACTTCCGAACTGGCGCAGAGCATCAGCTCCTGGCCGCTGTCGTCGCCGGGTTATTTCCGCGACTTGCAGAGCCGGCTGAAAAAATTCGTCGAATCCGGCCAGCTCGGTCCCTTCACCAACGGTTATTGGGGCAGCCCGGCCTACAAGCTGCCGCCGGAAGCCAATCTGATGGCTGTGGCCCATTACCTGGAAGCCCTGGATTTCCAGAAGGAGATCGTCAAGATCCACACCGTGTTCGGCGGCAAGAATCCGCACCCGAACTGGCTGGTGGGCGGCATGCCCTGCGCCATCAACCTGGACGGCACGGGCGCGGTCGGCGCCATCAACATGGAGCGGCTGAACCTGGTCTCCGGCATCATCGACCGCCTGATCGAGTTCACCGAGCAGGTTTACCTGCCCGACGTGCGCGCCATCGGCTCCTTCTACAAGGACTGGCAGTACGGCGGCGGCCTGTCCTCGTCCTGCGTGCTGTCCTATGGCGACATTCCGGACAAGGCCAACGACTACTCGGCCGGCAATTTGCTGCTGCCGCGCGGCGCCATCGTCAACGGCGACCTGGGCAAGGTGCATGCCGTGGATCTGCGCGATCCGAACGAGATCCAGGAGTTCGTCACCCATTCCTGGTACCGCTATCCGGACGAGCAAAAAGGCCTGCACCCCTGGGACGGCGTCACGGAACCCAACTTCGAACTGGGCCCCAACTTCAAGGGCACCAAGACCAACATCGAAGCCCTGGACGAAGCCGGCAAATACTCCTGGATCAAGGCGCCGCGCTGGAAAGGCCACGCCATGGAAGTGGGCCCGCTGGCCCGCTACGTGGTCGGCTACGCGCAGGGTAAGGCGGAATTCAAGGAGCCGGTCGACAAGCTACTGTCGGATCTGGGTCTACCGCTGCCGGCGCTGTTCTCCACCCTGGGCCGCACCGCGGCGCGCGCGCTGGAGTGCGAATGGGCGGGCCACAAGATGCGTTATTTCTTCGACAAGCTGGTGGCCAACATCAAGGCCGGCGACCTGGCCACGGCCAACGTGCAGAAGTGGGAGCCGTCCACCTGGCCGAAACAGACCAAGGGTGTGGGCTTCACCGAAGCGCCGCGCGGCGCCTTGGGCCATTGGGTGCACATCGCCGACGGCAAGATCGAGAACTACCAGTGCGTGGTGCCGACCACCTGGAACGGCAGTCCGCGCGACCCCAAGGGCCAGATCGGCGCCTACGAGGCCTCGCTGATGAACACCCCGCTGGCCAAGGCCGACGAACCCCTGGAGATCCTGCGCACCATACACAGCTTCGACCCCTGCCTGGCCTGCTCCACCCACGTCATGTCCCCGGACGGCGAGGAGTTGGCGCGGATCAAGGTCCGTTAGAGGAGGCGCCATGGCCGCACAACCCCAGATCGAAACCGGCTCGCCGGTCTATGTCTACGAACTGCCGGTACGCCTGTGGCACGCCGTCAACGCCCTCAGCATCGTGGTGCTGGCGGTGACCGGCTATCTCATCAGCCATCCCTTGGGGACGACCGAAGGCGAAGCCAGCGCCAACTTCCTCATGGGCTACATCCGTTTCGCCCATTTCGCCGCGGCCTATGTGTTCGCCGCGGCCTTCCTCGGCCGGATCTACTGGGCCTTCGCCGGCAACCGCTATGCGCGCGAGCTGTTCGTGCTGCCTGTCACGGATAAAACCTGGTGGGCCGGGCTGTGGCACGAGGTACGCTGGTATCTGTTCCTGGAGAAATCCTCGGGGCAGCATGCCGGCCACAACCCGCTGGCCCAGCTCGCCATGTTCACGGTCTTCGTACCCGGCACGATCTTCATGATCTTCACCGGCTTCGCGCTCTATGCCGAAGGCGAAGGCCAGGGCTCCTGGCAGGACGCGCTGTTCGGCTGGCTCACCCCCTTATTCGGGCAAAGCCAGGACGTTCACACCTGGCACCACCTGGTGGCCTGGGTGATCGTCTGGTTCGTGATCATCCACGTCTACGTGGCGATCCGCGAGGACATTTTGTCCCGGCAAAGCCTGTTGAAGACCATTGCCACGGGATGGCGGGAATTCCGGTAAGGCCGAGTATTTGTCTTGGATCCCGTTCAGCCGCGCTGAGCATCGCAGCTTGTCGGGCGGAAATGACCCGAAGGGGCGACTCAGGGATGAGTCGCGGCGATCAAGGGGCAGGAAGCCCCTTTGATCGCCTCCCGCCCGACAAGCGACAAATTCGTCAGGAACGAATTTGAACAGCCGAAAGGCTGGCCCGAAGGGCGAAAGCCAGGAAGGCTTTCGTAAAAGCGCAGGAGCTTTCGCGGCTGCCGGGTGGCCTTTCTTTTGGTTACTTTTCTTTGGCCAAGCAAAGAAAAGTAACTCGCCTTCGGGGGCGAAACCCCGATTCAAATGGGCTCGCGCAGCGAAACCAATTTCGGCAACCTGGCCTGGCAATGAATGACTATCCGAACGAAGTTCTGATCCTAGGCATCGGCAACCTCCTCTGGGCCGACGAGGGTTTCGGCGTGCGTTGCGTGGAGGAACTCGTCCGGCGCTATCGCTTGCCGGAAGGCGTAACGGCCATGGACGGCGGCACCCAGGGGCTTTATCTATTGCCCTATGTGCAGGCCGCACGCCGGCTGGTGGTGTTCGATGCGGTGGATTTCGGCCTGACACCGGGTACCCTGCTACAGGTCGAGGACGATGCGGTGCCCCGTTACATGGGCGCGAAGAAGATGAGTCTGCATCAGACCGGATTTCAAGAGGTACTGGCCGCCGCCAGCCTCACCGGCAAGCTGCCGGTATCCCTGCTGCTCATCGGCGCGCAGCCGGTGGAACTCGACGATTACGGCGGCAGCCTCAGGCCGCAAATACGCGACCGGATCGGCGAGGCCGTCGAACTGGCCGTGGCGCGCCTGCGCGACTGGGGTATCGACCTGGCGACGCGCGACGCCGCCGTAGCGTCGAGCCTGAACGACGCCAGCCTGGCCCTCGACGCCTACGAATCCGGCCGGCCATCGGAACAGGAAGCCTGCCGCTACGGCGACGAACGCATATTGTTCGGGAGCCCACCATGTGCCTAGGCATACCCATGCAGGTGCTGGCCGTGGACGGCCGCTATGCCCGTTGCGCGGGGCGCGACGGGGAAAAGCTCGTCGACTTGGGCCTGGTGGGCGAGGTCATCCCCGGGCAATGGCTGATGACCTTCATGGACACCGCCCGTTCCTTGCTGAACGAGGAGGAAGCGGCTCTCAGCAATGCGGCGCTGGACGCCCTAGCGGCGGTATTGGCCGGGGCCGACGACGTCTCGGATTATTTCGCCGATCTCACCGGCCGCGAACCCCAGTTGCCCGACTTTCTCAAGACCCGCCCATGACGCCGACGCCTTCCCCGCCTCCCGACCGCCTGGCCGCCCTGATCGCCAAGCTGACCGAGCGCGACGCCTTTTTGTTGCTGGACGAGGCCGGAGAGGCCGCGTTTGCGGCGGCTCCGGGCGCCGCCGTGCTGCTCTTCGTCGAGGACCCGAGTACGGTGCCGGAAAGCTGGGACGTCGGCGTGGTACTGCCGGAAGTGTTGAAGGACTTGGGACAGCCCTGCCGGACCGGCGTCGTTGCGCCGGCAACCGGCCGGAGCCTGCGGGCGCGCTACGGCTTCGCCCGCTGGCCGGCCGCGGTATTCCTGCGCGACGGCGGCTATCTGGGCGCCATCGAAGGCATGAAGGACTGGCCGGTCCTGCTCGCCGAAACCCGCGCCATCCTGTCCGGGCCCGTGCGCCGCCCGCCCGGCCTGGGCGTGGAAGTCCGCGTCGAAGGCGCCGCCTCCTCCTGCCACTGAGGCTTGCAAAGCCATGAAACCTTTCCCCATCCCCGTCGTCGGCGAGCTGCCCTTTACCCTTGAAGAGGAAGGTCCCAGCCTGATCGTGGAAAGCCCCGGCGACATGGCGGTGTTCCGCATGCCGGCCCGGTACACTCCGACAGAACCGGCGCACGAACAGGCCGCGTGCGAAGTGATCGAACGTCTGCTCGGCGCCCTCGGCGCCTGGAAGTTCGGCGAGGCGGACTATCCGTGCCTGGAACTGGACGGCCTCGACGCCGGCAGCCTGCGCGTGCTGCACGAAACCCTGGGCGAAGGCGAGGTCGGCGCGCGGCTGGGTCCGCGCGCGGAGGCACAGGAGACCGCCTTCGCCGGCATCTGGTGGCTGCGCACACTCGGGCCAGCGGGCGAAGTGAGCAGCGAACGCCTGGAAGCTTGCGCGATTCCCGAAGACGTCCGCAGGGCGGCGCGCGGCAAAGCCGGCATCGACATCCCGCCGGCGACGGCCGGGCTCATGAATGCCCCCGCCCTGATCGCCGAAATCGCCGAGCGCTCCGCGCGATACCGCGTCGACGGAACCAGCCACGTCATCAACCTGACCCTGCTGCCGGTCACCCCGGAAGATCTGGAATACCTGGATGCGACGCTGGGACGCGGCGGCGTCAGTCTGCTGTCGCGCGGCTACGGCAATTGCCGCATCACCGCGACGGCGGTCGACGGCGTGTGGTGGGTGCAATACTTCAACGCGAGCGACAAGCTGATCCTCAACACCCTCGAGATTACCGGCCTGCCCGAAGCCGCCCTGGCGGCCCCCGAAGACCTCGCCGACAGCGTCGAGCGTCTGGCCGAATGTCTGGCCGCCTTGAGGGAAGGCTGATGTTCGAGAATTTCTCGCCGCAAGATCTGCCCGACGACGCCCGTCTCGAATGCGGCGTGTGCTGGTGGGTCTACGATCCCGCCGAAGGCGACGCCGCGGCCCAAGTGCCGCCCGGCACCCCTTTCAGCGGGCTACCGGCCGATTGGCGCTGCCCGCAATGCGACGGCGCGCCGGAAAAATTCCTGGTCCTGCGGGATGAGCCCTGACGACGACGATCCCAGCGCCCGGGTCGCTGCGGCTTACGCCGCGCTCGGCCGCGGTGCCATGGCCGGCCTGCCGCTCAACAACCCGGCCTTGCGCGTGGAGACCGTGGGCTTCCGCCGCTGGCAGGGCGTCTGGGTCGGTGTGCTCGTCACCCCCTGGACCCTCAGTCTGATCCTGCTTCCCGCCGGCAACCCGGCATTTCGTGCCCTGGACGGCGATCAGGTGCAGGACTGGCACCTCCCATCCGGCGTATACGAATTCCGCGGCGGACGCCTGGCCGGGCTGGGGCCTTATCAGACCTGTTCCCTGTTTTCCCCGCCCGCCGAATTCGCCGACCAGGACGCCGCCCGCGCCGTCGCGGAAGAAGTCATGGCCGCCCTGCTCCGTCCGCTGGCCGAGGCCGTCCCTGCCGCGCATAGCCGCCGCGACTTCCTGCGGGCCAGCTTCCGGAACAGCGCATGAATCCGGGCCGTCTGCATCTGCGCGTATTCTGGGACGGCGAATGGGTGACCGGCGTGGAAATCGGCAACTCCCGGCCGCAATCCGCCCGATTGCTGAACGGACGCACGCCGGACGAAGCCCGCAGCCTGATCCCCCTGCTGTTCAGCGCCTGCCGCCACGGCCAAAGCGCCGCCGCCCACGGCGCCCTGGCGCGCGCGGAAGGGAGCGAACACCACGCCAGGGGTATCGCTCTGGCCGTGGAAACGGCCCAGGAACATCTCTGGCGATTACTGCTGGACTGGCCCAAGGTGCTGGGCTACGAGCCCGATTTGAACACCTATGCCCACTGGCACAAGCGCCTGGGCGAAGTGGCGACAGGCGGCGACTGGGGCGACGCCGGATGGGATCTCAAAAAATTTTGCGAACAGACTTTCTTCGGCATGGATGCCGCCGCCTGGTTGGCTACCGACGGGCCGAGCAGCTTCCCCGTGCTGAATACCCTAATGACTAGCCGTTGGGAAAAACCGGCCCATGCGCTTACCCATCCCTCGCTCTTACCCGCCGGATTGACGGCGCGGGACTATTACCGGGCCATGTTCATGGAGCTGGACACCGGTTACGCCCGCTACCCGACCTGGAACGGCGCCGCGGCGGAAACCGGGCCTTACGCACGCTGGCACCGGGCGCCACCGGTTGCCGGGAGCACGCCGATCGCCGGCCGACTGCAGGCCCGCTTGGCCGAGCTGGCATCCGTGGTGCAGGAAGCGGCCGGACAAATCCCGCCACAGCCTCGGTGCGACGCTTACTCGCCCGAAGCCGGCAGCGGGTTTTCCGTGGCCGAGACCGCCCGGGGTCTGCTGGTACACTGGGCCAGGCTGGAACAGGGCCGGATCGCCGATTATCTTATCGTCGCGCCCACCGAATGGAACTTCCATCCGGCCGGAGCCTTTCGCGCCGGCCTGGTCGGCCTGGCCGCGCCCGATTCCGACACGGTCGAACGGCAAGCCCGGCAGTTGGCCCTGGCCCTGGACCCCTGCGTGCCCTACGACATCGACGTGAGGTTGCAGTGAAACCGGATATAAGTAGCGGAGCTTCCCTCGGCGGTAGCGGTAGGATGGGCAAAGCGAAGCATGCCCATCAAACTCCTGATGGGCACGCGGGGCTTTGCCCATCCTACCTGTTTAGAGAATTGAGGCGCTATGCATGAAATGTCCCTAGCCGAAGGCGTGGTGGAGATCATCGAGGACCACGCCCGCCGCCAGGGCTTTACCAAGGTCAGAACGGTATGGCTGGAAATCGGCCGGCTGGCGGCGGTCGAACCTGAAGCCATGCGGTTTTGTTTCGATGCCGTCGTCGCCGGAACATGCGCCGAAGGCGCGCGGCTGGAGATCGTCGACGTGGCGGGCAGCGGCTGGTGCATGGAATGCAGCGAGCCCGTGACGCTGGACGCCCTTTACGGTCCCTGCCCGCTCTGCGGCGGCTACAAGGTGCAGGCTACCGGCGGCACCGAAATGCGAGTAAAAGAACTGGAAGTGGAATAGCTGAGGTGAGACATGTGTAGCACATGCGGTTGCGGTCATGGTGAAACAAAACTGGAAGGCCAGGCCCTCGACCGGGGCGGCAAACCGCGCTTCGTGCCGGTCACGGACAAAGCTCCCGCGCCCCTGCATTTTGGCCACGGACCCGCGGGCGCTCACGCGCCGGGACTGTCCCAGGCGCGCATGGTCAAGATCGAGCAGGACATCCTGGCCAAGAACGACGGCTATGCCGATCGCAACCGTCGCTTTCTCCGGGAACGCGGCATCTTCGCCCTTAACCTGGTCTCCAGCCCCGGTTCGGGCAAGACCACCCTACTAGTGCGCAGCATCGCGGAGCTGCGTGACCGGGTGCCCGTGGCGGTGATCGAAGGCGACCAGCAGACCTCCAACGACGCCGAGCGCATCCGCGCGACCGGCGTGCCGGCCCTCCAAATCAACACCGGCAAGGGCTGCCACCTGGACGCGCACATGGTGGGCGAGGCCCTGGGCCAACTGGACCTGCAGGAAAACGGCATCCTGTTCATCGAGAACGTCGGCAACCTGGTCTGCCCAGCGGCTTTCGACCTGGGCGAGGCGCACAAGGTGGCCATTCTTTCCGTGACGGAAGGCGAAGACAAGCCGCTCAAATATCCGGACATGTTCCGCGCCGCCGATCTCATGCTGCTCAACAAGTGCGATCTGCTGCCCTATCTGCGCTTCGACGTGGAGCTCGCCGTGGAAAACGCGCGCCGGGTGAATCCCGCGATCAAAGTCATCAAACTCTCGGCGCAAACCGGGGAAGGCCTGGACGAATGGCTGGCCTGGCTGGAAGCCGGCGCAGCCGAACGGGCGGTCCGTCAGATCGCCGGATGAATCGGAGGTTTCCATGGACTCGCTGCCGCAAGACTGGTCCGCGCTTTCCCTGCTGATCTTCGCCTTAGGGCTCAAACACGGATTCGACGCCGATCACCTGGCCACCATAGACGGCCTCACCCGCTACAACGCCCGCAACCGGCCGCGCCTGGCCCGCTACTGCGGGACCCTGTTCTCCCTGGGCCACGGCCTGGTGGTGCTGGCCATCGCCGCTGCGGTGAACCTCCTCGCGGGTCGCTGGGCCGTGCCGGAATGGCTGGAAGCCTTCGGCACCTGCACCTCCGTCTTCTTCCTCACCCTGTTGGGCGTGTTGAACCTCCGTGCGGTGCTGCGGGCCGATCCCGATCAGCCGGTCGCCCTGGTCGGTGTCAAGGGGCGATTCCTGGGAAGCTGGCAGCGCGCCGGCCGGCCGGGACTGATACTCCTGGTCGGCGCTTTGTTCGCCCTGTCCTTCGATACCCTGAGCCAGGCCGCGCTGTTCGGCCTGACCGCCCGGCATTACGGCGGCTGGCAGCCGGCCCTGGGCCTGGCCCTGGTGTTCACCGCCGGCATGCTGGCCGCCGACGGGCTAAACGGTTACTGCATCGCGCAGATGATAGGCCGCGCCGACCGCCTGGCGCGCATCGCCTCCCGCTTGATGAGCCTGACCCTGGCCGGTCTCAGCCTGGCCATCGCGGCCCTCATCGTCGCCAAGACCCTGCTGCCGGACCTCGACGCCCTGCTGGAAAAGGAAGAACTGCTGCCCGGCCTCGCCGTGGTCGCCGTGTCCTGCACCGCATTCCTGGCCGCATTGCTACTGGCGCAATGGCGGGCGGTCAAATCGGCTTGAGCCCCCCTTTTCCCGCCGTCTCGGCGGCAGAACCGGTCGTGCTCCGGCGGATCGCCTTGCAGATCACCGGACTGGTTCAGGGCGTGGGCTTCCGGCCTTACGTCTACCGCCTGGCGACCGAAGCGGGCCTCGCCGGCTGGGTGGCCAACACGCCGACCGGCGTGAGCATCGAGGCGGAAGGCTCGGCCACAGCCCTGCAGGCCTTCCTCGCCCGCCTGCCGGCGGAACTGCCGCCGCTGGCGCGCATCGAATCCCTGCAGACCGCCGAACTGCCGGCCACCGGCGAGCGAGGCTTCCGGGTCCGGCTTAGTGAGGCGCGAGGACCGGTTTCGGTCTACGTGCCGCCGGATGCGGCGACCTGCCCCGCCTGCCTCGCCGAGTTGTTCGACCCGGCCAACCGGCGCCACCGCTATCCATTCATCAGTTGCACCGACTGCGGACCGCGCTGGAGCATCACCCAGAGCCTGCCTTTCGACCGCGAACGCACGGTGATGCAGGCCTTCCCGCTATGCCCGGCCTGTCTCGCCGAATACCAAGACCCGGGCGACCGGCGCTTCCATGCCCAGACCCAGTGCTGCCCGGTCTGCGGGCCGCAGATTTCTTTACACGACGCCGAGGGATTGCAGGCGGGCGGCGAAGAGGCCCTGGGACTGACGGTGCAAGCTCTGCGATCCGGCGCCATCGTCGCCTTGCAGGGCCTGGGCGGATTTCAATTACTGGCGGATGCGGGCAACGAGGCCGCCGTTTCCAGACTGCGCAGCCGCAAATCCCGCCCGGCCAAGCCTTTCGCCGTAATGGTGGGGTCACTCGAGGAAGCCGGTGCGATCTGCGAAATCTCGGACGTGGAATCCCGCCTGCTGAGCTCGGCCGCCGCCCCCATCGTGCTGCTGAGGCGACGCGTGGAAAACCGGACTATCGCCGCAGCCGTCGCCCCGGACAACCCTTGGCTGGGCGTGATGGTCGCCTACACGCCGCTGCATCATCTGCTGCTGGCGGAGTTCGGCGCACCCTTGGTCTGCACCAGCGGCAACCGCAGCGGCGAACCGATCTGCACGAGCTTCGAGGAAGCCAAAGCCCGCCTGGGCGGCATCGCCGACGCATTCCTCTACCACGACCGCCCCGTGCTGCGCGCCTTGGATGATAGCGTGGCGCGGGAAATCGCCGGCGAGCCCCTGCTGCTGCGCTGCGCACGGGGCTACGAACCTGTCATCAAGCTGCCCCGCCCGCGCGTCTCCACCCCTTCCCCCTTCCAGGGGGAAGGATGGGATGGGGGTAGCTCGCCCGACACGCCTGACACCTCCCGGAACTCGTGCTTGTCCTCGGGAACGGCACCCCCACCCTACCCTCCCCCTGCCAGGGGGAGGGAGACCGACGCCACGGTGCTCGCCGTCGGCGGCCACCTCAAGAACACCGTGGCGCTCACATTGGACGAGCGCATCGTGCTGAGCCAGCATCTCAGCGACCCAGCCACAGCAGATCATGCCGCCGAAGCCCACTTTTCCACCCCTTCCCCCTCCCAGGGGGAAGGCTGGGATGGGGGTAGCTCGCCCAATACGCCTGACACCTCCTGCCACTCGCGTCTGTCCTCGGAAACGGCACCCCCACCCTGCCCTCCCCCTGCCAGGGGGAGGGGGGGCGACGCCACGGTACTCGCCGTCGGAGGGCACCTCAAGAACACCGTGGCACTCGCATTGGACGAGCGTGTCGTGCTGAGCCAGCATCTGGGTGACCTGGACAGTGCCGAATCACGCGACAGCCACCGGCGCACCGTGGCCGATCTGGAAACCCTGTTCGGCATCAACCCGGACCGCATCGCTTGCGATCTGCATCCGGATTACGCCTCCAGCCGCTTGGCGGAAGCGACGGGCATACCCCTGGTTCGGGTGCAGCACCACTACGCCCATGTGCTGTCCTGCATGGCCGAGCACGGGCTGGAGCCGCCGCTGCTGGGCATCGCCTGGGACGGCGTGGGGCTGGGGCCGGACGGCACGCTGTGGGGCGGGGAGTTCCTGCGCATCGAGGCGGACGGCTATACCCGCATCGGCCGCTTCCGCCCCTTCCCCCTGCCCGGCGGCGAGCAAGCCGTGCGCGAGCCGCGCCGGGCAGCCCTGGGACTGCTTTACGCCGCCCTGGGCGAAGCCGCCTTCGCGCGGGACGACCTCGCGTCCGTGGCCGACTTCGGCCCGGCTGCCCTGAAAACCCTGGCCCATATGCTCAAGCGCGGCATCAACACGCCCCTGAGTTCCGGCGTCGGCCGACTGTTCGACGGCGTCGCCGCCCTGCTCGGCCTCAAGCAGACCACCAGCTTCGAAGGCGAGGCGGCGATGGCTTTGGAATTCGCCGCCGAGCGGGACGAATCCGAGGGAGCTTATCCTTACGAGCTGATCGAAAGCGCGGATGAGGCCGAGCCTCGCTGGACCGTGGACTGGACGCCCCTGATCCCACCCCTGCTGGAAGACTCGAAGGCCGGCCACATCACGGCCTCGGCCGGGCGTTTTCATCGCACCCTGGCCGAAGCCGCCCTGGCCGTCGCCGAGCGGGTCGGCCTCGAGCGGGTGGCGCTTACCGGCGGCGTGTTCCAGAACCGGCTGCTGTCTGAACTCGTCGGCTCCCGCCTGGCATCGTCCGGTTTCGAAGTACACCGCCATCGTTTCATCCCGCCCAACGATGGCGGTCTAGCCCTGGGTCAACTGCGGGCGGCCGCGATGTCCATTGGTGGGAGCGGTCTTCAGACCGCGATGAGTCGTGGGCTGAAGCCCACTCCCACCTCGAACTGAGTCGCCGCTTGACACCCGATCCCAGGTCCGCCACCGTGATGCCCAAGCAGCGACCTAAAAGCGAGACTATCCCATGTGCCTAGCCATACCCGGTCAAATCATCAGCCTTTCCGAAGCCGGCGACGGCATGGGCCGCGTCAGCTTCGGCGGCGTGGTCAAGGAAGTCAGCCTGGCCTTCACCCCGGAAGCCCAGGTGGGCGATTACGTCATCGTCCATGCCGGATTCGCCATCTCCCAATTGGACGAAGAAGAGGCCCAGGCCGCGCTGGCGGAATTCAAAGCCTTGGAGGCCATGGAAGCCGACGAAGCCGCTGCGCCATGAAATACCTCAGCGAATTCCGCGACCCGGCCGCCGCCCGTAGATTGGCGGATGCCATCGCCGCCACGGTCACGAGGCCCTGGACGCTGATGGAAGTCTGCGGCGGCCAGACCCATTCCATCATGAAATACGGCATAGATCGGCTGCTGCCGGAAAGCGTCGAACTGATCCACGGGCCCGGCTGCCCGGTCTGCGTGACGCCTTTGGAATACATCGACAAGGCCATCGCCATCGCCGAAACGCCGGGCGCGATCCTGTGCACCTTCGGCGACATGCTCCGGGTGCCGGGCTCGGGCCGCGACCTGCTGTCGGTGAAGGCCGCGGGCGGCGACGTGCGGGCGGTATACTCGCCGCTGGACGCACTCAAGATCGCCCGCGCGCACCCGGACAGGCAAGTGGTTTTTTTCTCGGTCGGCTTCGAAACCACCGCGCCCGGCACGGCTATGGCGGCCTTCCAGGCCCAACGAGATGCCATCGCCAATTTCTCGCTGCTGGTCTGCCACGTGCGCGTGCCGCCGGCCATGGAAGCCATCCTTTCCTCACCCAACAACCGCGTGCAGGGCTTCCTGGCCGCCGGCCATGTCTGCGCGGTCATGGGCTATGCGGAATACGAGCCCATCGCCGAGCGCTATCGAGTGCCCATCGTGGTCACCGGCTTCGAACCGCTGGACATCCTCGCCGGCATCCACGATTGCCTCGTGCAACTGGAACAAGGCCGCCACGAGGTGAGCAACGAATACGCGCGCGCCGTGACCCACGACGGCAACGTTCCCGCGCAAGCGCTGATGCGCCAAGTGTTCTGCGTGGTCGACCGGCAATGGCGCGGACTGGGCAGCATCGCGCAAAGCGGCCTGGGCTTGAGCGCAGACTATGCCAGCCTGGACGCGGAAAGCCGCTTCGAGCTGCACGCCCTGTCCACACCGGAACCGGCCGAATGTCTAAGCGGGCTGGTGCTGCAAGGCGCCCTCAAGCCCGACCGCTGTCCGGCATTCGGCAGCCGCTGCACGCCCGAACATCCGCTGGGGGCCACCATGGTGTCCTCGGAAGGCGCCTGCGCGGCCTATTACCGCTATCGCCATACGGCCACCGCTACTCCCGCCGAAACCGCCTGATGAACGAAAACCCCGACTTCCAGCTCGCCTGCCCAACGCCCATCGGCATCTACGAACACGTGGTCATGGCCCACGGCGGCGGCGGCCGGCTGATGCAGCAGCTGCTGGACAAGCTGGTCCAGCCGGCCTTCGCCAATCCCTATCTGGCCGCGCGCCACGACAGCGCGGTGTTCGAGCAGGGCGGACAACGCTATGCCTTCACCACCGACTCCTATGTGGTCAAGCCCATGTTCTTCCCCGGCGGCGACATCGGCAAACTGGCGGTCTGCGGCACCCTCAACGACCTGGCGATGGCCGGAGCGAAACCGCTGTTTCTCAGCGCCGGCCTGATCATCGAGGAAGGCCTGCCGCTGGCCGATTTGCAGCGGATATTGAACTCGATGGCGGAAACGGCGCGGGCCGCGGGCGCCCTGATCGTCACCGGCGACACCAAGGTGGTCGACCGCGGCAAGGGCGACGGCCTCTACATCAACACCGCCGGCATAGGCCTGATCGAACACGGCGGCACGATAGCCCCGGCCTCGGTCCGGCCGGGCGATGCGGTTCTGATCAACGGCGACATCGGCCGGCATGGCATCGCCATCATGGCGCAGCGCGAGGGGCTGGCCTTCGAGACCACCATAGAGAGCGACTGCGCCGACCTGTCAGGCCTGGTGGGCGCGCTGCTGGAAGCCGGCATCGAAATCCACTGCCTGCGCGACCTCACCCGCGGCGGGCTGGCCAGTGCGCTGATCGAGATCGCCCAGGCCGCGGGCGTGAACATCGAAGTCCGCGAGGCCGACATTCCGGTGCGCGAAGACGTGCAGGGCGCCTGCGAGATCCTCGGCTTCGATCCGCTCTACGTGGCCAACGAAGGCCGCCTCGCCGCCTTCGTCCCCGCCGATCAGGCCGAGCGGGCACTGGCCGCCCTGCGCCAGCATCCCCTCGGCGCGGATGCGGCCATCATCGGGCAGGTGCCGGGGTCTTCATCCGGCGCGGTGAACCTGCAAACGGCGTTCGGCATAAACCGCCCGCTGGACCTGCTGAGCGGGGAGCAGTTGCCGAGGATATGCTGACCCTGCTTTACCGGGGTTAATGGTGGGTTACGACGCGCGGTAAGGCCGCCTGGACGTCAACTTCAGTGTGTTGCGCGTCTAACCCACCCTGCGCCGGGAACCGGATAATGCGATATCCACTTGATTTGCAAGGGCCGAGCCTCTAGGCTAGCCGGCCAGTTTAGGGCGGGCGACCCGCCCTTCCGCTTCACCCACAGAATTCTCGAACCCCTACGAAATGAGCAATAGCTACGACGCCTCCGCCATCGAAGTGCTGAGCGGCCTCGATCCCGTGCGCAAGCGGCCGGGCATGTACACCGACACCTCCCGCCCCAACCATCTGGCCCAGGAAGTCATCGACAACGGCGTGGACGAAGCCCTGGCCGGTTTCGCCCGCAACATCGAGGTCAAACTGCTGGCCGACGGCGGGGTGGACGTGCGCGACGACGGCCGCGGCATGCCGGTGGACATTCACCCCGAGGAAGGCGTGTCCGGCGTGGAGGTGATCCTGACCAAGCTGCATGCCGGCGGCAAGTTCTCGCACAAGAACTACCGCTATTCCGGCGGCTTGCACGGCGTGGGCGTGTCGGTGGTGAATGCCCTATCGGCCCGGCTGGAGGTGGAAATCCGCCGCGGCGGCAAGACTTACGCGATGAGCTTCGCCCAGGGCGAGAAAACTTCGGAACTGGCGGAGACCGGTACCTGCAAGGCGCGCGAGACCGGCACCACGGTGCGGTTCTGGCCCGAGGCGCGCTATTTCGATACGCCGCGCATCGCGGTTCCCCGCCTCAAGCATTTGCTGCGCGCCAAGGCCGTGCTCTGTCCCGGCCTGCGCATCGCCCTGCTGGACGAAGCCAGCGGCGAACAGGAAGTCTGGCATTACGAGAACGGCCTGCCGCAATATCTGCTGGACCAGATCGGCGACGTGGAATGCCTGCCCGAGCAACCTTTCGTCGGCAACATGGAAGCCAGCGGCGAGGCGGCCGACTGGGCCGTGGTCTGGGCCAACGAGGTGCGCGAAGCGGTGGCCGAGAGCTATGTCAACCTGGTGCCCACACCGCAGGGCGGCACCCACGTCAACGGCCTGCGCGCCGGACTCACCGAAGCGATGCGCGAATTCTGCGATTTCCGCAATCTCTTGCCGCGTGGCATCAAGATCGCTCCGGAAGACGTCTGGGAACGCTGCCAGTACGTGCTGTCAGTGAAGATGCAGGAGCCGCAGTTCTCCGGCCAGACCAAGGAACGCCTGAGTTCACGCGAATGCGTGGCCTTCGTCTCCGGCGTGGCCAAGGACGCCTTCAGCCTCTGGCTCAACCAGCATCCGGCGGCGGGCGAAGGCATCGCCGCGCTCATCATCGAAAGCGCCCAGAAGCGCTTGCGCGCCAGCCGGCAGGTGGTACGCAAGAAAGTCACCTCGGGTCCGGCCCTGCCCGGCAAGCTGGCCGATTGCAGCTCGCAGGACACCAATCTCACCGAGCTGTTCCTGGTGGAAGGCGATTCCGCCGGCGGTTCGGCCAAGCAGGCGCGCGAGCGTGAATTCCAGGCCATCATGCCGTTGAGAGGCAAGATCCTGAACACCTGGGAAGTGGAATCGGACGGCGTGCTGGCCTCGCAGGAAGTGCACGACATCGCCCTGGCCTTGGGCGTGGATCCCGGCTCCACCGACGTGAGCCAGTTGCGCTACGGCAAGGTCTGCATCCTGGCCGATGCCGATTCCGACGGCAATCACATCGCCACCCTGCTGTGCGCCCTGTTCGTGCGCCATTTCCGCCCCCTGGTCGAAGCCGGCCACGTCTTCGTCGCCATGCCGCCGCTCTACCGCATCGACGTCGGCAAGCAGGTTTACTACGCGCTGGACGAAGCGGAGAAGAAAGGTGTGCTGGACCGCATCGAGGCCGAGAAGATCAAGGGCAAGGTCAACGTGCAGCGCTTCAAGGGCCTGGGCGAAATGAATCCATCCCAACTTCGCGAAACCACCATGAACCCCGACACCCGCCGCCTGGTACAGCTCACCCTGGACGACCAGGCCGCCACCGACCAGCAACTCGACATGCTGCTGGCCAAGAAGCGCGCCTCGGATAGAAAAGTGTGGCTGGAAGAAAAGGGCAATCTGGCGGAGGTCTTGTAGACGAAACCACGATGGCTGCGGTTGGTGCCTCACCGCATCCTGCAACTGGAGAAAGAGCTGGAGGAGGTAGGCCGGAATAAGCGGCAACGACCCGGCAACAGGCTCCGCGCTGGGATTCCCGTTGCCATCCCAGCCTGCGGGCTGCAAACGGCGTTATGATGAGGCCGGGCAATCCATCGAGGGCGCTACGGCAAACGGGGCGGAGCGACTGCTATGAGCGCAGCGGAAGGCAGCGCTTATAGCCGGGCCGGACACGCCCGGTTTCCGTGCCCCGCAGCAGCAACCGGAGTGGTATCCATGAGCAGCCAGGCCATCAGCATCGATGACGAAGAATACTTTGACCAGCTTTGGGATACGCCCGAACTCAAGCGCATCGACAAGCGCTTCCGTCGCGATCCCTATGTCGCCATACCTGAGCTGTTGCGGGCCGGGAGGACGGTGTGGGAAGTGGCGGAGGCGTTCAAATCCTGCGGGCTCATCACCGATTTCGGCGAAGGCTACATCGTTCCCGAGACGGACGTGATACACGCCGCGGCCAAGAATGGCGCCGATTGGGAAATCTCGGACGTATTTCATACCCGCGAAGCGGCGGCGCAACGAGTGGCCGATGAAATCGCCGCGGAAATCACGCACAAACTGACACCCGGCGTCGACGATTTCGTCGAGGTGGAAACCTTTCTGTTCGGGTTCGACCAACGCGGCGAGGCCGTTCGCGTCAAGGCGCAAACCCACATCATCATACTGCCGGACGAGGGAGAATTCGGACGAATCTAAATATCGTCACGGTGCCCTGGATATCCCCGGTGATTTATCGGTGGACATGCGAAGATCGAGGACTTCAGGCCTCGATCTTCGCAGGCTAAAGCCCGCTCCCACCCATAAACCAGGGACTTCGGGCCACCTGGCTTAGTCGCGGTGGCGCTCGCCTTGCCGTTCGTGTCGACCGTGTTCGTGGCGATACGCGCACTGGCCCGATAACCGGGCACGATCATCCGCCTCCACTAGTTCGGCGCGCGCGGCCACGCCGGTGTCGGCAAAATCGGTGAACAGGCCGTCGACGCCCAGTTCGAAGTAGTATCTGATTTCCGCCTGCGGATCGCTGAAACCGTAACCGCTGGAATCGTTGCGGAAGGTCCAGGTGTGCACCAGCAAGCCTTTCTCGTGCGCCTGCTCGATCACCCCGGTGCTGCCGACCACCAACCGGTCGTTGATGGTGAGCCGGCCGTCGCCGTTGCGGTCCACGCCGTCATCCACCGTCTTGACCAGATAGGGCTTCCAGGGTCCGATGGCGTCGGCGTAGCTCTTCACGAAATCCAGCCCCTCGTCGGTGAGCAGGTCGCCGAAAGTGCGCGCATCGCCCGACACGACGAAGTCATAGGGCTGCCTGGAGGGCGGCACCAGCGAGATCGAGCCGTCGGCATTCACGCCGTTGGCGTCGACCAACTGCACCCGTTTGATGTGGGTCTTTCTGGCCAGATAGCGCAGGTTGCCCACTTCGAAGGACTGGATGAACACCGGCGCGCATTCGCTGTTGCCGTATTCCTTATGCAGCTTTTTCAGCAGCTTGTCCTCGAATACGTGCTCGCCGAACAGGCCGGCATGGAAGGTGGAATGCTTGATTTCGGGATAAATGCCTATGGTACGACCGGTTTCCTCGCCCTTGCGCTTGGCCAGTTCGATGACCTCGTCCAGGGTCGGAATCTCGTACAAACCGTCGTAGGCGGTGTTGCCGGGGCGCAGCGCGGGCAGGCGCTCCTTGGCCTTCAGCGTCTTGATCTCGGCCAGGGTGAAATCGCTGGCGAACCAGTCGGTGACCGGCACGCCGTCGAGCACCTTGGTGGTCTTGCGGTCGGCGAATTCGGGATGGTCGGCCACGTCCGTGGTACCGCCTATCGCCGGCTCGTGACGGGCGATCAAGTGGCCGTCCTGGGTCAGAACGAGGTCGGGCTCGATGTAGTCGGCCCCCAACTCGATGGCCAGGGCGTAACTCGCGAGGGTGTGTTCCGGCCGATAGCCGGACGCGCCGCGGTGGCCGATGACGATGGGCGCCGCGCCGGTCAAGGTGGGCAGATCGGATGCCTCGGCGCAGCCGGCGTTTAGGGCCACCATGGTCGCCAGGGCCAGAATGGATTGCTTGCGTACATGCTGCAACATAACGAATGTGCTCCTAGAAAAACAGGGGTATGGGTGTAGGGCGGAACGGGCCACGCCCGGTTCCGCCGGATGGAATCACGCTCTCGGCGGATCCCCTATGGGGCATCCACGGTCTCAATCGTGCTCGTGACGTTCGCCGCCTTCGGCCTTCAGCGTCTTGCGGAACACCGAGGCGCCGTACAAATCTTTCAGGTCCACGGTGAGATCGCGGGTTTTGTGGTCGATGTCGACCTCGCCGAAGAATTGCAGGCCGGCGTAGGGCGAGAGGTTGACCTGACCGGCGGGCGGGGCCTTGGAAAACACGACCTGCGGTCCGAAAGTGCCGTCCGTGGTATTGGGCCCGAAGGAGCCGGCGTTGAGCGGGCCGGCGACGAACTCCCAAAAAGGCTTGAACTCTCGCGTACCGGCCTTGGCCGGGTCGTAGTAGTGGGCGGCCGCGTAGTGCACGTCGGCGGTGAGCCACACGACGTTGTCCACGTGCTCGCGCTTGATGAAGCTCAACAAGCGGGCGATTTCCAATTCGCGGCCTGCGGCCGGGCCGTCGTTGCCGTTGGCGACGGCTTCCCAGCGCGCATTACCCGCCGCATCGACGCCGTCGCCGATGTTGAGGCCGATGGGCATGTCAGCGGAAACCACCTTCCAGGTGGCGCGCGACTCCTTCAGCCCTTTTTCCAGCCAACGCAGTTGTGCCTCGCCCAGGAAGGCCGTCTCGGGACCTTCCTGGGCCTGCAGATTGGCCGTGTTCGGGCCGCGGTAGTTGCGCATGTCGATCACGAATACGTCCAGCAGCGGGCCGTAGGCGATCTTGCGGTAGATGCGGTCCGGCTCGTCGGCCGTGTGCGGGCGCAGCGGCGCGTATTCGCGGAAAGCCTCACTCGCGCGGGCGACCAGCAGCGGCACGTCCTTGACCGTGTAGCGCGGGTCGTTGCTCAGATCCTTGGCGTCCGACCAGTTGTTGACCACTTCGTGGTCGTCCCACTGCCAAATCTGCGGCACCTCGGCGTTGAAACGGCGATAGTTTTCGTCCAGCAGGTTGTATTTGTAGCGGCCGCGAAATTCGTCCAGCGTTTCGGCGACCTTGTCGACGCCGTATTCGACGAGATTGGTCCAAATCTGGCCATTTTCGGCCGGCTTGGTCGCCGTGATCGGACTGTCCGAATAAACGCTGTCGCCGCTCTGGATGAAGAACTGCGGCTGCGCCAGGCGCATGGCTTCGTAAATCTTCATGCCACCGAAGGCGGTATTGATGCCCCAGCCCTGCCCCGCCGTATCACCGCCCCAGACGAAACGGATGTCCTCCCGTTTGCCGATGGTGTGGAAACGGCCAAGCACCGGCTCGCTCTTGTTGCGGGCATTGGTCAGGTCCTCGAACCAGACCTTGACGTAAACGTCCTTGCCCGAGGGGAGGCCCACCAGGTCCTGACGCGCGGTGTAGTCGGTAAGCTCCAGCGCATGCGGACCGCGGACGACCTTGGCATCGGTGAATTCGGGATTGAACGCGTATTCCACCCACAAGCGAGCGGGGCGGTCGCTGCGGCTCCACACGACGGCGCGCCCTTCGCTCACGTCGCCGAACTGTATGCCCTGCTCCACCCTGGGCGCGTCGCCGTCCGCATACGCCGCACCGCTCAAGGCCAGGAATAAGACCGGCCAAGCGGTTTTCTTGATCGTGCCGGAAATTTTCGTCTGCATGGAACTCCTCCGCTCAACGGGATTGGTTAGGAGCGGCAGATTCTAGGGAGCGGTATGCGACGGCCTGATGACGAATCGATGACCGGTCCGTGGCAAAACCGGATCGATTGCATCACGTCTCGATTTCGTCATGCCCCTGTCACGGAGCTTGCGTTTAATCCCGCCGGGCCATGGGCGTCGACGCACCCGATGCGAACGGCCACGCGGCCGTGCCGGTTCCCCCGGCGATTAGACTGTTTGCGGTCGGCGGTACGCGCCTGGTCGCACGCTTAGGCCGCCGTAACACCTGATTATTCGGAGAAAAGACATCATGAAACTCACAAGAATCGCCCTGGGCATCGCCCTAGGGATGGCGGCCAACGGCTGCGCCCACGCCGTGATCCCCACCGGCACCACCACCGTCAAGATCGTGGCCTTCAACGACTTTCACGGCCAGATCGAATCGCCGGGCACTTTCCGGCTGACCGGTGCGAGTTCGCCCGCCACGCCGGTGGGCGGCGTGGACTGGCTGGCCGGCTACATCGCCAAATACAGGGCCGAGAATCCAACCACGACGGTGGTATCCGCGGGCGATTTGATCGGTGCGACGCCTTTGATTTCCGCCTTGTTCCACGACGAGCCGACCATCGAAACCATGAACATGACGGGCCTGGAATTCAACGCCGTCGGCAATCACGAGTTCGACGAAGGCAAGGAAGAACTCGAGCGCATGCAGAAAGGCGGCTGCCATCCCACCGACCCGAACTCCTGCAAGGGCGCCGAAGCCGGCGCGCCGGTCAACGACGAAGGCGAATTCGCCGGCGCGGATTTCAAGTTCCTCGCCGCCAACGTGGAAGAAACCGCCACCGGCAAGACGATCTTCCCGCCCTACGCCATCAAGCATTACGGCAAGGTGCGGGTCGGATTCATCGGCATGACGCTGAAGGAAACCCCCACCATCGTCACGCCGACGGGCGTGGCCGGCCTGCAGTTCAAGGACGAGGCGGCCACCGTCAACGCGCTGATACCCAAGCTCAAGGCGCGCGGCGTCGAGGCCATCGTGGTGCTGGTCCACCAGGGCGGCACGGTGCCGACGGCACAGAACGCCTCGACCATGAATTCCTGCTCCGGCGACCTGGAAGGCACGCCGCTCAAGCCCATCGTCCATGCGCTGGACGACGCGGTGGATCTGGTCATTTCCGGCCATACCCACCAGGCTTATAACTGCCTCATCGCCAACCAGGCCGGCCGGCTGATACCGGTGACGAGCGCCAATTCCATAGGCCGCATCCTCACCGACATCGATCTGAGCGTCGACAACAAGACCGGCCATGTCCTGGCCGTGAGCGCGCAAAACGTGCTGGTCGACCGTGCCGATGCCACCGTCACGCCGGATGCGGCCATCAAGTCGGTCGTGGACGGCTACAGGGCGTTGGCCACCCCCATCGCCAACCGCGTCATCGGCTCGATCTCCGCCAGCCTCACTCGCGACAGCACGGGCGCGGGCGAATCGACCCTGGGCGACGTGATCGCCGACGCGCAACTGGAAGCGACCCGGAATCCGGGCTTCGGAGACGCCGCCGCGGCCTTTATGAACCCGGGCGGCATACGCGCCAACCTGAGTTATGCGTCCAGCCCCGCCGGCGAAGGCGACGGCAAGGTCACCTACGGCGAGGCCTTCACCGTGCAGCCCTTCGGCAACAGCCTGGTGACGCTCACCCTGACGGGCGCGCAGATCCACACGCTGCTGGAACAGCAGTTCACCGGCTGCACCGAGGGCTATCCGGCGGGCGCTCCGGCCACGGGTCAGCCGTTCAACCGCATCCTGCAGGTTTCCGCGGGATTCAGCTACGAATGGAAAGAAAAGGGCACGGCCTGCGACAACGTCGATCCCGCCAGCATCAAGATCAACGGGGTGACGGTAGACCCGGCCGCCAGCTACCGCGTGACGGTCAACAACTTCATGGCCGACGGCGGCGACCAACTCTACGTCCTTACCCAGGGCAGCGACCGGCTGGGCGGCGCACAGGACATCGACGCGCTGGAAGCCTACCTCACGGCCCACTCGCCGGTGGCACCGGGCGCACGGGACCGCATCGGCCTGGCCCCCTGAGTCAGACTTTCGTCCAACCCGGGCTTGCCGGGTTGGACGACGCTCCCACCGACTAGCCTCTTCCCCCGGCTCTACCCTAGCGAAACCTGCCCCCAGGCCGCGATCTTCGCGGGCTAAAGCCCGCTCCCACAAATAAAGACCAGGGATATATCGGGCCACCTTAATAAGTAATCGGACTTCTTGTATCGTCCGCCCGTGACAACTGCCTCAACCGCACCAAATGAAAGCGCAAAGCACCGCCCGTGTGCAGGCTAGCCATTGAGGTCATTCGACATGGCCGATACGGACGCCTGGCGTAGAGCTAGCCGGCTTGCCGTGGTGTGTGCGGTTCAGCGCCGGGTTAGACGGCGGATGGCGCCCGATCTCGCTGTAGCCATATCGTTGGTGCGCAATTTGCCTGCCGATTGGGATGTCTTTTCAAAACCCCTACAGATGGGCTATCTCAGTGCTGTTCACTTCTATCCCCCTCACGAGTGCTGTGAGCTCCAGGTCGACATTGACCGTTGAAGCCCCAGCGTCAACGCGCGGCCCCGTGACCGCGAAGTGCCCGGAGGCAGCTCATGCATGACCGCCCGCGGCCTGCGTACAAAGAGGAATGGGTCATCTGGAACGGCTCTTCCGGACTCCTCATGACGGCGACGATAGGCCGGGTCGAGGTCGGCGCGGACGGCAGAAGTGCCTGGATGGATCCGCCCTTCGAGATGTTGGGGCCGTTCAGCCTCGACGAGCTCGAGACACGCGGTCGGATTGCCTTCGCGGCTTGTGTCGTCATGTCGCGCCAGAGATGGCAAGACGATCAAGCGGAGTTGCGGCGGGAGTCCTACGAAACCCGCCGTGCCGCGCAGGAGCGATTGAACGAAAAATATGCGCGATTCAACGGAGGCCGGAGGAGGCGCCGAACCCACCGCCATCAACTCGACGAGCGGCAATACCGGGAGACGTTGAACCTGCCGATCGACGGAAAGCTTGAACCATCCCAGATCAAAAAGGCTTATCGGCGGCTCGCCCAGAAAGCGCATCCCGATGTCGGCGGCAGCCACGAACAGTTTCTCCGTATTACGGACGCACGCAACGCGTTGCTAGAGCGCTTTTCGTAATCGATGGCTCCATGCGCTGGATGCGAGCCGCCTAACACCGTGCCGTAGGATGCGGTGAGCCTGCGAACCGCATCACTCGCGTTAAGTTCTTCGCATGAAGTTTTTTGGCGCACCCTGTTATGAAAAACAGGGGCTTGCAGTACCTCAAATGCAAACGAACTTGCCATCAAGAACTTACTCGCCCGCAGAAAAACCCACGGACTCGATATTACCCCCTAAGCCGGCTGGCGTATGTTACCCCGGACGTAACGTTTTGTGCGAGCAAGACTGTTCACCGGTACGTAACGTTCGGGCCGGGGTTACAAACCCCGGCCCGCTCAGGTCGGCTGGAATGAATTGTTAGGCATAATGAGCCTGCCTATGACAGTTTGGACAAAGAGCTACTGCATTGGCAACCGTATCTTCGCCACCTTCTGCAAGCATTTTTATGTGATGGACCTCAAGATATGGCGAGTTATCTGCACGGCGAGTAAAGGGTGCCGGATTCTTGCAGAATTCACAGTATCCATTTGCACGAAACAGAACCTCGGCTACGACATCAGGATTACGCGCAAAGGAAACGGACACAATTCCAATTTTGTTCGGAATGACCTGAGCAGTTTCTAGTCGCTTGCGCCGCATTTCAGGTTTGTCGCGTAATGCAGAGAGGACTGCATTTTGGAATTGCTCATTGGCCGCCTGGGCTATTTTACCTACCCAGAACTCACTCAGCCGCTTTTTCTTTCGCCGCTTTTGGATGGAATCCCGGTCGCTTGCAATCGGTGATACAAGGACTTTCTCGGTGGCTGCCGAAAACGAGCCCCATAAAACCGCATTGGCGATTAAGTTGGGAAGATTTGCCAGCGATATAGAATGTGCCCATATAAGCGGATATCTTGATTTCTGCGTAGACTTTACTGGTCGATATTCAATATTCTCTATTGGCGGGTGTTGTTGATCGACTAACAGCCAAAATCCCTGATCTTCTCCTGAACGTTGGATTGCAGCAAGGTAAATGCCGCCAACAACAAGACTTGCTCTTGATGGATGAATGCCAAACCATGCCCGTTGCGGACAGCGCGTATGCTCAAATGCGGTTTCGAAGAAAACGATAATTTTATCCGCCAATTGTGGCGAAATATCACGACTTGCGTTTAACCATCGCCGCAAATCGATTTTCCAATTAAAGCCGTTCATGGATTGAGCGTTGCTTTGCCTACCAATTGATTGAGCGGTTTCCGTTCATCATGCCAATCTGGGGTGATAGGCTGACAGCCATGGAACATATACGCACATATCAGCCATATCCTAGGCCAGCAAGGGCGAAACCTGCTCCCAGGCCGCGATGGCCCAGCGCACCGCGCCGCTCACCAGCAAGGCCACGCCTACCGACAGAGCTACCGAGAATAAGGCCTGCTTGCGGCCTATGGTCTTCAGCATGATGGCGAAGGTCGACACGCAGGGAAAATAGAAGGTGAGGAAGACCAGAAAGGTGACGATCTGTCCGGCGTTCAACTGGCTGTCGATCTCGAAACCGCCCAGGGCCTGGTAGACCATCAGCAGGGACAGTTCCTTGCGCAAGATGCCGAACAGGATGGGCACGCCCAGCAGGACAGGCAGACCCAGCCACCAGTCGGTGATGGGCAGCAGCGCGGTGTTGATGAGTGCGCTGGCCTGGTAATGATCGAGCAAGGCGAGCACGATGCTGCCGCCGACCAGCAGGGGCGTGACGATGGTCAGCACGTCGCTGGTGCGCGACCAGGTGGTGAGCAGGAGGGAGCGCAGGCGCGGCAGCCGGTAGGGCGGAATCTCCTGCACCTGGCCCGGACCGCTCTCGGGAAAGCGGTTGGCCAGGACGCGCCCCAGCAAGGCGATGATGATCAGCGTGAGCGCGAATATCCCCAGTACCCCCAGGCCGCCCAGATACTTGCCGGCCAAGGCCAGGATGATGGCCGAACGCGCCGAACACGGCACGAAGGTGATGAGCAGCGAGGCAATGACCCGCTCGCGGCCGGTGGCGGCCCTGGCCGCGGCCGAAATCGCCGGCACATTGCAGCCCAGCCCGAGTAGAAAAGACACCGCGACCGCGCCGTGCAGGCCGACGTGGTGAAAACCGCGGTCGATCACGAAGGCGATGCGCTGCATCAGGCCGGATTCTTCCAGCGCCACCAGCAGCAGGACCAGCGGGATCATGTAGGGCACCACGATACCCACCAGGCCGATCAAGCCATCCACCACGGCGCGCAGCACCACATCCTGCGTCGTTTCCGGGTGCCAGTCGGCGACCGCTGCGATCAGTTTCGCCGCCGTGAGCGAGTCCAGCCAGGCGCTCACCTGGAACACCACGAACAGGATCACGGCAAACACCGCCAGGCTGCCGAGCAGGCCCCAGTACGGATTCAGAAACAGGGCGTCCAGCCAGTCGCGCCAGCTTCGGCCTTCGTGCGGCGCGCCGATGCGGCTGACCGCCTCGAACAGCGTCGCGGCCTGATGGTGGCGGTCCGCGTGCAACTCCTCGTCCAGAGGCCGGGGCAGCTCGGCTTCCGCGGACTTGCGCAGCGCGATCAGCTCCGGCAGCAGCGCGGGAAAATGCTGCCCCACCTCGCTCATGAAATAGCCGTCGTTGGCGGCGATCTGCGAAAGCAAAAACGGCTCCGGCACGCGGAAAGCGGCCTGCAATTCCGGCTTGCTCAAGACCTGTTTCAGCGGTTCCAAGACCCTGCCGATATGGCCGCTCGGCAACTGCGGCAGCGGCACCTGCTTATCCCGCACCGCCTCCACCGCCGTGCTGAACAGTTCGGACAGACCATGCCCCTTCAGCGCGGAGGTCGAGACCACCCGCACCCCTAGCCGCTGCCCCAGGCGTTCGGCATGGATGTGCAAGCCCTTTTCCCAGGCCTGGTCGGCCATGTTGAGCGCAATCACCAGCGGCCGGCCCAATTGCGTCAGTTGCAGGGTCAGCTCCAGGTGACGTTCCAGAGCCGTGCTGTCGACCACCTGGATGATGACGTCCGGCGGCGCGAAAGGCGCCGGAGGGCCGCCCGGCTCATGCACGGATACCGGCGGACGCTCGTCCCCCCACAGCAAATATTGCAGGGTGATGCGATCGTCATAGGAGGCATGGCTGAGCATGCCCACTCCCGGCAGCAGGACCAGGCGGGCTTCGTCCAGGCCGATCTGCACGGCGCACTCGCTATAGGCTCTGTGCGTGCCCGCCAGTTCGCCGGTCTGCACGGAGGTGCTGGACACCGCGCGGAACAAGGTGCTCTTGCCGCTGTTGGGCAAACCCACCAGGGCGATGCGCAAGCGCTTTTCGCCGCGAAACAGCGGGGTACGTAAGGGAATGATCGTTTCTTGGATGGCCATCGTTGGAGTCGGAGCAGAGCGACAGATATGTCGCGTAATTGCGATAGATTCGCATTCTACTCCGCAACTAGCAAATTGTCCGGCAAAGAAACATGGCTCACCACATAGCGATGCTTGCCGGAAGCCTCGGGCGGGATGCTTTGCTTCAATTCGATATCGACCGCGACCGATGCGCCCATACGCGCGCGAAGCTGTTCGGTGATGAGATCTTTGGCGCAGTCCTGCCAGTAAGCGTCGGGGACGATCTGGACCTCCAGCCGGTCGGTCGCATGCTGGATGATTTTGAACTCGCCCACGCCCTTGACCGCCCGCAGTACGTAGATGACCGCAAGGGCGTGCATGATGGTGCCGTCCGGCTTGACGACGAAATCGGTGCGCCGGCCGACCACTTCGGCGATCACGTGCAGGCCGCGGCCGGCCCGGCAATGCGCGTCGGACTGCCGCACCATGTCGCCGGTGCGGTAGCGGATGAAGGGTTGGGCCTCGGAGCACAAATGGGTGAGCACCGCCTCGCCCATCTCGCCGGGCGCGACCGCCCTGCCCTGCGCGTCCAGCACTTCCAGGATGATGGATTCGCTGTTCACCAGCATCTGGCCATCGGGCGATTCCAGCGCCACCAGTCCGCCGTCGCGGCAGCCGTATTCGTTGGCCGCCGGCGCGCCGAAAACTTCCTGGATGATGGCCCGTTGCTCGGGATAAAGCGGCTCGCCGGTCGCTCCAACGACGCGCAAATCCGGCAGTTTCAGGCTGTTTCCCCGGCTCTTGGCGTGCGCCGCCAGCAGGGCCAGGCTGCTGGCATAGCCGTAGATGCAACGCGGGTTGAAACGCTCGATGGCCACGAGATAGTCGTCCATGCGCTCCGGCTTCATCTCGAAGGCGTTGAGCAGCAACTGGTTGAACAGCCGGTCGCGCAGGGTCTTGATGCGGTCGGTCTTGTTCAGTTCGACCGGTGCGCCCCACAGGAAGACCTCGCGCTCGCCGACATCCTGCCCCCACCAGCGGCGTGCGCGGAAACGGCAGGCGGCGTCGGCGGCCTGGCGCTTGCGGCCGAAATAAAAGATCAAAGGCTGGCCGCTCGACCCGCCGGTGGTGTAGGGAAACACCCCGCCCGGCGCTTCCTTCCACACCAGGCGATCGCGGTTGGCGCTGGCATCGGCGCGGGTCATGGTCGGCAGCTTGGGCAAATCGGCCAGGGTCAAGGGCCCACCAGAGCTCGGCTCCAACCCCGCCGCCTGAATGCGTTCGGCGTGCCAGGGGCTGTGCGCCTGCGCCGTCGCCAGCAAATCCTTGAGCTTGCGTGCCTGCAAGGCCTCCAGTTCCTCGCGGCTCAGCCACTGCGCCTTTTCGATTTCCGCCAGATAACTCAAAGTCGGGCGTTTCATCGCCCATTCATGCAGGGGAAACAAGGCGTGGCGGACGAGGGCCGGATGCATGGGCAAATTCCTGTGTTTAAGGGCAGCGGACGGTCGAAAACGGCGGACCGAACTATAGCATTTGACCGCTCACCGAAATCGGCTCACAAACCCCACCTTATTTGAAAAACCCTGTCCGCCGGATTTTAAGGCGTGTCTAAAAGGAGCACGTCCATGTTCGGTATCCGCTTCATCAAGGTCGACCCGGCCTCTTTGTCATCTTCAGCAAGGCATCGAAGCCGACTTCGTCCAGTTCAATGCCGACACCCAGGCCACCGTCACCGTCGCAGACAAACAAGGGCATCTGGTTATATGAGCAACGCCCCCGGACTGGACTTCCTATCGGTATGAGCCGGGGACGACCCATTCAAGCTTATGGGCTTAAATGAGTTGCGACGACATCTGGGAGCTCCTGCCAACCCGGCTGCCGGAAAAGGGAAAGAGCGATAGAGCCCGAAGCGCGTGACCAACGCCTCGGGCCTTGAAGAAAGCGCTTAGGAACTCTCGGTCGTTGCGGCCGGGCGGCGTTTGCCGACCACGCCCAAACCCACAAGGGCGGAGCCGAACAGCCAGACCGCCGGAGGCACCGGCACCACGGCATTTGCACCCAGATTCAGGTCTGCGGCCACCATCTGCTGCCCTATCATCTTTCCGACGTACAACTCAATATTCCTGGCGGCATCTGCATTGCCGGACGCCACGTCGTCTTCGCACGTGCCGATATCCGAACACCAGGCTTCATGCGAACCGTCCTCATCGTTGTACTTGCCGGTGAACTTGAAAAACTGATAAGTCCTCAGCACCTGCTCGTTACCTGCGCCAACCTCTTGCTCCCCGCTGTCGGCCACGCCCTTGGCGGCCTTGGCAGCATCGTGGTCACCGTTGATGTCGTTATAGTGTTGGATCAGCTTCCATTCCACTTCCGGCACTCCGTCGCCCGCATCGGCGATCTTCTCCGGCTTGTCCGCCATGAGATCTTCCAGCCTGGACTTGTTCTCGTGGTTCACTTCCGTCTTGAATACTTTCACCCAAACCGCGTCGCCGAACTCATATTGGACGGGTGCGGCCGGCGGAGGCGGCGGCGCGGCAACCACGGCCTGGACGACCGCCGGTTGGGGCGGCTGGGCCGGAGCGGGTGGAGGGGGAGGCGCAATGGTTACGATGGGCGCAAGCAGGTTGACCGGATTCGCCGTGTCGCGGTTGCCGTTGGCGTCGAGCCAGTAATAGTGTGTAGCGGAGGGGGCGGCCGTGAGTACCGTACCGAAATGTTCGCATCCGGAGATAGACACGCAGGCATGGCCGCCGGTCGCGAATATCACGCCGTTCCAGGGTTGTACCGACCATTGCGTGGAGACGTCGCCGGGAGTGCCCTTGAAGTAGCGTACGATCGTATTGACGCCGTCGCTGCTCACCTTGCCGGCGCCGAAATGGAGGTTGTTGAAGGTGTAGGGCACGCCGCCGTAGCTGTAGAACTGGCTGGGCGAGAAGTGCTCGAATTCTATTTCAAAGCCGTGATACGACGTGCTGGTCGAATCGTTGTAAACGTCGAAATTCGACAGCGTGCCGTAGGACGATGAGGCCTGCGCGATAGGTGCAGCGAACACGGCGCATACACCAGCCAAGACCGGGGCCAAGCAGTACATTTTATTGCTCATAGGGTGGCCTCCAAGACGTAAACGGTTCATTACCTTCCTTGCGATGACACGCGGTATAGGCGTGACCGAAAGACCTTTTAAGGAAAATAATTAGTACCACAGGAAGTTAAATCCAAGCTTAAAAAAACAGAGTGACGGCCGACTCGGTTGAACTGAATGGGATACAGGAAATGGCCCCGACAATCGCGAACGCCGCGCTGGACGCCAAGCCGATAGTATTCATGGCCGCCGAAAGTTCGCGCCGCCCTGATCGGAACCGAGCTTGGGTTCAAGGCGCGTTCGCCTATCCGGGCATCAACGCACGGGGCCGCAGTCCCGTCTCAGCGCACCAGCGTCGCCTTCTGCTCGGCGGTCATCAGGCGAGCCGCCTGGCTGCGCGCATTGGCCGCGGTGCCGCTTTCGCCCAGGGCTTCGAGCACCACGGCATAGTTCAGCCACAGGTTGCCACTGCCCGGGAAGCGCCGCGTCGCTTCTTCCAACACCTTGCGGGCTTCGGTTTCGCGGCCGATGCGATGGAGAAAATAACCGTAGCCCGAATGGGCGTCCGGATCGTCTCCGGCGAGATCCAGCCATGACCGGAACGCGGCCTCGGCGCGGGCATCCTCGCCGGCCGTGGCGGCCGTGATCGCGAGCGCGCTGATCGCGAGCGGATTGCGCGGGAAGCGTTCGGTCATGCTCTGGGCGGCACCGACCGCCGCCGACCGTTCGCCGGCGTTAAGCAAGGTCATCGCGTATTGCCGGGCAAGCAAAGGATCGGTCGGAGCGAGTTCCGTCGCGCGCTTGGCCGGCGCCAAGCCTACTCGCGGACGGGCGGTTGCCAGGTAATAGCGCGCCAGCGCCCCTTCCAGCACCGGGCTCCGTGCCGGCTGGGCGGTGATGGCCCCGTTGATCAGGGTGTCCGCCTGCGTCCGCTCGCCTCCCTGCCACATCAGGTAGGCGAGGCTAAACAAGGCCTCGGGCTGGGCCGGCTGGCGCGCCAGCACCGTCTCCCAGGCCGCTCGCGCGGCCACCCGGTCGCCGATCCGTTCCGTCACGCGCGCGAGTTCGAGGAAAACCGGGTCCGTCGCGCCGGGTTCGGCGGCGATTTGCGCCAGGCGCGAACGGGCCTGGACGAGGTCGCCGCGCACCGAGAGCATCAAGGCGCCGAGCACTTTCGGCAGGGGGTCGTCCGGCTTCAGGCGCCGCGCCTGGGCCAGGGCGTCTTCCGCTTCGCCCAAATGGCCGGTCCGGATCGCGGCTTCGGCGAATATCGCCTGGATGTCGAAGTTGTTGCCGTAGTGCGGGCGGATCTCACGGCCCAGTTCGTAGGCCTGCGAGAAATCGCCGTGCTTCACATAATCCCAGACCTTGCCGGCGGCGCGCTCGACGCCGCCGGCCTCGGCGATCACGCGATTGCGCTCGCCGTTGCGGTAGCCGGCCACCGCCAATCCCGCGACGATGCCGATGGCGACCGCGTAGCGGCGAAACAATGCAGCCATCGTCGGTGCGATCGTCGCTACGGTGGCGCCCGCCCGCTCGAGCGCCCGGCTCCGCGACTGGCAATACTCGCCCCACCGGTCAGCCGGAATCTCGCGGGCGGTGGTCTCCCAGCGGTAATCGAAACTCACCTCCCGGCGGCGGGAGCGCACTTGGCAGCTGTAGAGGAATCCCGGCCCCTCGACCTCGAAGTATTCCGGCTTAGACTTGCGCACCGGCTTGCCGCGCACCACCACGCGATGATGCACCGTCATCGGGTGGCGCAAGGCCCAGGGCAGGCGACGCTGCTCGCGCTCGTCCACCGCTTCCACGCCGAGAAAAAGCCCATGGGCGCCGTAAACGAAGAAATCGGGCGGCTTGCGATCCACCCTGCCCCAAGTCGGCAAGCCATGGCGCGTGCTCAGGCAGATGGCATTGTCGTCGGCGTCGTCTTCCAGTGCGGTGCTTTCCGCATCGGGTGCGAGCGCGGGGAAATGCTGTTGCAGCACCTCGGCGCGCGCCTTGGCGAACGCGGGGAGCCCCTGGCGCAGCAGCAACGCGCGGATGTCGTCCGCAAACCAGGCGGTCGCCCGCAACTCCTGCTCGACCGCGCCCTCCTTGCCGCGCCGGTCCAGCGTGAACGTCTCGGTCAGGGAAATCTCCGCGGGTGCCAACGCCGGCAGCTCGGTGAGCGCCTCCGTCGCCGCGTCGATTTCCAGGGCGACGCCGTAGGGGGGTGCGACGAGATGGGCCAGATCGCCGCCCTGCCCCACGACGGTCGGATCGACGAAATAACGCTGGCCTTCGAACCCGAAGGCCACGATCGCATGATTGAAACAAGCGGTGGACGGCAACAAGCGCGCGACCGCTTCCCGCCAGCCGGTCCCGACCAGCACCGGCCTGGCTTCGACGCCCAGCGCACACAGTAGCGCCGATAGCAGCACGGACTTGTCCTTGCAATCGCCGAAGCGCCGTCGCAGCACCGTCCCCGCGCCGCTCGGCAGCATGCCAGCGCCGTGGCCGAAATCGATCGCCAGGTAGCGGACATCTTCCTGCACGAAGCGCACGGCGGCGCGGATCGCCTCCTCCGTGCTGCGGCCTTCCTCCAGCCGCGCCGCTTCCGCGGCGATGGCCGGCAAGTCGTCGCTCAACGCCTCGGCCCACAGCGCGCAGATAAAGCGCGCCACCTCGGCCCAGCTCTGCCAGGCGGTGACCTCGAGCACCGGCCATGCCCAATGCGAGCCGGGCACGTTCGACTCCGGCTGGAACACCGGTGGCCGCTCGAAACACCAGCTTGCGCAGTCGGCCTGCACATCCTCCGTCGGCGCAGGCTGCCCCTCCGGCGTCGTCAGTCGCCATTGCACGGGATGTTCACGGTCGAGATGCAGTGCTACGCTGGCCGAGCCCACCGGCACCGTCCAGGCGAAAGTGTGGAAGGCGGTGAACAGCAACCCCGGCAACGGCTCGCGGGGCTCCAGGGTCCAGGCGAGATCGATCGCATCGCCGACGCGGACGTCTTCCAGCAAGGCCACCAGCGAGACGCGACCGTTCAGCATTTGCTGCTCGAATTGCTGCTCGCGCTGGCGCAGCAGGAAGGCCTCGCGTTGCACGGGCTCCCGGCGCCGCCACGCGCCGTCGCTTTCCATCCGCCACACCGCCACGTCGTGCACCCGCAACCTCTGCGCGGCGGGGTCGAACTCGATCTCCACCTGGCTCAAGGCCTGCACGGCGGACAGATTAAGCAGCATGCGCACCGAGCGCTGATAGACGGACTGCGTGGCGACGTGATGCTGCTCGTCGAGCAGCAGGCAGGCCACGGCGCCCAATTCCGGCGGACGCCACGACCAGTCGATATCGCGCGGCCGGACCCAGGCGCGCGGCGGGGCGAGCGACCATTCGGTCTGCTCGATGGAGACTATGCGGCGTATGGACATGAATTCCTTGCAAACGACGCTGCCGGAAGCGCCTGTCCGGCCACTTCCCATGTTGCAAAACCGCCGGACACCGCAGTGCGGCTAATCGCCCCGCGTCCCGGCGGACCTCAGTATGGAAACGCGTGGGCACCCGGCCCACGGCTGACAGAGGGTGCCCAGGCCCGGTGGCCGTGTCAACCCGAGCCCGGCACTACATGCGCAGCCTCCCCTGAGGTGGTACGGCGCGCCACTCACCCTCGATTTTTGAAAATGCCGAAGGTAGTTGGGCCCATAGGACCCACGCGGATCGGTGTTTCGTGTTGCGTGACGTCAGGCGCACCGCCAGCTTCGTGCGCGGGCCATGATCTCTGCCACGAGGGCATCTTTGCCCCGCGTATACGCTTCCCTATCCTCGGGATACTCGACGGCCAAACTAACCTTCAGGTCGGTGTAGGCGCTGCGGTCTTCCGCGTGGCTTTGCAGGTAATCGCGGAAGAGCAGGCGCTCCCAGAGAGGGCCGCTAACCTCGTTGATGTGGACGTGGTGCGTGCGGCGCGTGCCGAACGGCGGCATCCCTTTGACCAGGAACTCCCGATCGGCGTCGGGATTATCTTCCCAATGGACATACGCCATGCGCTTCAGCGCCTGGATGGTCGCGGGCCAATGCCGACGGTCTGCCCCTATCATGATATCGATGATCGGTTTCGCGGCTGCGCCGGGGATCGCCGTGCTCCCAAAATGCTCGATGACCAGCGGAATGGCGGCGTCTACACAGTCCCGAATAGCCCGGCGCTCGTCGGCGAATTGCTCAACCCAACGCCGGTCGTACGGCACGATGTCGATGATGTCTTCCGCGTGGTTACTCCATCTTCCGTTTTCATCCTGGGTGATCATCCGACAATTCCTACAGAGCCTAACGAGGGCGTGGAAAACCCCTGTTTTGGGTGATTTTCACGAGCCCAACGAGTTGGTTTGTTTGGCGCAAAATTTACGAAAAAGGGATTTCTACAGCCTCAACCTCCAAAATCACCGGACCTGCTCGGCTTTTCTCGTGGGTACGGTGGATAGATGGGTTGGGCAACAGCGCGTCGCCATCATCCTGGCGCTAACTCTTGACTGCGCGCTATGCCTCGCTGGACCGCGTCTGAAAGACTCAGCCCGGCTTCTTGCCTTTCGGAGAATCGACCCAGCCCTGGTCCTTGAACACGGCCCAGATCGCCATCGAATGGCCGTGACCCAGGTCGAACTCCTGCTTCAGCCAGGCGACCAGTTCGCCAGCTTTCATACCGGAATTCAATATCCCCGCCTCTGAGGCCAGTTGCCTGAAATCGTCGGGCGTCTTTCCGGTTTTTGCCTTGATGTTGTCGAGATATGCCTGAAACGTCATGACCTGTCCCCTATTGTCTTATCGACTTAGCAGCTTCTTTGCACGGGTGGCGATTTCCATAAGCGTTCGATGCGTAGCCTCCAGATCCGATCGGGGCAAGTTACCGTATAAAGCCTGCGCTACTCCCTCGGCCTTGCCGCTGTATTCGCTGAACACTGCAGATCCTACCGGAACCGGCTACCGCAGGTCGCTCCTTATCCCCTTCTCTCTTTGGGAGAAGGTGGCCCGAAGGGCCGGATGAGGGAAGGTGAGCTGGGGTCGACTGCCTTGTATGGCAGTCGCTCCCGTGAACGCTCGGTTCCAAGGCTACAATCCGTGGGCCATGGGGCCGAGCGGTCTCTCCCGGTATGAACCAGCACGTTCTCCTTGCAGACGATCAAGCCCGCTTCCACTAGCCTGTCGATCGCCCGTTGAACATCCGTCGGATCCGGGACGATATGGTTGTCGAGTTGCCGTTGAATCACTTGTTCAATATCCAGCGGCGCTGCGCTGGTGAACACCAGCACGATCCAATCAGGAAATGAGAGGCCGGCTTCATCAAGTTCCCGCTCAAGCAGTGCGCGCATGGAACGCTCCGCCAGGCCGATGGCATGGGTGAGTGGTAATGCCTGCATGGTCTGCCTTCGCCTGCCGGATGGCGCGTCAACGGCCGATCAACAACAAGGTGAGCGGTGGATTCCGTAGCGCGAGGCCACCCCACATGAATAGCGCCACATAGGCACTGAACAGCACATGCGTGAACAGCGGGCTGCCGATACGAATATGTGTTGCGCATGCTCCACCGAGAAAGCCGGTGAGATAGATCGCGCCGAGCAGCGATGTCCTGGGGATGGCATAGAGGATGACGCCCAGCATCAGCAATACCCCGATAGGGAAGACCACGCTGTCGGGATAGCCGAGTATGACGGTCCCCTCCATGACCGGGCCAACTTGCAGAAGTTTTCCGGCAGCGTCTGCGAACAGGAAAAGAACAACGATCCCGCTCAGGATTCTTCCGCTCCAGCGCCGCGTGGGTGTTATGGCTTCCATATCATGTCTCCGGTGATGGTTACGATGTCGCCACCCTACCGGGTCAGCTATCGCCGGTCTTGTACAAAAGCGACAACTGCTCCTGCCCGCGGGCGATCTGCAACGGCGTCTGCCCGATGAAATGCCTCAACGAGCGCGTCATATGCGCCTGGTCGTAATAGCCTGCCTCATGCACCGCCTGAAGGATGGCAGTTCCGCTTTGCAGCAGGCTGGTGGCGTGACGGGCGCGTTCGATCTGGCGTATCGTCGCTTGGGTCATGCCGGTCGCCCGCAGAAAATGTCGCTGCCCGCTACGCTGGGAAAGCCCCTCCGGCCTGCCGCGCAAGGCGGTTTCGATACGGGGGTCCGTCACGACCAGCCCCCATTTCACCAGCCTATCGACGAACGTATCGGCATTCTCGAAGGACGGATATTCCCAGGCGGAACCATACAGCCAAAACGATCTGGCCGATGCGTCGGCCAGAATCACGTCGTTCCGGTCACGCAGCATGCCGGTCGGCATCAGCGGCATGAAAGTACCGAGCTTGAAATGGATGCCGATCCACTCTCCGTCCGCCGGGCAGTCCGCCATGCTGGCCCGGGTTTCCGGACCGCGGACGGTCAGGAACGTCCTGCCCTGGTGGCGAGTGACGACCATGGACCAGTTGCACATGGCCATTGAGTGAAAAGTACCGGCCCGCCCGCTGTGACACTGAAAAATCCTTTCGACCACGGCCGAGTCTGACGGCCGATCTTCAAATTGTATGAACAAAGTCGCCTCCTGCCGCCTAATGAGGACATCGAAAAAACCTGTTCTGGGTGATTTTCGCGAACCAAGCGATTGATTTGTTCGGGTCAAAATTTACGAAAAAGGCTTTTCCTACAGCCCTAACGCGCCGATGAGCGGCGGGCGACACGAAGCGCGGAGGAGTCCACTCCATGGGCTGCTTAGGCATGCGCGCGGATATTTCCCGTTTCAAGTGCGCGTACTTCAACCGGCGCGCCCCACAGCTGTGAGAATATTTTCTCAGCATGGTCCGGTAAGCCCGTGGTAAGGAACGATTCTTGGCTCGTGTGTTTTGCTAACGCCGGCGCTCTCTCACTGCCGAGATGGCGGATAACCTGTCGGGCGACGGCCTCGGACGATTCAACGATTTCGACTCCAGGCCCTGCAATTTTTCGGATCTCGGGCTCCAGAAATACGTAATGCGTGCATCCGAGCACGAGCGTGTCGGCTCCTTGGGCTATCAACGGGTTGATCAGATTTCGAAGGTAGGCGCGAGTGGGCTCGGTCGACAGTTCTCCACGCTCGACCATTTCGACCAAGCCGGGACAGGGTTGCAAAAGCACGTTCACCCCCTGGCCGTATTCCCGACATAGCCTTTTCACAGCCATGCTCTCCAGCGTCCTTTCCGTTGCGAGCACCCCGATAACCCCGGTTCGCGTATATCCAACCGCAGGTTTTATCGCCGGCTCCATGGCTACGACGGGGATCGATAACTGCGAGCGAAGCTTCTCTACCGCGACAGCGGTCGCCGTATTACAAGCGACGACTATGATCTCCGCTCCTCCTTCGACCAAGGCGTCCGCTATTTGCGATGCCCTGCGTTCTATGAATTCCGCCGGCCGGCCTCCGTACGGGGCGTTTCCCGAATCGGCGATATAAATGAAATTGACCGTCGGGTGTCCCAGTCGAATTGCCTTGAGCACCGATAATCCACCCACTCCGGAATCGAAGACGCCGATTGTTCGGGTACGGACGAGCGGGTTATTCATTAAACATTTTCCTGCTGAAATAACTGGTTTTAATATGGTATAAACGTAAGGGTACATAGGATGTGCTGAGCTCGCGAAGCGCATCGCTCGCGTAGGCTTACGTCAATTACCGGCCTCGATGAAAAAACCTCCTTAATAACCCCTATTGATCGGATAATAGCCCGACCTTTACATAGCAATATAAGCTTGAATAGGGCCAGGATCATAGGATGCGCTGAGGCCACGAAGCGCATCATTCGCGGTAGTCGATTTTTAATGTGTCTCCTCCATAGGAACACCCTATAGTCGTCGACAAGATTAACCGTAAAAACCATGCTACACCGGGTATATAGAACCGGCGACAGTCGGTCATTTTACCTGTCTTGTACGCGAGTGATGCGCTTCGCGAGCTCAGCGCATCCTATGGCTCTGCCGACACAGATTTGAGAAACGGGGAGAATGTTTTTCTTGGGCTTAGTCGCTGCCCACTTGAAACTCGAACATCACTCTCGATTTCGAAGCTTCCAGCACGGAACCATACTGGGTTACCCTTGTGACCATCGCCAGCCCTATCGGCTAGCGAGTCAACTGGAAAGAATTTTGCGTCGTTAATCGGGAAATAGATGCGCCCATTATCGATACTGGACTGGATAAGAGTAATTTCTCTAAACTGCATATTTGTTTTTCTCGCGCCTTGATTGTCGGCTTTGCATTTATGTGGCTAACAAGTAGTTGAATTGTTTTCGTATAGCTCTGGCATTTTCTATCACGCCGGCCGTCGCTAGACAACAAACCTTGTTCTCTCCGGTCATCCCTTCTGTATATCCGTGCTCTGAGCCAAGATAGATAGCGCGTATGCTGGAATAAGCAAACGCGACCCAGCAGACGGCCCGGCATGCAGGGATTCCCTATGCTCATCCCGGCCTACTTTTGAAAAGGCAGCGGCGGGTAATATCTTTTGGGCAAGGCCGCCAGTTCGGCTTGCAGGCGTTCGCGGCGGTCTTCGGATAGGGGATGGGTGGACAGCAGGGCCGGGCGCTTGGCAGCGCCTTCCTTTTCCGCCAGCTCGTAGGTTGGGTTAGCGGCTTTATCGCGTAACCCAACATCCCCAAATCGTTGGGTTACGGCTGGCGCCTAACCCAACCTACGAGTATGTAGGCTGGAATGAGCAAACGCGACCCAGCAGACGGCCCGGCATGCTGGGATTCCCTACGGTGATCCCAGCCTACTTTTGAAAAGGCAGCGGCGGGTAATCCCTCTTGGGCAGGGCCACCAGTTCGGCTTGCAGGCGCTCGCGGCGGTCTTCTGAGAGGGATGGGTGGAGAGCAGGGCCGGGGGAGCCGGGCCGCGCCTTCCTTTTCCGCCAGCTTGGCGAAGAAGCTGGGCATGCCGGCGGGCGAGATGCCGGCCGCATCCAGGCGGCGCAGGCCTTCCAGGTCGACCTGGGCTTCGGCGTCACGGGAGAACTTCAATTCGGTGAGCTGGGCGGCGGCTTCGCCGGCCAGGGTGCCGGAATAATCGCCTAGCGCCAGCGACCACAATGCGCGCAGGACCATAGGTTGCGCTAAGGTCACGAAGCGTATCATTCGCGGCACCCAATTTTGATGTGCATCCTCCATTGGCACATCCTATGGTCCTATTAACCGGGCCCGAGATTTGACTGGTCCCGTTCGGGTTGAGCTTGTCGAAACCCGCCCTTCGACAGGCTTAGGGCGAACGGTATTTTTGGGCCGGGCTAATAATTCGGCCGGCGCCTTTCATGACTTGCGAAGACAGGCACCGTACCAAACACATCTTACCTTACCGCTATGCCTCTGCTACTTCCTTGTACACGAAGAAGAACCGTCAACTCGGGCTCTTAATCTGACTCAAAATTTCATTTACCCGTTCGATCTCGGGGAGAAATCCTAGACCTTTAGCAAGAGAAAGCGCTTTTTCGAGTTCGGTCTTAGCCGCAGGAATATCTCCATTTTTATAAAGAACCTCCCCAAGATGATAACGAACCACGGCGTTAGTGGGCAAAGCATTCGCAACTTTTTTCAATACCGACAGTGCGACCACGGGGTCACCTGATTTAAATAGCACCCATGCATAGGTGTCGAGGAAAACGGGATTCGTCGAATTCTTCAGTGGCTCGACGAGTCGCCTAGCACGAGATAAGGCTTCGCTGTCATTTTTTGTATTCACCAGCAAATCTGCCAGATTATTGGCGGCCTCCACATTGTCCGGATGGCTCCTTAGAATCTCTTCATAGGTTTCCATCGCCCTCAGACTTTCCCTTTTCTGATTATAAAACTTCGCTAACTCAAGCAAAAGTTGGGGATTGGCAGGAGAGGCGTCCAAACCCTTCCGGTAAATCGAAATAACCTGATCGCCCTTGTTCTGCTCCGCGTATATTTTACCCAGCAGGCTATAAACTCCGATGGACTTTGGATCGTTCTTCAACCTGGCCTGCAAGACCCTTTCAGCTTCGCTCCATTTCTTGCTCGACGCATAGGCGATAGCCAGGGCTTCATGAGCTGCCCCTATATCCGGGTGTTTCTGTAAGAACGAATTGAAATACGCTATACGCTCAGCTTGCCGCCCTGCTGCTTCATAAGCCCTGGCCAGGGCAGACATAACGCTGGGAAGGTTCGGGTTTTTACCCAGCGTCTCTTTACACAGTTTAATGGCGGATTCGAATTGATTTTGGCCCATCGCCAAAGTTGCTTCCCACATTATTGCCGGCAGCTCGCCTTGTGGTTGTTTACGAAGCTCTGCAATAACGGTTTGCGCACCTGTCCAATCTTTATGGGTAGCCTTGACCTGAATAATGTACTCAAGCACTTGAGTATTACCAGGCGCGCCCTGGATTGCTTTATCCAACAGAGCCGCTACTTCGATCCAATCACCGCGTCTTATGATAAGCTGCGTCAAAGGAACAAGAGCATCCAAGTTGGCCGGGTTAACCCCCAATATTCCGCGCCAATCCCTTTCGGCTTTTTCGCCATCGCCATTCGAATAATGCGCCTGTGCAGTTAACAGCAATGCTCTTTCGAAATTCGGTTTTTCATTCAGTACAACTTGAAGGTCATTCAAGGTACCCACCGAGTCTCCTTGGGATAGCCGCAAGGTCGCGCGCATCATGAGTGCATCGATATGATTGGGCTCGGTCTTTAAAACCTCATCCGCCAACGCCGTCGCCGAAACCGCATCTCCCTGGAACATCGCAACCTCAGCAAGTTTCAATTTGGCGGACAGTGCATCCTTACCGGCTGGATCGGCATCTATCGTCGCTTTGAGAATCGCCGATGCATCCGAATAGCGTTTATTGGCAATAAAAAAGCTAACGAGACGGGCTTTTAACCGAGCATCTTTAGGATTTTCTTCTATATAGTCTTTCAGCGTGGCTTCTGCGAGCGACGCACTGCGAGACTCCAACAAACTCACACGTTTAAGTTTAAGCTCTACGTCATCTGGCAAGTTTTCGATGGCCCGTTGAATAACCTTATCAGCGTCTTCCGGTTTGTTTTCCGCTAAATATGCCATAACCAGGGCATCATAACCTCCTATAACGCGTGGATTCTTTTCTATGAAACCGTGGAGAAAAGAAATCAAATCCGTTCGCCTTCCTGATTTTTCATAAAGTCCAACCAGGCTGGAAAGAACTTGGCTGTTGTCCGGTCTCTGGCTTAAGAAATCCCGATATTGAGCTAAGGCCTCACCAGTACGGCCCTCTTGGGACGCCAGCAACCCCTCCCAATATATCGTCGCCAAATCTGCCTGAGCAATTTTTTTCAAGCGATCGAGTGTTGCATGGGCTCCGGCCCAATCCCTTTTGGTGGCTTGAAGTTGAATCAACATTTCCAATAGTGCGGGACTACTGGGATTTACCTTGGCCGCCTTACTAATAATCTCCTCCGCCTTTTCAGCGTCCCCGCGTTTAACCAGTTGATTAGACAGCGCAACGATGGCGTTCATGTTGCCGGGATTGATTTCAAGCACCTTGCGCCATTCGCTTTCGGCAACTTCCTTTTCCCCCTTGAGCAGGTGGGCCTGCCCCATCAAAATCATAGCTTTCTCGAAATTTGGCTTATCCCGCAACACAATACGCAAGTCGGAAATAGCACCATCGGCATCTTTCTTATTAAGACGCAGCTCTGTTCTCAGCATCAGAGCGTCGCTATTATTGACGTCGACACCGAGCACCTCTTCGGCCAGACTTTCAGCCCTAGCAACATCTTGCTGCAACAGTGCGATTTCTGCGAGCTTGACTTTAGCGCTGAGACCGTCCTTGGCTTTGGGGTCTGTCGCCACTATCTCATTTAGTGGGACTTTAGCATCCGAGTAACGTTGACGTGTCAAGTAATAGTCGACAAGACGGAGCTTTAGTTTGAGTTCTTGCGGCGCTTCCGAGATAAACTCCTTCAAGATGGTTTCCGTCTGATCAATATTACGCCGCTGAATTAGGTCGACCAATTTGAGTTTAAAATCAACATCAGTAGGATATTTTTGAATAAGCTTCCGCAAATTGCTTTCGGCTTGCTCAAAACGACCGAGATCTGATAAAAGCGCGACCTGGGAAGTACGGAACCCGGGATCATCCGGATATTTTTCAATTAAGGTATCGTAATCGTGAATCGCAACATCGAAATTTTTAGCTCCAACTTCCAGCCTTATTTTCAATAAACGCAATGCAACGGCGTCCGGATTTTGTTCGATGCCTTCAATCAATACCGCCTTGGCGTCTCCGGGATGTTTATCTGCGACCAGAATGGAGGCTTTTAGCCCGATTGCATCAACGTTAAAAGGCGCTTTGCTCAAAACGCGCTCTACCCTCTGCAGCGCCTCGGTTATATTGCCCTGCCGCAACCGGAGAGAGGCATCAAACAAGATCGCAGTAGGGCTTTCCTGATCGAGTTCTAAAGCTTGTCTTGCCTCCTCGGCGGCCTTATCAAGCTGCCCGCTCAGTATATATATCTGCCCAAGTTTAACATGGGCATCGAGGTGCCTAAAATCAAGTGCAACCGTTTCGAGCAGCGCTCCCATCATAGCCTTCCAGTCGCGCCTCTTCTCCTCTAGGAGAGCAATCTGATAATAAGCTTCGGATAGCTTGGGATTAATTTGCAGCGCATTCTTGTACTGAACGCGCGCGGCCTCCAGCTCCCCTTTTTCGAACAGAACCTTCCCTTCCTGCAGAAATTTCTGGGGGTCGTCCTTCCCGCACGCGGTGAATAACAGAGGAAGGCAAATAGCCGCAGCTTTTGAAAGGTCGGCGTAGCGGGAAACATTGAGTTTTGCGTTCACAAAAAGTATCCTTCAAGCGTTATATGGATTTAGCAGGGCGCAAAAATTATCTACGATAGAACTGACTATCCGCAGCCCCGCCGAACCGGCAGGCAATTTGCGGACGCTCCGGCGAATACTCAATGCGGAACAAATTCTGGCAGAATAGGTAATACCCCGGAAATGAAATCAGTTAAGCGATTGTCCGCAACCTCATCCGCTTCGCCGTCGATGATCGGTGTAGTCACGCGTACCAATGCGCCATCCGTCCTGTTGTCTAACAAAGCATCGCGAAACAAATACCACTTTACCGTGTATTCATCCGCGAGAATGCGACCTCTTTCTTCAAACCAATAGTACACGAGCTGCTTACTTTTTCCTTTGTTGATAACAACTCGGTTAAACTCGAATATATTTTCTTTATGCGCTAAACTCGAAAAGGTTTTACGCTGAAAATCCATGATTTGCCACCCCCCACCAGGCAGGCAAACGGCTGGAGAATGCGGCGACACGCCTTTACGTTGCGATTCATAATAAGCGACATAAAAGTTTACGGATTCACCCGCGGCATTGCTGAAGTCGGACAGCAAATAATCTGTAAGCCCCAGAGTTTTCAGTGTTGCCTCGTCCAATGTTCCAGGATGGCTACGCCACTCTCCAATTGTTCGAGCGAAGGAAGAGAAGTATGAGCGACTTGGCCTTACCTCCGTCCTTGCATTCAACGAAGGTATTAGCGACGCTGACACCGCAACGGACAAGGCGCATATAATTAGTGGTTTCGGCGGACGGCGGAATCTGGTTTCAGCCTTGCCGGCCGCCGTATCCGCTTCAAACTTGAGTCCGAACACCTCACCAAATGGACGTCGGTCCCGACCTACCAATGTCAATCCCCACATTTCGGCAAATAATATTGCAACGCATACCATGAAAACGGCGAAACCCTCGAAATCATGGAGAAAACCGCGCGCTTGATCTCCTCCGAAATATTTCACTAATATCCCGATCATTCCTATTCGGAAGCTATTGAGCAATATCGCTATGGGTAAGGTGGAAAATATCAGGAGCGCTCTTTTCCAAGGACTTCCGGCATACAAGTATGCGCATATACACCCAAAGCCGAGTAATGGATACAGATAGGTAAGCCCGCTGCATGCTTCTATCACTTCCAACTTGAATACGCCGAGATCGATGAGATTTCCCTCCCTGAAAACAGGAACGCTGAACAGGCGGATCAAGGCAACCCCGAGCGTCGAGGAAATCAGCTGTAATTTGGAGGTGACGGTTGCCTCCAAGAAATAGGGAATTGGAATTGCGAATACCAATATTCCGATGGGTACGAAAGTGTATCGCGTACCGGACCATCCCAAAACTGCGAGAGATAGGCCCATCAGCAGCAGGACGAATGAGTAATGGATTAATAAATATATTGCGCTTAGTTCGCCAATTGTTAACATCAGCAAGGCTGTTACGACCAGAACTGGGCCATGCCAGGATGGTGGCAAATCTAGCGTCTTAAGTATTGCCCCCCGCTGCCAAAGAAAAACCAGGGTCACGAGAGGAAGAAAATATCCGTGATTGTATTCCTCCTCGGCATTCCAGCGCTCGACCAAATTCGCAAGACCGCCATAATATGACCAGATCGCGAGCAATAGGGTAAGCACGAGAACCCCCCAGGTTGCCGCCCCTAAACGCCAATATGTTTTTTGTTCTTGATTCACGCTTAGACTCATATGCAATAATCTTTGCGGTCCGGCTTTTGTACTATCTGCGTGGTCGTTTATTTTTAATAATCGGCCATGTTTAGGTAGGTTTTATTCGTTATGACCTAAATCCAAGCCGGAAACCTGTTAACCGGAATTGGGAAATAGAGGGGGAGCGTCTGAAACGCATGGCTGATCGCCCCACACGAGTCTTCCCATGACAGAGTTACAGTCCTCGCAGGCACCGTGCCGCAAGCGCTGTTAGGGCTTACGCCAGGGGTGGCATTAGCCGGGTCAAATGTGATTAAGACGGTCATAGAAACTCAGGATAGTGGAGGGCATTTAGATGAGCTGTTCGCTCAAGTGCACGATATATCCGCCTACTATGGCCCAAAGTTATGACATCAATATGAAATCGCTCGCTCATAAGCCAAGAGATGGCGGTCCCGCGCGTGGGCCTCACCCTGCGCGCTCGGCGAACTCCGTATGCTTGGGACTCGAAACCCGGCCAGACGGGCCCGAAGGAGTGGCACGCTATTCGTCTATAAGGACGAACTTGAGCGTTGCGCGAAGATCTAGAGGGCAGAGTCCACGGAAGTTTCCGGTCCTTGACAACCTGCGGGGTCATCGCAGTCTGGCAGTCAAAGAATGGCTTGCCCGCAGTAGCTAAGGCGTGTCGGCAGTTTCGATAGCCTTAAGAAACAATTCACTGAGTTTCCTAGCCTGTGCGTCGATCGCGTAGTGTTCGAGAACCTGCTGTCGACCAGCGCTCCCCATTTCGCTTAGCTCCCGCGGAGTCGCCATGAGTGCCAGTCGCACGGCGGAAACCAGTTCCTCCACCGCGCCGGCTGGCACCAGCCAGCCATTCACGCCGTCACTCACCAATTCCGGAATCCCGGCAACATAGGTGCTGATAACCGGCCGCCCCAATGCGAATGCTTCCATGATGACCACCGGCAAACCCTCGGCGAAGCTCGGGAGCACGAAAATACGCGAATCCGCGATCCGCCCGCGGATTTGCTCTCCGCTTAACGATCCGGTCAACTCGACATGCGCGGAAAGACCATTTTCGGCGATCAGCCTTTCGATCTCCCCACGCAGCGGGCCATTGCCGACCAAGACGAGGTTAAGCGAGAGCCCTTCCGCAACCAGTCTGGATACGGCCTGAATCAGCATTATCTGACCCTTCTGTTCGCTCAACCTCCCGACACAAATGATCCTCACCTGGTCGGGCACGGGAGTGATCGGTACATTCAGAAAACTCGCGTCCAAGCCACAATGGATGATGTGGATTTTCTTCCAGTCGTCGAAATCCGCCCAACGATACAGCTGAGCTCGGCCGTAACTCGAGACGGCAACGACGAAGCGGGCGTGCCCGATTTTCTCTCGCAAACCGATGGATTCCGCCTTGTCGAACTCCTCCGGGCCATGCGCCGTAAAGCTGTAACCCGGCCCGCCCAGGGCGCTGGCAAGCATGGCTACGGTGGTGGAGTTTGTCCCGAAATGGGCATGGATATGCCGGATGCCCTGTCTGCGCGCCCAATCGCTGAGCACACAGGCCTCCATCAGACAAAGCAGGGCTTTTCCCGGCTTTCTGTCACTGCGAGCCGCAAAGCGCATCGCGAACAGCAAAGCACGAACTGAACGGGCGGGATTGAAAAAAACCTGCCTGAGCAGGATCGAAACCAGTTCTCGCGGAAGCGTCTTGACGATATGCCGCGTGGCTTCGGCCTCCTTGAGATCAGCATCGTCCACGACCCCGCTGCGCTCCATGCGGATCGCAAAGCGGTGCACCTCGAGACCTAGCGTTTCCAGGGCCAGAATCTCGCGACGAATGAAGGAGTGGCTTACAGCGGGATACTGGTTGATGAAATAAGCGATGCGCATTTAATTCAGGGTACCGTTCGGCTTTGAGTTGGCGAGCAAGTTGCCTGTTCAAGCGAGTACTTTACGAAAATACCCTATGGTCTCCTTGAGCCCATCCGACAACGCAACCTTGGGCTCCCATTCCAATCGCTCGCGAGCCACCGAGATGTCCGGCTGGCGTTGTTGCGGGTCGTCCTGCGGGAGTGGCTGGTATACGACTTTGGAACGCCCACCGCACAGGCTAACGACCTTCTCGGCCAGTTCGGCAATCGTGAACTCCACGGGATTACCTAGGTTGACGGGGCCGCAGAAACCGTTTTCCGTCCCCATCATTTTGAGGAAGCCGTCTACCAAGTCGTCCACATAACAGAAGGAGCGGGTCTGGTTGCCATCGCCATAAATCGTGATGTCGTCCCCCTTGAGGGCCTGAACGATGAAGTTGCTCACCACTCGGCCGTCGTTGAGTGCCATGCGGGGTCCGTAGGTGTTGAAGATTCGAACGACCTTGATGTCGAGCCCATGCTGGCGGCGGTAGTCGAAAAACAAGGTCTCGGCGCAACGCTTGCCCTCATCGTAACAACTGCGCGGACCAACCGGATTGACACGCCCCCAATACGACTCGATCTGAGGATGAACCTCCGGATCGCCGTACACTTCGGAAGTCGAGGCTTGGAGGATTCGTGCTTTAACCCGTTTGGCCAGACCCAGCATATTGATCGCGCCGTGCACGCTGGTCTTGGTGGTCTGGACCGGATCGAACTGGTAGTGGATCGGCGAAGCCGGGCATGCCAGATTGTAGATATGGTCGGTTTCCACATAGAGTGGGAAGGTCACATCATGGCGTAGGACTTCAAAATTCGCGTTGGGTAAAAGTTGGGTAACGTTGGCGCGCCGCCCGGTAAAGAAGTTGTCGACGCAAAGCACTTCATGGCCTTCCGCCACCAAACGGTCACATAAATGAGAACCCAGAAACCCGGCTCCCCCCGTCACGGTAATTCTCAACGACATAGTGTTTGATTCTCCATTTGTAAACCTCACACTATTCCATATCAACATGACAGTTCTGCGCATGCGGCGTAAGTCGGCCTGGCGCGTCCATCGCATAAGCCAAGAATTTGGATTTGGGGTGGGGGGCAACCAGCCGGGCTAAGCCGATTTGGTCGCCAGCCCGCCCGTAACTCCCTCAGGACGCGACGTTGTCTCTTTCCGTCTTCATCCAGCGGGTTTCGCGTCGCCGGAAAAAGGCGCCGTACATCGGTAACTTCCATAGCAGGTAGCGTGGAACCGACGCCAAGGCTGAAAGTGTTTGAGAGACTCCGGCGAATTGGAGCCAGCTGAAAACGAGCATGCCTATCAGCGCAAGCCCGCCCGCAAGCACGGTGACCATCGCGCCAAATTGTCCGTGCAGGGGATAAAGGCCGACGATGAGTCCGAGCACCCCGCCCCACAGCAACAGAAGAAAACCCAGTGGCGGAACGGAAACCTCGAGGGCGAGGGCACAATAGTCCAGGTTTCTTTTGACTATGCCCTCCCAGAGCAAGACAGGAGCCTTGCTAAGTGCCAACCAGAGATGGCCATGTTCCCAGCGACGACGCTGTTTCAACGCCGTGCCCATTTGCTTTGGAAGCTGGGTGTAAATTTTCGCCTCCGGCACGAATCGCGTCGGATAACCGCGGCGCAACAAGTCGATCGTCAGTTGATAGTCTTCCGCGATGGATCCTTCACCGTGAGGGGCGTGGCGGATCAATTCGAACGGATAAGCAGAACCGGAGCCGTTGAGCAAACAGGGAAGTTCAAAGAAATGCAAACCGAGCGGCCTGATGAAGTTCTTAAGAAGAATGGCCAGACTCGACACCGTCGCCATCCCCACGCTGCCGTCAGCGGGAGAGAAGGTATATGCGCCCATCACGGGCCAATTCAACGCATGCGCCGCTGTGGCCAGCGTCGCAATAGCGCCTGGCTCGACGCGGCAATCGGCATCGATAATGACTACGACCGCCGGTGGATCAACATCCAGCGCACTCAGGCCCGCCTTCAGCGCATCCGGCTTGCCTCCCTTGCCTTCGTCATTCGCTTCCAACACCTCAACCCCCGCACCGCGGGCGATACGCGCCGTCGCATCTGAACAGTTGTGCGCGACAACTAAGATCCTGGAATTCTCCGGCAGGCCATCCCGGATCGAAGACAGCGTCACAGGGATGCTGGCCTCTTCGTTGTGCGCCGGAACTAGCACCACCGTTGCCGGATAAGCACCTGCGCCCCCCCCGACACGGGACGGCTCTCTGTTTATCAGCGCCCCGAAAATTTCCAAGATGACCACCAGCATCGGCGATAGTACCGCCAAAGCTAAAATCCACACTAAGACAGCAAGCACCGGTATCGACACTGTAATTCCCTCTGATTCATTAATCCGATCACGCCCACGGCAACTAATCGGCCTTTAAATTTATGTTGCGGTAATTCGCGAACCCATTCAGTAATCGGGCACAAAGGTTATAAGTTTTCTATGCAACTGTTTAACGCATGAACTCTCTCACGGCCAGGATAATTCCGCGTTGAATGACATCCTCTCGATCCCCGGAAGGGGACCAACCGAGAACCTTTTTTGTTTTCGAACTATCGTACAGAGCCCTGTGACTTCGGGAGTCCCAATCACGATAACTAGGGATACGGCGGTTAGGATGTCGAATAATATTCTTCGCGGCTTCCTTGATACAATCACTAATAAATATTTTCCAGGCTGGCGTAGGCTCGACTCGCAACTTAGTTCCTATTTCTTTCGATACGATGTCGACATACTCCCGTGCACTGAGCAGAGGGGCATCCGTGAGTAGGAATGCCTGACCCTCTATACCGGGCTTGTCAAGCGCCATCACGAGTGCTTCCGCAACGTCCTCCACCAAGACAAACGGCAATTTATTAGTGCCATCACCCCACAACTGAACTCGCGTATCCGATTCAAACATACCGACACCCCAATGAGCGGGTGGACAGCCCTCACCGATGACTATGCCTGGCCGAAAGATGATTAAAGGCAAGCCCTTGGTTCTGAACATTTCCATGAGCAAGGACTCGCATGCCGCCTTGGATCGGGCATAGAGATTACGACGAGCTATATTGGGATCCAGGGGAGTATCGGATGTGATGACGGCATGCGCATCGGCGGAATAATAGGAGTCGATAGTGCCGGTATAGATGAAGCGCTTAACGCCTCGAGCCAATGCGCACTCACCGATGTTTTTGGTAACCAGAACATCCTGCGTGTAATAGTCATTCCAGTTTTTCCCCTCGGCTTTAGCCAGATGGTAAACGGTATCTATCCCGTTCATCGCTTCATCCATGAAAACCGGATCAGCCAAATCACCCTGCACCAACTCCACCGGCAAGCCAGCCAAAACGATCTGGCCGGCCCTACCCCCGCGAGTGACTACCCTCACGCCGAGCCCACGGTTAACGAGTGCCCTCACCACATATTTTCCAATAAAGCCGGTGCCGCCGATGACCAACGCGGTAGGCCGACTCAATGGAGGAGAAACGACCCAGGCTTGAGTCGACGGCGCGGGCGCGGCGAACTCGGCGTGCTTGGCGATCTGCTCACAGGTTTCAATGACCTGCACCCCGAACCTGCCATCCAGGCGAGGATCCAAATCATTCGGCAGCCCCTGGTAAAATGCTGCGACGCTGCGTTCGATACTTTCAAAGTAGGGGTTTGCCGAAGGAGCCTTCTTGAATTTCCCCAATATCGAACGGCCGAAGTTCCTCAATCCGTTTGTCGCGTATTGCAGCGCAATGTATTCCGCAGTCAGGAAACTATCGAAATGCACCCCAGCCCCGCTGGGTTCGTCCAAGCAATATAGGTCACGGTCAAAGTCGTATCTAGAGGAAGCCGCATGCCCACGCACGCTGATGGAGCGATCAGTGCATCCGGGTAAAACCGAAAGATTTAAATCGACACCGGTATCCGCGTTGACGCCGTGAACGTGCCACCGCCTATATGTCCTCGCGCCACCCGGTAGATCGATGGGTTTGAATATGTCCGTCGACACTCGTTCCATCGGGCCGACCAAGTCAAGCATAAATGCCACCAAGTGCGGTCCTAATTCAAAAAACAAGTTTTGTGGTTCCCTCAGCATCCAGTTGTCGAAGGGACCGAACTTAATAAAACCTAGCGGGAATAACCAATTAATGGTTACCTGATCGAGTTTACCCAAGGTCCCATCTCTCGCGTGGCGGCGCAATTTCTCATACCCGCGAAGGAACAAAAAATTGTGATTGACCCCTAGTTTTACCTGTTTCCGGTCCGCAATCTCGACCAACTCTCGACACTCGATGGCATTTATTCCCATGGGTTTCTCGAGCAACGCATGCCGCCCCGACTCCAAGATTCGCCTGCACGTCGAGAAATGTGCATCGGGCGGCAACAACACATGAACGACATCCACATCGGAATTCAGCAAATCGTCGAGAGAAGAAAATACGTGAGGGATGCCGTAAAGCTTGGAAGCTCTTTCCGCCCGCCCGAGGGAAAGGTCGCAGACCGCTTTCAATTCGGTATGCATGTTGGCATGCAATGCGCGCGCGTGCGCCTCGGATATATAGCCCGCACCGAGCAGGCCAACCTTCCACTTTTTATTGGTCATTGTTTGATTTGCTTATGACATGAAAAATCAGAAAGCCTATATTGCCTCGTTTATATTTAACCGCGGCAGAATAGATAATCTATTTGTACTCAATTAAGTGATAGCGTTTCAGCATCATATTCAAGTAGAACTTGATGAGACCTACGCCACCGGCGAACTTACCAAGAACCGTGAATTGAGAATAAAGCAACGCGTCGGCTACACTATCTCCGTGGCTATGCCGATAGTGAAAAATTCGCACGCCGAGCACTAAATATCCTCCCAATAAAAGCAAGCTCAAACTATTGGATGGAATTGCGCTAATAGCTGTGAGCAGAGGAAGGCCTACCCCCCAAAACCACGTACTTTTCCGCTCCTTAATGCAATCCCTTACAGCCGAATTGCCATTGAGGTGAGCGCGTTGACCGATGGCGTGGCCTCCGCGCACAGCGCGCTTCCACCATTGCATAAACCGATGCATGTCGGCATCGTGCGCAGCCATGGCATGATCGATTTTAATAACCTTGTAACCTGCCAGAGTCATGCGAACACCCAACTCCGAGTCCTCTCCGGCGATTACCTCCTGATTAAACCCACCTAGTTGCTGAAACACACTGGCCCGAATCATCGAAATCCCGCCCAAAGCACCGAAGTCGGTCAGTACGCCCGGTACCGACTTCCATTCCAAGGCGCATAGGCGGTTATAAGGCGTCGCGTCTGGGTTCCGCTCCTGCAAGTGACCGATCATTGCCGCGCATTCGGTGGAGCAGTCAAGGGCCGCCTCGGCAGCGGCAAGCCAACCGGGAGCGAGCGTGCAGTCGCCATCGATGAATTGCACGTAACGGATCTCGGGAAAATGCCGAAGCAAATACTCAAAGCCTTCATTGCGGGCTCGGGCCGCCGAAAACGGGGAAGAGCGATCCAATTCAATAACGTTGAGCCCCATGTTTCGCGCCATTAAAACGGAGCTATCCGTAGACCCGGAATCTACATAGATCACTGCGCTACCCGATGAACTGACGGATTTCAAGCAGCCACGAAGTCTTTCCCCTTCGTTTCGGCCGATTACCACAATACCTAACTTCATAGCTTAAAAATAAATATGTCCTTAAGATAAGAGACACCGGATAACTGCATATCAGTTCACGGAAATCAGATAACACCCGCAGGCCATAAAATTATAGAGACCGACCATTGTTATTTTTTTCGAAAAGTTTAGTCGCCATAAGTCTAAGATTTTCGTAATCTTAGGCTTCTGGCTCGACTCCGCAACCAGAGGCTTCTTACGACACTACGGCATTCTGCCATTTAAATTATTAAGCGTCATAGTCAGACCGTTTTTACCATTGAGGAATTGCTCTCTTAAAGGAATACAGTTTTCGCACAATTGTTCGTACAAAACCTTATCATGGAGCAGTTTATGAATAGCCGCCACATAATCCGCTATGTCGTCGGCCTTTGCCGCCAGCGCAGCGCCTCCTAACACTTCCAGTGCCGGGACAACGTCCGAAGTGATGATTGGGCGCCCCAGCAAAATTGCCTCAGCAGCAACCATTGCAAAACCTTCAATTAAGTCGCTCCGCGTTGGGATTATGACCACATGGCTACGCTGGTAAGCCTTCAGTAACTCGGGGCGTTCCAGTTGCCCTCTAATATGCACAAATAGTTCGAGATTGCGCTGGGTACACTCATTGCGTAACTCCTCCAGCGCCGAGCCACCCCCACAAATTTCGAACACCACGTTTTTATCGCGTAGACGATCCGCCATGTCCAGAATGTCGAAAACACCCTTGTTACGCTCGACCCGCCCGGCGAAAACCACTACAAATGGTTTCTGATCATGCCTCAGAAGGACCTGGCGATTTTCAAAATCCTGTCGATGGAATTGCGCACAAAACTGATTCACCGATATTTTGTCTGTTTTTGCTAGCTGCTTGATTTGCCTTTCGACTTCCGGGGATACACATACGGATGCAAAGGCGATATTCTTTATAAACCAACCATCCAATGCCAATAAAACTCGTTTTATAGGATCACGCGGACGATTGCCCTTGGGCCATAAGGCATTGTGAAAATGAGGAACTATTCTGATGTTTAATAATTTGAGAGGCGCCAAGACAAACCAATAGGTCACACCGGACGTTACATGCAAGGCTTTGGGGCGGACCCTTATCGCCGTTGCGAGAATACTCAGCCCGTAAACGATTTGCGAAAAGTGATACAGAGCGCCGGCACCAAAGATCCGTTTTGGCCGGTTTTCAACCCGAAACTGTTCGGTGCTCTCCTTTCTTGTATCGTTGCTATAGGAAACAGCGTAGGCACGGAGCGAATTCTGCTCGCAATAATCGAAGAACTGCCCACTAAAGGTTATTGCTGTTTCCGTAACCACATCCTGTTGGCTATGCCAGCGGAGAAAGGATTCCACAATGTCGCCCGGACCCTCGACATACATAACGTCAAATGCGCCTGAACGCATGTTCGCCGACCTGTTATCGTTTGCGGCATGATCCGACGAATTCTTCATGTCCACGGTACGCTATTCCTCCTCGTGCAACTGGTCGCGATCATGCTTATACTCGCCGGCCTTGCGTCGGGCGCCCTAACTTCCATAATTGCCCTTGAAGGAAGAAACGCAGATCGCCCCATAGCAAGTCGAACATAAACCGTTTGGGCTCTGCGGGCCTATTCGAGCCACCGAGATGTAAGCATTGGCGCAACAGAAACGTGAGACGCCCGAGAGCCCAGAGGCCGTCGGCGAAAAACAGCCCCGCAACACCGTAATGTTTGATGAAAAAGTAACGGCGCGAGTCATACCAATACCTCGCGCGCCGCTTTGCTCCCGATTTGATGCCTGTCGACGCGCCTTCCAAATGCATCACACGCGACTCGGGTACATACCAGCATTCCCAGCCCGCATTCTTGGCGCGCCAGCAGTAGTCGACCTCCTCGAAGTAAAGGAAAAAACCTTCGTCCATAAGGCCAATGTCTTCAATCACAGGGCGCCGGATGATCATGCTAGCCCCCGAAACCCAGTCACAGGCATGAGCCTTCATGCGCGGCGCCTCGGAAACCACATAGCCACGTAGCAATCGGCTCAATACGCCCAACCGCGCGCCGTCGTTCAACTCGCTCAGGGGGGAATGCACCCGGTGAGCCGAACAGTCCACGCCGCCTTCGGGTGTCTCCAATAGACTGCCGGCGACGCCGACCTGGGGGTGCCCGTCCATGAATTCCACTAGGGTCTGGATCGCGCCGGAGCGGAGTATCGTGTCCGGATTGAGCAGCATCACATAATCCGGTGGCGCCTCCCCCCCCAAGGCCATGCGTAGGGCGGCGTTATTGCCATAGGCGAATCCGCCGTTACGCTCCTGAGTGGCCAGGCTAACCCAGGATGACAAGCCACTTCGAGCGATGAAGTCAGAGAGCATTTGCTCGGAACGATCACCCGAATTATTGTCTACCACCACGACATATCCATTGCGCAAATTCCAGTCCGTAGCCGAAAAAGAACGCAGACAATCGATAACCAGATCCGGCGCACGATAGTTAACTATCACCACCCATACCCTTTTCTTGGCGCTATGCATCATCGGACGATCACCGCTATCGCGCCGTTATCTGCTTAACGAGGCGGTCCATCATTTCAAAATGAAGGTCCTCGGAGAAATGAGATTCGGCCCTCGATCTTGCTTTCTCACCCATGGTTTTTCTTAGTTCGTCATTCGAAAGCAACTGTACGCATCTATCGGCCGCCGATCGTTCCGCATCGTCAGCCGTCTTATCGATTACAAACCCAGTTTCTTCATCACTGACGACCTCTGGCATTCCTCCGACTGAATTGCATAGGCATGGTACCCCGCTCGCATGCGCCTCCAACAAGGCCACGCCCAAACCTTCCATGTCACTAAATAAAACGCAAACCCACGACTGCCTCAACATGCAGGACACAGTCTCTTGAGGTTGATTTCCATGAAAAACCACATCCTGGATATTCAGATCACAAACGTATTGTTCGAGCTTCTCTCGATTGGGTCCATCACCAACGAGCCATAACTCCGCCTTGGGCAAAGCCTTCTTGACTAACGCAAACACCCGTAGAAGGAACATGTGGTCCTTCCCATGCCCTAATCGAGCAACGCAAATGATCACGGGCCGGACATGTTTGTCTGCATTATCCGAGACATCGAACCGCGAAAGGTTTACGCCAAGTGACGAAACGTGGATAGGTACATCAATGCCCAGCTCCCGGATGAGACGACGCGAGTGCATCGAATTTGTCACAATTGCCGCACAGTTATTAGTTATCCATTTAAGGCTACGATGAGGCACTGTATGAATATCCGAGCCGTGCATCCATAATATATTTTTGACGTTATTCCTTTGGGAATAAAGTGAACTGGCCACCGCATTGTCGTAAGCAAAATGGGTAATCAATACATCAGGCCTCGCGCTCGCCAGACGGATATAGTGTTTTGCGATGCCGACGGCGTTCCTGAAATGCCGAGCCATACTGACAAGCCTAATTCGGGGTCTTATTTGACCTCCATATAAACAACCGATCAGGAAGGCCGATAACGAAAACATAGCGCCTTGGAAATTCACAAGATCGATTGCCCCCCTAATAGCATAGTATCGGTCATGCATTCCGCTAACGACAGGCACGTGCAATCTCGGTATTACGCAAACCGCGTAACCTCGCTCCAACATGCCCCATATTTCGTTTATGACAAACGTCTCCGAAACTTGCGGAAATGACTCCGGCACGTAACCCACTAGCATTTTTTTCATGATGGGTTTATCGCCTCAGCCTTCTCATGACCCGACCGAGTATGGAGTTATCAAACTTGTACTTTTTTATTTGTACTGACGTATCGGCATCAAGAATCCTGTCGGCATCGGTCTTTATCCAGTTTAGAAATTCCTGTTGCGTTTTGAACCCTCTCACCTTTGCCGAAAGCGCCGACATGCCCCCGCTGCTTTCGTCGTAGCCGAGGCAATACTCCGATCTTGGATCATCCATGTGCTCCGCCCATATCAAGGGGTAGTACCACCCGCTGCAGTATCCCTCTGCGGACATTTTTGCCCGATCGATCGGAAATGCCGTGCCATTGTGGCTCTTGATCAAATACTTCAATGCCAGCGATTTTTTCATCAGAAAAGCGGTACCACCTATGCCGAGATTCGAGAGAACCCGATGTGGGTCGAATCCCCGTATCTTTTTCTGCGCAACCCCGGCGTTCCTCTCGAAATCCTCCGGCCAGAATGTCCAACACCCCACCATACCCAGTCTGTCATGCCGTTCGACGGCCGGCCGTATCGTTTTGATCCAGCCATCTGGAACCAGCGTGTCATCATCGATTTTGCCGATGACATCCGCCTTGCTTTGCTCCAGGAACCAACGTGTCGGAACCGCCTGCATCACATTCGAATCATGCTTATGCCTGAGCACGATTCTTGGGTCTTCGAGAGCCGAAATATATTCCGCCACGCCGTCCGAAGACCCGTTATCCCACCAATAAAGCCTGAAGTCGTCATTCGTCGCCAGCAGGTTGTCGATAGTGCGCTTAGCGTAATGGAATCTGTTCCAAGTGATCATTAGGATATCAACCGACATAACTCACCCGCGAGTCGGTAATAGGCCATAATTTATTGCAAGAAATAACACCACCGCCGACATCCCAAGGAAAGGTAGATCGACTCTCGGGTGCCAGAGAGATAATCGCGCAAATACTATAGCCACGACGAAATACACGATCCAATTGGCCACTGCCAAACCTACCATCAGGCCATATACCCCACTAAGCTGATGCCCCACCAACATGGCTCCAATTTGAATCAATACCTGAACAGCCTGGAGCATTGCGCTTCTGCCAACCATCCCTTTTGCCATTAGAACACCGGCATATGACAAACTCATCACAGCGCTCAGGGAGCCGATAGCAAGCAGTTGTAACATGGTGCCGGAATCCGCATATCTCGCGTCATAAAACAGCCGCATCACCGTATCGCCGAGAAATACGAAGAACACGGCAACGAGCCAGCCCGGCAGAATGATCGCGAGCCTGCCTTTCTCAAGCGCACCATAAAGTCGCTCCGGGTGGTTCCGGATAATTTCTGCATAAGATGGAAACAGGACCTTCGCTGCAACCTGCTGGCAAGCCTGCATGAACATGACATTCATGGTGCTCGCCAGGGTGTAAAAAGCGAGTTGATGAATATCCAACATGGCGCCGATCAACAACTTGTTTCCCTCTCCCGCAAGAAATGTGATCAGAGAGCTGACAAACACCCATTGCCCAAAGCCAAACAGAGTTCGAGCCGATGCGTCATCCCAATGAAACCAATTCTTCACGCCATGCAGCGCAAGGTGGCTGGCAAACATCTTCGTCACCGCGCCAATGACGCTACCCCAAACCAAAGCCCATACCGTATGTTCGGCCCAGGCCCAAAGGACAGTGATCACTAAGCCAAATGCATAGGAACCGAGGTCGATGAGCGTGACTCGCGCGGCTTCCAAATGACGGTCGGCGGTCGCGAGTTTCGTTGAGTTAAATCCCGTGATGAGCGCGGTTAACCCGGCTGCAGGCAACAATTCCGCCAGAAGGGGCTGCTCATAAAATGCCGCTGATGGCTTCGATGCGATCCACAACAAACCCCACAGCAGACAACCTCGGACTACTTGTATCGTCCAGGCGGTATTTAGAAACGCTGAATCATCGCCCCGCTTGTTCTGGACGATGCAAGGAGCAACCCCCATATCCGAGAGCATCGTGAATCCGAGTATGACCGTCTGAACGATAGCCAAGAGACCGAATGCATCAGGAAACAAAAGTCGAGTCAGAATGAGGTTGCCTGCAAATCGCAAGACCTGATTTACCGTGTAACCAGAGACCCACCAGAACCCGGCTTGAATAACCCTGCCACGCAGGCGAGTCTGAGCAATAGTTGACGTCGACATTTTCTTGCGGTTATTTCCATTATGCTACGGGAGGCCTAGCCTATTTAACTACGCACGCCAGCCCACTCTGTAAGCAATGCTGTTGACATTCCGATGGACACAACAAATAGTAAGTAACTAAGCTCATAATATAGCCAGGTGCTTTTGTGTCGGCTAATCCTCGTGCCTTAAAATATTAACCTGACTACTATTTTTCATACAAAAACGCGCACAGAACGGGCATACATGCTCCATTCAGTATGCACGCCTTTTAGTGGCCGGATTAATAGATTCGCATCGACCAAGCAAGCTACCGGCAATTAGCCAGGTCCAAGGCGTCACTGAAGCGTTAACGAGCAAATCAAGTAGGCTAATCGCCAGTATGAGCGATAGCGCGCCCAGGATAATTCTATCCTTCTTAATGGGAACATAACGACTTGCCTTAAACGCTCTAAAAACAGGCAATGCCAATAAGCCGAACTCAGCAATGTAACCGAACCAGCCGTATTGGCCCATCACGATAATCCAACGGCCATCCGTGACCGACAAATCATCGCCGGTAGCCTCGTCGTAAACCCTATTGCGTCCCCAACTTCCCCAGCCCGAAAAAGCTCGCTCCCTAGCACGGGCGAGCAAGATTTCTTCGTTATCTAGTCGAAACTTCAGGGATTGCGCTCTTTCCTTGCTAACCGACGCAGCCATTTCCTCGATGCCCTGCACAGGAAAGCATTCCATGGCTCGCAACATTGGATACAGCAAGGTAATAAGCACTATACATCTCGCGATATTCAGTTGAGTGGTGACGGACGTAAAGCGAATAAATAAAAGCAGCACAGCCGCATAAAGCATCGATGCCATACTCTTGCATAAGAGCAGAACCACGCTTAAGTAAGCCAGCACACCTGCAGGATTAAAGCGCCCGACGGAAATCCGTGCCTGCCACAACGTAGCCGCCCCTACCACGGCCGTCATAGCAAAAAACGCCACCCATAGGCCATGCCCGAGGAAAACCACGGGCCGAAATCCCCCATCGCGCATCTGCTGAAGAAAACTATGTGGAAAATACCCATAAATCCACGTATGAAGTTGAGGGCTCATGCGAACTTCAAAAAGCATGGGTAGCGAGTAAACAATACCGGCAACCACCAGAGCTCGAATTATATTTTCACTATCGCTGGCGGAAGTCAGAAGTTGTCGACCGAGCGCGAAGGGCACAATAAATAAGCTCTGTCTAATGACATCGGATAGCGCATCATAATAATCCATACCTCCGATATACCGTGGACCCGCGATTACGGGATCACTATTAACTGCGGCCGTTACGAATGGGCTCAATAAGTAAACAATCATCAGCCATTTGCCCCAACCTCCACTTGGCAATAGATTTACAGGCCGGCCAAGCAGAAACCTGCAAACCAAAAATGCCGCTACATTCGGAATAGTTATCTTGTCCAAGGGGGGAAGGAGAGGCAGGTCTACCGCATTGCCAACCGGCAAAATCAAATAGGCTCCTAATATTGACCAAATGGTTGCCGGTCCAATCGGCAAGCGCCGATAAATCGCCAAGCAAATAAAAGGCCAGCCAAAGAGGACAAGATACGAAAATATATTCGGGTTAATTCTTACACCTTAGGGACAATACTTGGTGGTTAACCTATTAACTGGGTCACTATTCTTCGTACAAGACGCACTCAGAACCGGCCTACATGCTCCATCAGTGCGTACGCTATTTAGTCGCCTGCAATACCAAGTGGCACTGTCATCTCCGCCCATCGTCCGAATGGTGGCTCTCATCCGCTCATACATGGATAACTTTCAAGAATTTTATCTTGCTAGACGACTGAAAAGCGATAAATGGCCTTGGAAAGAAGCTCAATTCAGAAGATATATTTCGGTGGGGAAATAGCCCTGTTAATTGCCTCGATCAATACCGTAGTAGTCGCTACTCTTTCAGTCCACGCGGGTAGGTTTTCCGACCATGTTTTCACAAAGAACTGCTGCGGATTTTGAGGTACAACCACCAAAACGGCTCGCCGAAATATGCCTCTGCAGGTGGCTATTTGCATTGGATCTGAACCCAGTGTTTTGAGATAAGCAATTAACCTCACAGGCAAACTCTAGCCGCTTAGCCTGCTCCCAACATGATCGATAAAGCCGTTACTAGATATAAGACGAAAATATCCGGCTTTAAAGTAAGGCACTTCCTCATATGAAATCTGTTGGTAATAGCCATCTGAGACTCAATAGCTTACGACACTCGTAACGTTGTTTAACGGGTATTATGATTCGTTGCAACTACGCCAGGCGGGTTGAGACAGATTAGATTAAAGTGGGAGTATAATATCCCATATTTGTGACTGCCCCCCCTAAATCGACAATCCTCATTTCCGGCGTCAGGATAAAATACTACAAAACTTTTCGTCCCGGCGGCGACTACCCACCGGTGCGACTCTTATACAAACACTCCAATTAGGGCTGTCGGAGCGACAAGGCTGGTGATGGCTTCCAGGCAGTGACACCGCTGTCAACGGGATCACAGAAACTTCTGCTATCCCGAATAAATAATTAATGTAGTGAGGCCTGTACCCTTAACCTCAACGGTATAGTTGGTCATGTAGCCATCGGCGATCGAGTATAAACATGCATGCATAGATATACCGCATCAATTGTTAACGCGATTGCCGTTCACAAAGGACTGTATGGCTTTGTATTTTGGCACCGTGCTGGGATCTTGATAGGTGGACTCCAAAATGCCCCAGTAGCCATATTTTGAATATCGGCCAACATCATAGTATTGATTCCAAACGCCGATCGCACTCGAGCCATATTCTTTCGCCAGATTTTCCCAGGCGGTTAAGGCATGGCTGTATAACTGCTCCATTCTTGACTCCCGGTTGGTTAATACCACTTTGGCAACCAAGTCCGTGCGTTCTTGGGGAGCGAGCAAGTGGGTACCACCCTCGTACGCGACGACTTGCAGCCCGCGTTTACGGCATGCTTCAATTATTTGTCGGAACAAGCCCGGTTTAGGCGTTTTTGCAACCTCTTGGTCAATGGCCGCAATTTGCATATCGATCAACTCTGTTGTCGAAGCCAGTTCTATTGTTTTAGCGCCTCCCGGGGCAGAAAAATAGGTTGTCATGCCCCAAGCGTCGGCAAATTTATGGGCGGGTATCCCTAGCGTGGGATAGGTATTGCCGCTGTTGGTCCAATCCATAACTTTCATAGCACGGTCCAGCCAAGCGGTCTGAGAGGTCAACACCCTTACCAAACGGCTCCCGTTTCGTTGTTCGCGCAGGTCACGCTCGCCGAATACTTGGTTGAAAATGCGGAAGATTTCAACAGCGCGATAGGCCTGCCAGGCATCGGCTGGTATCCATGTGCCAGTCAATTTCATGTCGTTGACTTTGGCTTCTGAGTAATGATACCCGGGCCACCCGTAGTTCCAAGTTTCATTGGAGTATTCAATGTAGCATTTGAGCGTGGGCTTTAGCCGGCTTTTGATAAGTTTCGCGAGTTCTTGTACAAAGCGATCATCCGCGGCTGTTGGAATATTGATCCATGGATTGGCATTAATGGTATTGGCTAGGTCTATCATGTATTCGAATGCCACCCCGGCGTTGGTAGTCTGCCCCAACGTCGTGGGCTGAGCCCGTTCCTCCCAGGTTTTATTGGGAAAATCGAAGATAGTAAGCGTGGGCTGCGCACCCGTAGTCGATAGTTCTATGGGGGAGCGCAGAAAAAGCGTTCTGCTTGCGCCGTCATACTTTTCGATGAATACTCGCGGATATTTTCCATTGACATTGATCATGGTCACCATACCATTGAACAGATTGTCGACGGAAGGCGCACTGCTAGGCAGCGTCAGGGTATTGGTCGTATGTGCAACAGCGGCCCCCGAATATTTCGTGATATTCTGGGAGACTCTCCCCCAGTCCATGAACCGGATGACATTAAACGGTTTCAAAATGTTCAGCCACTTTTCATTGAATGGCTGCGTTCTAAACGTAGCTTCATCGTCTGCGTGAACGATGTGCATATCATGAACGGGATTGTTATTATCGGAATTTACGATTTCTATTTGTAAGCCAGTGCCAGGTGTCGGAACGTCGAATTCGATGCGCCCCGCGCTCGTATACTTAACGTTTGCGGCATCCCAGCTAAGTTTTATTGTGCCGACTCCTTTGTGAAGTAAGACATAATGTCCTGGACGATAGGTAGGGACACCATTTGGCCAATATTCATTTTTGATTTGGAAAGTGCTAAAAATTCTAATACGGCACCCCGCTGGAACGTATTTAGGGTATCCATTGTTAACTAGCGGTGGTTGTGTCTCGCAGCGGTCATTGGAGGCCTGTTTATATACACCGACAACCCCCGATTGCATCATAAGATCTTTGAAAGGAACCGCGGAATTCCAGTAATCAAAAGTGGAAAGATTGATACCGATGGGCAAGCGAGGTGGCGAATTTGTCCACGGGGCTTGCTGGCTTACAGCGAGCGCGCCTTTCGCGTTATACGTTACAAAGGCTACGGAGTTAGTGGACGTAATAGGGTGCCAATCGACAGTCGCCCCCGCCAATCCGGTTAATTCGAAATATTCAACGGTGATACGATGTTTGCCTGACCCGGGCGTTAGAGTGGTCCTATTTTTTTGTCCACGCGTAGGCTTCCATCGGTCGATGACGATAGTTCCATCGATAGCCACGCGAATACCGTCGTCAGCCCGCACCATGAATTCATAGGGATGCGCGTCGAAGTCGAATATGCCTTCCCAGCGTGCAGAGAAGAAGTTCGCGGATACTCGCCTATGTGGTCGACCGTTTTTCCAGTCGAAATCGATTTTTGACGTCGTTTCGGTGGCCAGGACGGGGCCGGACAGGCCGATGCCCCGGAAGTAATCGGCGCAAAAGCTTTCGGACGGCGCTTCACATGCTTGAACCGGGGGAAATGACAAAACTAACAAGGCGAACAATATTAGTGCCGAATACTTGTGGTCCATGTTCGTGTCCCCTGTTTTGTCCGGATTTTAGCGAATGGGTGATCGCTGGAGCATGGTGCGGACTCGTTTCAATCGCGAACGGTCGCGAAGTACCAAGAGGGGAAATACTTTGGCATCATGCCAATATCGACCAGCGAGTCGTTTCGGCTCGCTCAGCGCCCGGTGCAGCCATTCCAAACCCACAAACCGCATCCACTTGGGTGCCCTAGTTTTTTCTCCCGCGAGAAAGTCGATGGCCGCGCCGATGCACAAGGCGACTTTGACGTGAAGTTGAGCCCGCATGGCATGTATCCAGATTTCCTGTTTCGGGGCCCCGAGTCCTATGAGCAGCACATCGGGCTGCGCCGCGTTGATGCAATCGATCACTTCGGCGTTCTCGTGCGATTCGGAGTTGAAACCCATCGGAGGGGTGTAGTAACCACAAACCGAAATCCATGGCCAACGCGCCTGGATAACTCTGGCGGCCCGCTCAGCCACGCCATCTCCGGCGCCAAGCAAAAAAACTCGCAGTCCCGATTGTTTGACTGCTGTGTCGAACAAAACTGGGCAGAGATCGCTACCTGGCACTAAGCCCGGCAGCCGCTTGCCAAGCAATCGAGAAGCCAGCAATACCGGCTTCCCGTCAACCACTACTAAGGAAGCGTCTCGATACGCGGCCTGAAGGCCATCGTTATCCTGGAAGGTCACGACATGATTAACGTTTGGTGTCACCACATACCGGCATGTGTGATATGTCTCGCCCGCCCAAGTTAATACCGTGGCAACCACATCAGCCATGGTCAATGGGTCGAAATCGATACCCATTATGTGCACTCGATTGTTCATGGTGTAGCCCACGTCTCTTGTGGCCGCTTTTAACCCGTGGCGCGCTGATAGGGTGTTACGGTGACGGCGCGCGATTTGTTCAGCACCATGCCAGCAAGCGGAGTACCGTCGAGTATATTGATCGAGTGCCGTATTTCACCCGGTGTATTCTTGCCATCCTCAATCACCAGCAGTGCTGCGTCGTAATGCGGCATGAACAGCATTGCGTCGTCCGAAGCGAGCAGCGGAGGAAGATCGAATAGCACGATGCGTGAGTCGTAACGCGTTTTGAGCTCCGTTACTAGGGAAGTCATTCGCGGCAGTGCCAGTAACTCGGACGAGTGTTCTGTCGTACCGCGTCCTGGCAGAACCACCAGTCGGTCAAAACCAGGGTTCACCAAAAGGTCTTCCACCGTTACGTCATCTTGCAGGTAATCCAGCAAGCCTTTCTCGGGTTTCATCCCGAAATACCAGGCAACATTGGGTTTTCGTAGGTCGGCGTCAACGACGAGCACGGTCTGGTTAACTTCCATGGCCAGAGCAATAGCCAGGTTAACCGTAACGAAGGTTTTTCCGCATTCCGCTGTGGGTGCGACGATCGCCAGACTGGTCCACCGTTTTTCGCGGAGCTGCCGCAATATATTCGTGCGTAACAATCGAAAAACGTCGGCGTACGGGTCGTTTCTCAGTCCCATGACCAGTCGCCGATCGCGCATTAGGCCGGGGTTAACGGTAATCCGCCGGGTCCGGGTATATTGAATCGGAGGGACAGATTTGTGCTGAATTGAGCTTTGTTCCAAAATCTTTAACCTAGATAAAGCAAAGCAGGTTGAGTCGTATGGCCTAGCCAGGCCTTGGCTTGCCGGCGCTATTAGATAGCCCTATCACGTCCTAGCAGTGAACATCTCAGAACTACGTATACATACCCTTCGCTTTCCGGCGAAATTCGAATACTAAATTCGTTTCCTATAGCCGACCTATCTTCACTACTACGGCCGCCCCAATTTGTTCTAAAGGCATAACATAAAAATGAGTCAGTAGTGTGATGGCGACAATTGCTCCCCCGATTACAATACTTGTGAGCTGTACTTGGGCCTTGCGTTTTCTTATATCTGCCGGGGTCTCTATATATGGAATAACCACTAACGGAGCCATCCCGGCGATGCGTTCCAAGGCTTTTGGTCCACGCACTCTTTCATATAGAAGCTCCAGCAAAATCATGAGTGCCAAGCCGGTCCCTAAGCCAACTCCCGCACCCAGCGCGATAATTTTTTTGCGGTTAGGTTTCTCGGGCTTGTCTGGCGCTACAGGGGGCTCGATCAGGGTGAAGGTCTCGCCCTTTTGCTCCTCTTCCAATGTCTGAGCCAATTTGGCCTCTCGGCTCTTAGCTTCCAGCTCCGCATATTTATTCAGGCTATTTTGGCGATCTCTCTGCAATTCGGCATATTGCTTTTCCACCAAGGGGGTTTGGTCGACTCGGGCCTGCAATTCCCGCAGGTCGCCTTGTAACTCCTCCCTACGTTTCAGCGAGTTCTCCAGCTCATGCTGAGTGCTAAGGAGCTGATTGGATAGTGACAAATAGGCGGGGTCCCCTTTGACCGTGTTTTCCGAATCATTCCCATCTTGGGTCGCCGCCGCGTCAGCCTTTTGCCTCAAGGTAGCAAGCTGTTGTTGCAGTTTGACGACATCCGGGTGATTGTCGGCATACTTGTCCTTCAACAGAACGAGTTCCGCCTCCGCCTTAAGTAATTCGGAACTCACATCGCTCCGCGTAGCCTCCGCGCCAGTAAAGCTGGGATCCATGCTGACAATCTGCCGCTTTACCCTTAATACATCGGGATGAGAAGGCGTATAAAGCGAACTGAGCCGTATAAACTGCGATTTAAGCAATCGCATCTGCTCCGCTTTGCCCATAGGTTTGTCCGCCTGCCTGCCGCTGGTAGTGGCCGAGTTTTCCTTTGCTTGCAGCAGCGCATCAGAAAGATACGTAATGCGATCACGAGCAAGCCGAATGTCGTTGTCGGTCTGCCTGAGCGATTCATTGGTTCGTTCTACGGCGGTGAGATTAACCTGCAACATATCCGGCAAACTCTTGCCGTATTTGGCTTTATAATCGACAATCCGGGTTTCCAGCATCAGGATTTCGTGTTTAAGCTTTTCAGCTTCTTCATTGAGAAACTCCGTTGTTTTGGCCGCTCGCTGGGCCCGCACACGGGTATTCTCTTCGAGAAATAAGCTCACCAATTCATTCGAAACCCCTTGCGCCACATTTGGCAGCCGATCGCTGAACGATATGGTGAACGCGATCGTGGCTTTTCCGCTACCGCGCTGGGGGTCCGCTACATTGGCAGCGATCATCTGGATTTCTGTATCCTCTTGAAAACGTTTTACGAGTTCGCTGGGTACCAGCTTGTCGCGATCGTCGAGGTAAAGTTTATGTTTCTGAATGATGCCGAGTATCCGATCCCGCGTCATCACACGCTGTTTGATGAGCTCTATGCGTTTGTCGGCAAAATCGGTAATTGTGGTTTGCACCATGCTGCGAGGAATCTGCTGGTCCTCGATCAAGATGGTGGCTGACGAGCGATACACCGGCGGTAACTTCATCGCCAACACAAATCCCAGGAAGCTGATTGTTACAAATGAAACCAGCGCTATGTACTTTCGCCGTTTAAGTACCTCGAGGTACTCGGCGATAGTTTTGACGTTTTCTTCTTGTTCCATGCGGGTACTGGACGATCGAGTTAGCGCGCTTCCCGCAAACCATCCCAGTCGTAGGAGATGTCTACGGTGACGGCATTGGAGTCTCGTACGCCGGGGATGCTGTCGTATTCCTGCCGGCGATAGCGGTAGTTTCCGGACAAGCGCCAGTGTTTAGCGAACTGCCAAGTAAGTCCGGAAGACGCAGAGAAAAAGGTTCGGTTTTGGCGCGTTTGGAATGAGCTTTGGCTTGCTGATTCGTTCTGCTGATAACTGCCGTCAAGCGACCAGGAAAGATGGCGCGTGATCGGGTAGCTATAACGTGCGGAGACGGACGTGTATTGAGTTACTTGGCCAAACGCGCTGGGGTTGACGGTTCGGGAAAAGGTCACCGATGAAGTGGCATATTTACCTTTGTGGCTCAACGCGATATTGGCCAACTCGCCGAATTGGGGCGTACCGGGTGTATGACTGTCGCCTAATCCGCTACTCCGAACTTGTGACTCGACCCAACGTCCGCCGGCGCTGCCATTAATGGACCATGCACGCGAAATCTGGTATTGCGCCCCCAATTGAAAGCCAAAGACATCTTGACTAGATGCATGAGCTCCGGTGTAGCTGGAATGAGAGTAAAATGTGCTGCCGGTCAACGAAAGACGGGGACTTTGCCGATGCATTTCGGACAGATTGATACCGTATGTCTTGTTGCCTTGGAAAGGCGTAGAGGTGAAACCATTGGCCGCTCCTGTCGAAATGTAATCAGTTTGGCTGTACGACGGGCCGACAGTGAATTGATCGCGCGCCGACCATTGCCAACTCCAGGCGGGGGCTAGGTTGTAATTCTCCGACTGATTCTTAGGTAACAAGATCCCCGTGTCGGTCGCTTGTTGAGTGTAAGTGCAGGACTGGGAATAACCACCCGTCAGGGAGAATTCATGTTTTCGGCCTTGATAGCTCGGCCTCATGCCCATACCAAAGGTTTCACAATCCCAAAGATCGTCATCATAACGGCGGACTTCCCCGGTTCCGTTGATGCCGATGTTCATGGCGCCATCTCGCCAGCCAGCATCGAAGCTCGGTCGCAACACTGTACCGTAAACCTCAGTTTTCCCGGTTCGCATGCCGATGTTGTCGTCGTGTTGGAGTTCCTGCGTATAGGCGCCTTTGATATGCCACTCGGCAGCCATCGCGTAATGCGCGACGCCCGCGCAAACAATGCAAAACCACCTTCGTTTACGCACACCTGAATTTCCAAATACGATAGTGATATTCAGGGGACGATGATGGTGTCGCCGCTTTGCAGCGGAACAATAGAGTCCAACTTATCACCATCCTCAACATCTCCATATCGGAAGGGTATCGAAACGGTGTTCCGTCCCTGATCGGCGCGTAAAATGTGGATGTCATTTTTTTCGGCGAATGGCGTCAAGCCGCCTGCCATACTGAGAGCTTGCACGACCGTCATGTTTCTCGTCATGATAAGGGGACCGGGTCTGGTGACCTCCCCAATGACATAAATGACATTGCCTTCAAGCGTCACCAAGGCCACATTTACTTCCGGACCCGGGATGAAGTCGGACAATTTTTCTTTCAGGACTGAGGCAAGTTCGGTGGTGGTTTTTCCGGCTACGGGCACCGATCCCACCAAGGGAAAATTGATCGTGCCGTCAGGCAACACAATGACGTCTGCGCGCAGATTTTCTTCTTGCCAAACATCTATTCTCAACTTGTCGCCCGTGTTGAGCCGATAGACGTCTTCTGCATATGAGCAAGCGGGAATCCAGAGGATACCCACATATACAAGGGCGAGAACCCAATATTTTCCCGCGATCGAGAACAAAGTCGCAATTTTCACGGTGGAAGCAAGTAATACGTCGGGGAATGTTTTCAATTAATCAAATGTATCGGTGGCTATCCGTCGTGTCGGCACCGAATAGGCGGCGCAATATGGATCTGGATTGGCATCCCAAACGGGGAACTCCGTTCACATCAGCGGTAAATACAGATTGAAACCAGAGTAAGACATCCTTCGTTTAACACTGGGTACGGCGAACGAGGAAACACCACCGATGTCCCAGCTATGGAAGCACCAATGATTCATCATCACCCGATAGCGACGCGGTCACGAATCCACGGAAGGAAGCGCTGAACAAGTCGACTTCAGTCATACTTCGACACTAGCAAACACGAGCACGTTTCCATTCGTCCCGAACCCGTCGCAGGGCTAAATCAGAGGCTCTTTAAGATCCTAAAGACAAGCCCAAAACCCACTCTCCCGAATCCAACTCAAGCAGCGGTGTACGCCTAACATCTTAAAGATCTGATTTTTGCCGATGAACCAATGTCAGGCCCACCAAGGCAGCGCCGAACAACCATCCTGCGAAAGGAATAGGTACCGCCGTCGTCAGCTGCAGCCCCCCATCTCCGGCCAACAGTATATTTCCAACCTTACTCTCGCCCTGTACAGTCGATATCGTGTTTAAAAAAACGAGATCGCTCAACGTAGCGCGCAAATTAAAATTAGCGATCCCGCCACCAATGGTGTCAGGCTCGTAAACAGCGGAGTTATAACCACTAAAAGTACCGTTCAAACTCAATTCAAACTGGGAAGAACCCATACCAATTGGCGAAACAAAAAAAGCGCTGCCCGAGGTAATCCTACCGGTCAGTATTGGCACGCCATTGTTAAAGCCAGAGTCAGATACATAACTCCTATCGGGCGAGGTATCGAAATACAGCGCAGCACTGCCGCCTGTCACGCTAAAGGTGGGACCGAAAGCAGTTATACCGGTTATTGTCTCTTGAAATTCGGCTACGACCGTCAGTTCGTAGTTTGAGTTCAAACCGCCTGCACTCACCGGTAAGGCGTTTAACTCGTGCCCTTGAACATAGGTCTGATAGTAACCCTGGAAAACGTCGCCAACATGCTGACCGTCCCCTGAAATCAGTTTGGACAACACCACACCCGTACCGAAATCATAGGTACTGAAGGGGCCTACTAAATCCTCGTCACCAACGCTGCCCGGCGCACTTTTGTAGTCTGCAATACCTTTCCAAGGGGTCGGCGCCGCTTGGGCCACGCCTGCAAACGCTACCAAAATAAGGACACCCTCCAACCCGATAGAAACAAACGAGCTAGGTTTATTGCCATTCATTATCACACCAAAACATTAAAACCATCCAAAAGGACCCCGTACACCGGTTGGCTTCATCCACGGTTAACCAGCGCTGCATTATCTGCACAATCAATTAGTTGCCGTTCGCCTAAGATCCGAAGAAGGAGTGCGTACAAATTTTACCTAGGCCAAAAAAGCAAATCAGGCGCGCATTGTAATGAGTAGTTATGTCAATTCGATGACGACGCGTATTTACGGCATTTTGCTATCCAACGGCCCAGAAGGTCCGTGTGACCGACGTAACGTCGGGGTCGGTAGCCGCCAGAGCACGCGATATGTGAATTCCGATATCAAATAATGGATAAGCCATTGAACGCCCGCATCACCGCTCGAACCGCGCCAATCAGTGCGCAATGCGTACGAACTTCAATTTAAGCTTGATAAATGGCCAGTGCGGCGGCCACTGCCAACCCGAAGACCAAAAGGCTGGATAAAGATTGCGATAGAGGCGGGCATTACGTAGCGCTATATTTTAATAGCTATTTTTGGACTTGGCTCCGTAATACCAATGCAACACTGTAGTGCGACATTAGCGTTGCCCATTTCTACGGAGAACTCCGCGTCCATGTCCAGCCCTTTGCCGGGAAATAGTCTCGCCGCCATGCATAGCACGGAATACAAACTCAACTATGGGCAGGCGTTCGTTCGCCAGCACCAAACCAAGCAGCAAGCGTTGGTTCGCGTAATAGACAGTTGTATCGTGCTGATGTCGCTCTGGGGCGCAATGCTGGTCCTCAATTTCTACTGGCCGGGTGAATACGCTTGGAGCGAGCTTTACCTGACATACGCGATCACCGGACTACTATTGTTTCAATTTTTCGCCGAGTACAACGAGGTTTATGTTAATTGGCGCGGAACGACACTTTCCGACAGCCTGTTTCGCATTACTAGCGCATGGTTATTAACGGTATTGACGCTCGTCTTATTCTTCTTTTTCTCGAAATTTGGTGTGGAAACTTCCCGGCTTACTGTCGCCATTTGGTTGATCGTGACATTGATCGCCATAGGCACTTTTCATGCCTCGTACCATTACCTCGTCAGAGCCTCTCCAGTACCTGAAAGGAATACGATTGGCATGGGCGTCGTCGGGGCAAACCATCTAGGTAAGAGATTGCTTTCCTCTTTTAATGAAATGCCTTCATTGGGGTATCGTTTGATAGGGTATTACGACGATCGAAAACCCGAAGGAGGTCGTCGGTTAGAGTGTGCTGATGGAGAGTTGAAAGGCGGGTTTTCCCAACTCTATGAGGACGCTCGGACAGGGCATGTGGAGGTTGTCTTTGTATGCCTGCCGTTGCAAGCGGAAATACGGGTGCGGGAAATCATGGAAAAATTGGGGGATACGACAGCTACAGTATTCTATGTACCCGATCTATTCGTTTTCAATCTGGTCAGCTCGCGTTGCGTGATGATACAGGGTATTCCGTGCTTCAGCGTTTATGGCTCCCCCTTTGATCAAGAGCCCCTCGACGGATTGATCAAGCGTGCCGAAGATTTATTGCTTTCGGCACTGATACTCTTGTTTGCGTTGATTCCGATGGTACTTATTGCCATTGGCGTCAAAATCAGCTCCCCCGGACCGGTGATTTTCAGGCAGCGGCGTTATGGCGTGGATGGTAAAGCCATTGATGTGTGGAAGTTTCGAACTATGACAGTGTGTGAGAACGGCTCCAACGTCCAACAGGCCACCCGCAGTGACCCACGGATTCGGCCATTTGGCGCTTTTTTGCGCAGAACGTCGCTCGATGAGTTACCTCAGTTTTTTAATGTGCTTCAGGGCCGCATGTCCATCGTCGGTCCAAGACCACATGCTGTTGCGCATAATGAGCAATATCGCAAAGAAATATCTCAATACATGCTAAGACATAAGGTGAAACCCGGTATCACAGGGTTGGCGCAAGTGAGTGGCTGCCGGGGTGAAACCGATACGCTCGAAAAAATGGAACAAAGAGTGACCTATGACCTGCAATATATCCAACACTGGAGCTTGCTGTTGGATCTTAAGATCATTTTTCGGACCATGATCAAGGTATTCCGCGACCCTAACGCGTATTAACTCGCTAATACTTGGCACCTCGAAAAACCTCTGCTATTCGACTTCTGCCCGGTAAAATGGGGCTATCGTCAATCCAGCTGCGTGAGCTACGGCCATGACTAAGGCAAAGGCGCCGAAGTCCCCAAAGAGCGCGATCAAGACTGAGCTGTTTGCGGCGGAGTTGCGCAAGGAGAAAATTTATCGGATGGGTGATCCGCTGCTGGCGTTCACCTTGCCGCCTTGACGGCGGAAGTCGACGACGTAGCGCCGCGGTCGGTGAGCCTGCATGGCGGCCGGCCGGCGGCACGGAAGTGGTGTAAATCGTGGAGACGATGGAGGATCATAGGATGTGCTGAGGCCACGAAGCGCATCGCGCGCGTAGGCTTACGTCAATAACCGGTTTCGATGAAAAACTCTCCTGCTCGGTCAATAAATATTCCCAAAACCGGCACTGCCATAAACCCTGCTCGCGCCATCTGATGCGGCTTGCAGAAATTCTTTCGCCCTTGGCTATGGCGGAAGGTCATTCGTAGTAGATCGATATTTTCAACGAATAAAATATTACCCTGACGCTCGGCAAAATTAACTGTAAAAAAACCATATTGAACCGGCGATAGTCGGTCATTTTGCCGTCTTGTACGCGAGCAATTCGCTTCGCAAGCTCAGCGCATCCTATGGCTCTACTTTTGAAAAGGCAGCGGCGGGTAATCTCTTTTGGGCAAGGCTGCCAGTTCGGTTTGCAGGCGCTCGCGGCGGTCTTCGGATAGGGGATGGGTGGAGAGCAGGGCCGGGAGCTTGGCCGCGCCCTCCTTTTCCGCCAGCTTGGCGAAGAAGCTGGGCATGCCGGCCGGCGAGATGCCCGCGGCAGCGAGGCGGTGCAGGCCTTCCAGGTCGGCTTGGGCTTCGGCGTCGCGGGAGAACTTCAGGCCGGTGAGTTGGGCGGCGGCTTCGCCGGCCAGGGTGCCGGAATAATCGCCCAGTGCCAGCGACCACAATGCGCGCAGGCCCAGCATCTTGACCGCGGCCTTCACGCTGTGGCGCAGTTCGACGTGGGACACTTCGTGCGCCAGCACGCCGGCCAGTTCTTCGCCATTGTCCACGGCGGCGATCAGCCCGGCGTTGACTACCACCACGCCGCCGGGCGCGGCGAATGCATTGATCTCCGGATTGTCGGCAACGAACCAGCGGTAATGGTGGCGGCTGCCCGGCACCAGCCGCTCGCCGATTCCGCGCACCGTTTTGGCGGCGGGACTGTCGTCGCTGAGCTTGCTCTGGGCGCGGGTCTGCTGCAACACGCCATCGCCGAGCTGCGCCTCGAATTCCGGCGGCACGTGCTCGGCCACCCAATCGGCGATGTCATCGGCCTTGGCCAGGAAAACCATCAGCGCCAGCAGCGGCGCGGCCAAGACTCCGCCCAGCACGGCCCAACCCAGACGAAAACGGTGCTCCAGCCCCCGACGCGTTTGCCCCGCCGCCCGCAAGCCGAGCGCCAGTTCGGCCGGAGCCGCGGCAGCAAAGGCCTGCGCGGCGCCGTGTTCGAGGAACAAGGCGTAATCGCCGCCTTCACCCGCCCAGCTCACGCGCGTCTGGCCGTGGTTGAAGCCGGCGGCCTCGATATACAAGCGGGCGACGGCGACGTCGATGCGCCGCTCGCCGCAGCGCAGATAAACCACGCCCGCGCCCCAGCGGCATTCGGCTAGAACCCCGGCGCCGGGTAAATCCGGACCGAACAAGCGGCCCGCGAACGCGCCGCGTGCCGCGCCTGAAACTTCAGTGTCAGATTTCATGATGTGCCGATCGTTTCATTGAGCCAGCGAGAGGGTCCTTGGTGTTGAATTAAGCCCCTCGCCCTTTGGGAGAGGGGTTGGGGTGAGGGACTGAAGCACCGGAGGCTACCGGCAAGGCGGTGAACATCCGAGTAGTTCCCTCACCCTGCCCTCGTCCAATCGCAAACGTCGCTTCAGCCGCGACCTTCCCAGTGGGAGAGGGAATACTGCGTGACATTGCTGTCTGATCAGTCGTCGCCGCCGAACAGATCGCCCAGCGCCACGCCGCCCAGCAGCGAACCTTCGTCCTTGCCGCGGCCCAGGCCGGCCGAGGAGGCGGACAGGATGCGATTGGCCAGGCGCGAAAGGGGTAGCGATTGCAGCCAGACCTTGCCGGGACCGCTCAGGTTGGCGAAGAACAGGCCTTCGCCGCCGAACAGGGCGGATTTGATCTTGCCGACGTACTGGATGTCGAAATCCACCGTGGGCTGAAAAGCCACCACGCAGCCGGTATCGACCCGCAATCGCTCGCCGGGTGCCAGGGTGCGCTCCAGCAGGGTGCCGCCGGCATGGACGAAGGCCCAGCCGTCGCCTTCCAGCCGTTCCATGATGAATCCTTCGCCGCCGAACAGGCCGACACCCAGCTTCTTCTGGAAGGCGATGCCCAAGGACACGCCCTTGGCGGCGCAGAGGAATGCATCCTTCTGGCAGATCAGCGTGCCGCCGACCTCGGCCAGATGCACCGGGACGATCTTGCCGGGATAAGGGGCCGCGAAGGCGACGCGGCGCTTGCCGCCGCCCTGGTTGTAGAACACCGTGGTGAACAGGGATTCGCCGGTGAGCAAACGCTTGCCCGCGCCCAGCAGTTTGCTGAACAGGCCGCCTTGCTGCGAGCCGTCACCGAACACGGTGTCCATCTCGATGCCGTCCTGCATGTACATCATCGCGCCGGCTTCGCCCACCGCCGCTTCGCCGGGATCCAGCTCGACCTCGACGTACTGCATCTCCGTGCCGAAAATCTCGTAATCCACTTCATCCATCGCGTCATGACTCCGGGGTAATGAAACCAGAGTCGGATCCTAGGGAGCGGGAGCGCTATTGGCAATCGCGCCGCCGGCCGAGCAGGCGGAAAACGCGGCCGGCGTGATAAGCTGAGCGCGGCACATTCCAAGGGAGTCCTTCGATGGCGGAAGCAGCGAAAACCCTGTCGGCCCGGGCCCTTTTTCTGGGCAGCCGGATAGACCTGCGCGAACTGGCGCGTACCGGTAGCCGGGCGGCCGGGCCGGTCGTCATGCTGATCGGACAGCACGGCTACAGCATGATCTTCCGCTTCGGCGTGGTCGTAACCTTCGGCCTGACCCAGCAGGAAGAGTCCGACATCCTGCGCAGCCTGGAAGATTCGGTGCGCGACCCCTTCCCCGAGCCAGAGATCGAGGAGGTCACTCTGGTGATAGACCCGGTAAGCACCGAGCGCCTGGACGCGGAAGGCCGGCTGCCCTTGCGCGAGGCCTCGGTGGGACGCTTACAAGTCGTCGCCCACGTGCTGGCCAAAAGCTGCGTGCTGTCCTATTACGAACAAAGCGTGGCCGCGGCCTTCGATCCCATCGAACAACTGGCCGAGCGCCTCAGCCGCGGCCTGGACCCTGCGCGCGGCAAGACCGACATCCTCAACCAGATCGGCACCGTGCTTTCCATACTCGCCCGCACCGTGGGCCGCGCCGAGGTGACCGAGAAGCCCGAGATCGTCTGGGACGACGCCGAGCTCGACCGGCTCTACGAGCGCCTGGCGACCGAATACGAATTGCGCGAGCGCGACGTCTGGCTGTCGCGCAAGCTCGACCTGGTTTCGCGTACCGCCGAGACCTATCTGGACCTGGTCAACACCCGCAAGAGCCTGCGCGTCGAGTGGTACATCGTCATCCTCATCGTCGTCGAGATCGCCCTTTCCCTCTACGAAAAACTGTTCTAGCGGGAACCGGGACGCCGTTCATGCGCGCGCCTAGGGTGACTGTGCCCCGCCGGGGCGGAAGCCTGCTCCTGGGCTTGTGGCTGGCCGCCTTTATGGTCCTGGCCGAACCCACCCTCGAATTGACCGACAAACTGCTCAAGGATGTGACGCGTCAATACGGTGAGGAGGCAAAAAGCCGCCTGCTGGAATGGAAGAAACTCATGGACTCCAACCCCGGCACCAACGAAATCGACACGCTGGCCACCGTCAATGCCTTCTTCAACCGCATCCCGCAAAAAGATGACAGCGCGCATTGGGGCCAGGAAAACTACTGGGCCACGCCCATCGAGCTGCTGGTCACCAAGGGAGGGGATTGTGAGGACTTCGCCATCGCCAAATATTTCACCCTGCGCCGCCTGGGCATCGCCGACGACAAGCTACGCATCAGCTACGTCAAGGCTTTCATACCCGAGCAAGGCAAGATCCAGGCGCACATGGTGCTGAGTTACTACCCCCTGCCCAGTGCCGAACCGCTGATACTCGACAACCTCAATCCGGCCATATTGCCGGCCAGCCAGCGGCGCGATCTGATGCCGATCTATGGCTTCAATGGCGCCGGCCTGTGGCGCGCCAAGGAACGCGGACGCACGAGCAACGATCTCGGACTCTGGCGCGAGCTGCTGACGCGCATGCAACACGAACTGGACGGCGACACTTTGGGAGCCCATCTGCCATGACGCTATCGCGCCTCATCACCCTGTTGATGACCCTGCTCTTGCTGCCGATCACGGTAGGAGCCCTCGCCATCGTAGCTCAGCACAACCGCGAGCAATGGAAGGAACAACTGGCCTCGCATGCCCAAGACACCGCCATCGCGCTGGGCCTCGCCCTGCAGCCCTATCTGGCCGCCAACGACCTCGCCGGGGCGGAAAGCCTGGTCGACGCGATCTTCGACGGGGGCTATTACCAGACCATCCTGGTGCGCGCGGCCGACGGATCCCAGCTGATCGAACGCCAAGCCAACCCCCGGCCTACCGATGTACCGGGCTGGCTGGTTGCCGCCCTTCCCCTGCCCACCCCCCTGCTGGGTGCGCCTATCATGAACGGCTGGAAACAATCCGGCATGGTGACCGTCGGCAGTCATCCGGGTTATGCCTACCGCGCCCTTTGGCTGGACCTGTGGTCGCTGGGACGCTGGTTCGTGCTGGGCTGGCTGGCGTCCAGCCTGCTGGTCGCCGCGGGACTGCGCTGGATACTGGCTTCCCTGCGCACCCTGGAAGATCAGGCCTTGCGCGTTGCCCGTCTCGAATTCACCACGCAGAAAAACCTGCCGCGCATCCGCGAACTGCGCCGTATCACCGAGGCCCTGAACCTGCTATCGGACAAATTCCGCGGACTTTTCAGCGAATACTCGGCCTCCGCGGAAAGCCTGCGCGAACTCGCCTACCGCGATCCACTCACTGGCCTGCCCAATGCACGCTTCCTGCAGAACGCCCTGGCGGAAACCTGGGAAACGAACGAAACCCGCCAGTTGATGCTGATCCAGATCGATGGATTTCAAGCCCTCAACGCCCGACTGGGTCGGGCCAACGCCGACCGCATCCTGTCCGCGGCCGCGAAAACGCTGAAGCGGGCCGTCAAGGGACAGAGCGGCGCGCTCCTGGTACGCCTTGAAAGCGCCACCTTCGCCCTGCTTGCTGAAAACCTGGGGCCGGAGCCCATGTCCCGGCTGGCCGCATGCCTACAGGCCGAACTGACGGATACTGTGGCCAGCGGCAACGGCGATCCGCCGCTTACCGCCTGTTTCGGGATCTGCGAACTGACCGACGGCCTGACTGCGACAGAAGCGCTCTCGCTGGCCGACGCGGCCCTGCGGCGGGCGCAAGCCCAAGGCGCCGGCCTCATCGTCAGCGAACCACGGAACCCGCAAGACGAGCAGGAACGTGATCTGTGGCTGAAGACACAACTCGCTAACCAAACGCTGTCCCTGCGCTGGCAGGCCGTGGCCGACCCGCGGCGCGGTATTTCCCTGCATCGGGAAGCCTACGCCCGACTGCCGGATGCGGACGGCCGCCTGCTTCCAGCCCACGCCTTCCTGCCGTTCGCCGAACGTAATGGCCTGCAGGGTGAACTCGACCGTCAGGTGATCGCCCTCGTGCTCGCCGAACTGAAGCGCGCAGATCGAAACGGCCCGCCCTGCGCGGTGAATCTGGCCGCGGAATCGCTTGCCGACGAGCGCTTTGTGAACGACCTGCTGGATGCCTTGTCGCCGCGCGATGTCGGCGGGCGGCTGCTGGTGGAAACCGGTGAGGCGGCTTTCCTCACCCACCGCGAATCCGTCGGACACGCACTGAAAAAGCTGCGCGAGCGCGGCGTGGGTATAGGGCTGGACCGGTTCGGAAGACGGTTCGCGGACTTCGGCTATCTGCTCGACTGGCGCCCGGACTATCTCAAGCTCGATGGCACCCTCGTCCGCCGCATCCTGGACGACGTGAGCGGCCGCTTTTATCTACAGTCGCTCGCCCATTTGGCCCACGGCCTTAACCTGACGCTCATCGCCACCCAGGTGGAAAGCGAAGCCCAGCAAGCCCAGTTGGTCGAATTGGGCGTGGACGGCGTGCAGGGCCACTGGGTGGATGGGCTGGAGAGTGGAGGAGTGAGGAGTGAGGAGTGAGGAGTGAGGAGTGAGGAGGCTCACTCCGTTCCCGCCACCCCTCAAGTGTAGAAGTTCAGACTTGATCTGACAGTTACCCGTTTTGGGTGCGCCTGGTTGTCAGATCAAATTCAAGTGGCTGACTTTTTGGTCCCACACCTCCTTTCCAGCATGAAGTGTTTGTAGGGGTGTGCGTCCGCAGCACATCTTACCCTGATGAGTTCGCTCCTGGTTGTAATGGTCGATCCAGGCATCCAGGTCGGCCTGCAGCTCGTCCATGGATAGATAAAGCTTCTTGCGGAAAGCGACCTGATAAAACTCCTGTAACAGGGTTTTGTGGAAGCGTTCGCAGATGCCATTGGTCTGTGGATGATGCGCCCGGGTCTTGGTGTGCTCGATGTCGTTGAGCGCCAGATAGAGCTGATAGTCGTGCGTTTCGGCCTTGCCACAGTACTCGGTGCCGCGGTCTGTCAGGATGCGCAGTAC